>JALSJJ010000026.1 GCA_026989375.1 Rhodothermus sp.
CTCCTCAAAGACGCGTTCTGTAAGGGCCTGGGCACGGCGGATGGCCTGCAGGGCAGTCTCGTCCTTGATAGCCGTCAGTTCGCATAGCCAGTTATCTACCCCGATCCATTCGACGTCGGGTAGTTGCGTGCGGTAAGCGTTGAGCCGGGCGCAGGTAAGGTGGTCGGCCTGATAGAGCAGGCGCTGGACGCCTTCCAGCAGGCCTTCTGCTACTGCATATTGCAATAGGTCTGGCCCCCCTGTGTACTGAGGGATGCCCTTCACTTCCTGCAGGGCCTGCGTCGTGTACCGACCGTCTGTTAGAAAGTAGGCTGTGTCGCGTCGAATGAGGAGCAGCGCGTTGGACCCGGTAAAGCCACAGGCCCATCGGATGTCCGGGAGCGCTGAGAGCAATATCGCGTCTGCATCGGCTTGCTGCAGGCGCTCCTGAATACGTGCAATGCGCTCAGAGGTCATAGGTTACTGTCAGAGGGAGCGCAACCAGTAGTTGGGAGCTTCTTTGGTGATATACACATCATGTGGGTGGCTTTCCCGGACGCCTGCCGGGGTGATGCGTACGAAGCGAGCCTTTTCGTAGAGCTCCTCAATGGTAGCACAACCGCAGTAGCCCATGGCCGCCCGTAATCCTCCGATCATCTGGTAGACGACCTCGCTGAGGCGTCCGCTGTAGGGGACGCGGCCTTCAATGCCCTCGGGCACCAGCTTGGCCAGGTCGTCCTCGGCATCTTGGAAGTAGCGGTCTTTGCTACCGGCTGCCATGGCCCCTACCGATCCCATGCCGCGGTAGCTCTTGTACTTTCGCCCTTCGTAAATGATGGTTTCGCCCGGGCTTTCCTCGACAGCGGCAAAAAGACTCCCAATCATGACGCTGGAGGCGCCGGCTGCCAGCGCTTTTGGAATGTCACCGGTGTGCTTGATGCCTCCGTCCGCGATGATAGGAATACCGCGCGGTCGTGCTTCGGCTGCGCAGATCATGACGGCGGTGAGCTGGGGTACGCCAACGCCTGCTACCACACGGGTCGTGCAGATGGACCCCGGGCCAATCCCTACTTTGACCGCGTCAGCTCCGGCTGCGATCAGATCACGTGTTCCCTCGGCTGTAGCGACATTGCCGGCGATGACGTCCAGGTGTTCAAAGTGTGATTTGATCAGCTCGACGGTACGCAGTACACCCTCAGAGTGGCCGTGGGCGGTATCGACCGTGATGAAATCAACGCCAGCTTCTACCAGGGCAGCTACCCGGTCCACGACATCGGCCGTAACCCCGACGGCGGCGCCAACGCGGAGACGTCCGTGTTCGTCTTTGCAGGCGTTGGGATACTTCCGCTTTTTTTCTATGTCTTTGAAGGTGATGAGCCCTTTCAGGTAGCCGTTTTCATCGACAACTGGAAGCTTTTCAATCTTGTTTTCCTCCAGAATTTGCTCGGCTTCCTCCAGCGTTGTGCCTACCGGAGCAGTGATCAGTCCCTCTGCGGTCATTACTTCCCGCAGCGGACGCTGGCTGTCGACTTGAAAGCGTAGGTCGCGGTTCGTAACGATGCCGACCAGTTTGCCTTCCTGATTGACAATGGGGATACCTCCGATCGAATAACGCGCCATCATGCGGCGGGCGTCGGCGACAGTATCGTCGGGATGCAGCGTGATTGGATCCATGATCATGCCGCTTTCGGATCGCTTTACCCGCCGCACTTCGGCCGCCTGGCGCTCGATGGTCATGTTTTTGTGTAAGACCCCTACGCCACCTTCCCGGGCGATGGCGATAGCCATCTCGGCCTCGGTGACGGTATCCATAGCCGCGGATACCAGCGGAATGTTGAGCGAGATATTGCGAGTCAGCCAGGTTTTTGTGGAGACTTCGCGTGGCATGACTGCCGAGCGGGCCGGCACCAGCAGCACATCGTCGTAGGTTAGCCCCTCGCCGACAAATTTCCAGCTAATTCGCTCGAGAATATCAGCGCTTGACAGCGTCTGCGTTTCCATGATGCAGTGGTATGGTTTTGAAGGTTTTGGGAGGCTTGAGTCCAACCATACGGTACAGGCGGCGTACTTCGCTGTCGGTCAGACGGCGCCATTTACCGGGACGTACGCCTTTTGTGGTGAGGCCGGCATAATGAGTACGCTTGAGCTGTACCACTTCATGGCCTATGGCTTCCAGCATGCGCCGCACCTGTCGGTTACGTCCCTCGTAGATCATCAGCGCAATTTCATGGGGATCGGCCGGGTTGATGGCAACACGGACTGCCCGAGCTGGTCCATCTTCAAGCTGGACACCCTTACGTAGCTGCTCGGCTTCTTCTGGTTTTACCGGACGAGTGGTACGCGCTACGTAGATTTTTTCAACGCGATAGCGTGGATGCATTAGCCGATTGGCCAGCTCACCGTCGTTGGTCAGTAGTAATACACCGGTTGTGTTTCGGTCAAGACGGCCGACCGGGAACAGGCTCTGTTTTTGCTCAGGTGGTAAATTGATCAGATCCAGGACCGTACGGCGTCCGCGTTCGTCCTCGCAGGTTGTGATGGTATCGTGCGGCTTGTTCATTAAGATATAAAGCGCCTGTGTCTGCGGGACAACGCGCACGCCGTTGACTTCGACGATGTCGTCTGGCCCGACGCGCATGCCCAGTTGCGCTATCTGGCCATTGACGCGTACCTGTCCACTGGCGATGAGCTCATCGGCCTTACGCCGGGATGGGCATACGCCGGCGCGTGCCAGATAGCGGTTCAGGCGAATCAGCGGGGACTTTTCCGACATCGCCATTAGGCCCGGTTAGCTGAAGTTTTCCTGGGGTGTTTCGTGTGTCCTCCTCCCCGCATTAGAGATGCGGGGCTTCCTGCTTCAGCGAGGGCATTAGCCCTCTCCATGGGCTTGATCTTCTCGCGGTGAACAGGTAGGGCAGACATCGGGCGATCTGCCCGTGTCATGGATATAGGGATCCATGGCGTAGTTTTCTGTAAACGAAAAGCCGGTGTGGGAAGTGCCCGGCTTTTGTGAAGTTGTCTTTTTGTTTATGCTGTGGACTCCTGATTTTCGGGTTCGAATGAATAGAGAAGGCGCAGGTGTTCCTGACGGATCTCGGGGTTTTCAAGGAGCTGTTTGAGTTCCGGTAGCTCTGGTAGATCGTTCAGACTATTTAATCCGAAATATTCCAGAAATCGTTGCGTTGTGCCGTACAATAGTGGCCGTCCTACGGTATCGCTGCGTCCGGTAACTGTAATCAACTCCAGCTCCTGAAGTCGACGAAGGGCGTAGTCTGAGTTAACACCGCGGATGTGGTCGATTTCGGGCTTGGTGATGGGCTGACGGTAGGCAATGATAGCCAGCGTTTCGAGCAGCGTCTGGGATAGCTTGGCTTCTGGTTGTTTGTAGTGTTGCAATAACGGACTTACCGGCGCCACCGTCGCCAGCCGATACCCCCCACCCCAACGCTGAATGCGGAATACACGACCGGTCTCCTCATATACCCGGTTAAGCGCTTCAATCGCCGCCTTTACTTCCTCCGACGAAGGCCTTGTGCCGTAAGCCCGCTCCCATAGCGTAGCCATCTCCTCTACCGAAAGCGGCACGTCGGCCACAAACAGCAAAGCTTCAATTCCCTGCATTAACGGGATAGCCACCTCCCCTTTTTCCTTATGCTGCGGCATAGGTCTCCTCCACAGACAGCGCTTCCGTAAGCTCTACCAGAAAGTCGTCTCCGCTTTCCTGAAGATGCAACCATACCTGTCCCTGTCGGGCCAGCTCCAGCACAGCCAGAAACGTCGCAATCACAAAGCCACGGGACTGGCCGGCCACCAGCGCCGCAAACGAACGCCTCTTCTGTTGTTGGAGCTGCGTCTGCACGTAGCGCATCTGAGCTTCCACGCTATAGATTTCTCGCCGCACGGTGTGGTCTGGCGGGTGCACCCTTCGCTCCAGCACTTTCCGTAACGCCCCCAGCAACTCCAACATAGAGACGGGCGCCAGCGGCGGGGGGGCAGCGATTGCTTCTTCGTTCCCCGCCCCCGCGGCTGCTCCCCGTGTGTAAAGTCTTCGACGCGCTTCAGCACAAGCATCCAGCCGACCGGCCGCCTCCTTGTAACGCAAGTAATTCAGCAAACGCGCTACCAGCTCCTGTCTGGGATCCTCGGCCGGTGCCTCTTCGGCCGTTTCGGCAGGAGGCCGGGGCAATAGCATCTGCGCTTTGATATGTAGCAGAACAGCCGCCAGATAGAGAAAATCGCCCACTCCATCCAGATCCAACTCCTCCATCAGACGCACATAGGCCAGAAACTCATCAGCAATACGCGCTACCGGAATGTCGTAGATGTCCAGCTCATCCCGCCGGATGAAATACAGGAGCAGGTCCAGTGGCCCCTCGAAGACGGGAAGCCGAACGCGATACATGATATGGTTTAGTCGACAGTTACCTGCGCTCGAAACCAAGCCACAGTGCGTCGCAGTCCTTCCTGAAGCGACACGCGGGGCTCCCAACCCAGCACCTGACGCGCCCGCTCATATCCCAGCACACTGCGTTGCTGCTCGCCCGGTTTGGCCTCGCCGTGCACTTCCGGCACCTCCGGATTGATCAAATCACGCAACATGCGAAAGAGCTGGTTGACGCTGGTCTCAATACCGGTACCGACGTTAAAAACGCCAGATCCCTCATAAGCCAGCGCGGCCAGATTGGCCGCAACCACATCGCCGACATACACAAAATCGCGAGTCTGCTCGCCTGATCCATAAATGATCGGCTGCTTGCCCTCAAGCATGCGCTGCGTAAAGATCGCCACCACACCGGCCTCGCCATGTGGATTCTGGCGTGGACCATATACGTTTGCATAACGCAGCGCAATGTAGCGAATACCGTACTGCTGCTCATAGAAGTAGAGGTACTTCTCAGAGGCCAGCTTGGTAATGCCATAAGGTGAAAGTGGTCGTACCGGATGCGTTTCATCCTGCGGTACATAGTCTGGCTCGCCATAGATGGCGCCTCCGGTCGAAGCAAAAATGACTTTCTGCAACCCATGCTGCCGCCCGGCCTCCATTAAATTCAGCAGCCCCATGATGTTGACATCCGCATCAAATTTCGGATCAGCCACCGAACGGCGCACATCCATCTGCGCGGCATGATGAATCAGAATTGGAAACCGCTCTCGGGCAAAAAGTGTCGCGACCGCCTCATCGCGAACGTCCATACGGTGCACAAACGCTCCCTCCGGAATATTTTCTTCCCGTCCTGAGGAGAAGTCATCCAGGATGTGCACTTCGTATCCCTGAGCCAGCAGCGTCTCGGCTACATGTGATCCGATAAAGCCAGCTCCTCCGGTCACCAGGATTTTTTGCATTGCAATAACGGATTTTATTGAATGAACCACCCTGAAAACTACAAAAGAATCTCTCTATGCAAAAGAGCTCCATAACGTCTCACCTGGGCAATAACACCACTTTCGAATATTCCTGCTCCGCAAACAACGACCGCGCGACCTGCTGCACCTCCTCGGCCGTCACACGATCTACCTCCTGCAACGCCTCATCCAGACTGTAGTAGCGACCAAAATACAGCTCCTGTCGGCCCAGCCGCATCATTCGGTTGTTCATGCTCTCCTGGCCTAACATCAACGTGCCTTTTACCTGATTCTTGGCATGAGCCAACACCCGCCGTCCTACCGGGGCCTGCACCAGCTTGTCCAGCTCACGCCGGATGAGCTGCTCCGCCCGGTCCACCCGACGTGGATCCGTGCCCATATAAACCCCCCAGTCCCCGACATCTGCGTGCAGATTGACAAACGAATAAATATTGTAGCAGTAACCGTACCGCTCTCGAATATTCTGATTCAATCGGCTGGCCATCCCCCCTCCCAGCAAGGTGTTGAGTACGGTGAGGACTGCCCGCTGTGGATGGTGCAGGTCGTAGCCACGTCCTCCTAATACCAGATGCGCCTGCTGCACACTGCGCCGTTCCACGCGCTCGCCAGGGCGATAAGGAGGAGCCGGCAGTCGCTGCCGATGGTTGGGAGTGCGAAGCGGTACGCCGCGTAGCAGCCGTTCCATAAGCGCTACCACGCGCTCGTGCACAAGCCGACCGGCCGCTGCCAGCACCATGCGATCCGGCGTGTAATGCCGTTCCATAAAGTCCAGCAACATCGACCGCGAAAAGGACCGTACCGTCTCTGCCCGTCCCACAATGGGACGCCCCAGCGGATGCCCCGCATAAACCAGGGCTTCAAAAAGATCAAAGATGTATTCATCCGGCGTATCTTCGTACATCTTCATCTCCTCCAGAATCACCTCCTTCTCCTTTTCGATCTCCCGTTCTGGGAAGCGAGGCCGGAAAGCCAGATCAATCAGCGTATCCAGGGCCCGCTCCAGGTATTCATCCAACACCCGTACGTAGTAACAGGTATGCTCCTTCGTGGTGAAGGCGTTTAAGTACCCCCCCACATATTCGATACGTTGCGCGATCTGGTGCGTACGACGCCGCTCGGTCCCCTTAAAAACCATATGCTCAATAAAGTGGGTAATGCCGGCTTCTTCTTCAGCTTCGTCACGGCTTCCCACGTCCACCCAGAGCCCAACGGCCACCGACCGCACCGAAGGGATCGTTTCGGTTACGATACGCAGGCCGCAGGGCAGCACCGTCTTCTGATAGGTGGTGGTATCTGTTATCATTTGCACCGACATCCGTAGCTCCAGGTTAGTTGATTGCACCATACAAAAAAGGCGAGAGCCAACAGCCCCCGCCTTCACCCAGCACGCTCTGTGTGGTCTGGCACTTAATGGCGACGGCCGCCACGTCCACGGTCCGGTCCGCGCCCCCGCCCCCCACGGCCGCCACGGCCGTGGCCAGGGCCATGGGGACGTCCGGAAGCACGTCCACGCGTCGGCGCTCCACCCCGCCCGCCTACCTGCGTGCGCGCCGGCTCGCCATTTTTTGTCTCAGGTTCCGGTGGCGGCAGGAACGCCTTGCGGCTGAGGCGCAACTTGCCATCCTCACGAATTTCGATCAACTTGACCCGGACTTTGTCGCCTACTTTCAGGTAATCATGGATGTCTTTGACATAGCCATGATCCAACTCGGAGATGTGGAGCAACCCTTCCTTACCGGGCATAATCTCCACAATAGCCCCAAAGCTTTGAATGCTGCGCACAATGCCCTCGTATTCGGCTCCAACCTCGGGCACAGCGACAATCTGTTTGATCATTTCGATAGCGCGCCGGGCATTCTCCTGATTGGTGGCGGCTACCGTAACCACCCCCACCCCATCGCGCTCTTCGATTTCGATGGTCGTGTCTGTCTCGCGCTGAATCCCCTGGACCACACGACCTCCCGGACCAATTACGGCGCCAATGAATTCCGGGTCGATGGTGATCTGGGTTAGCCGCGGTGCATAGGGAGACAGGTCCGGGCGCGGTGCCTCGATCGTCTGTTCCATCAGATCCAGAATATACATCCGGGCACGGCGCGCTTGCTCCAACGCGCGTTGAAGGATCTCGCGCGTTAGCCCACCGATCTTGATATCCATCTGACAGGCCGTGATGCCCTCGCGCGTGCCGGCCACTTTAAAGTCCATATCACCCAGGTGGTCTTCCGTACCGAGAATGTCGGTCAGAATAGCCACCTGGTCTCCCTCTTTGATCAGGCCCATGGCCACGCCAGCCACATGCTTGGCAACAGGCACACCGGCGTCCATGAGCGCCAGCGAGCCAGCACATACACTGGCCATCGAGGAGGAGCCGTTTGACTCCAGCACGTCGGCATTCACGCGGATTGTATAAGGGAAGGTGGATTCATCAGGCAGCACCGCAGCCAGTGCCCGCTCGGCCAGATAACCATGGCCGATCTCACGGCGTCCTGGCCCTCGTAGAAACCGAAGCTCACCGGTAGAGAAGGGAGGAAATTCGTAGTGTAGGAAGAAGCGCTTATCGCCGGTCACAAAGATCTGATCAATCATCTGCACGTCTTTCGACGTGCCAAGCGTTACCGAAGCCATGACCTGGGTTTCGCCCCGGGTAAAGATCGCCGATCCGTGCACCCGAGGCAGGTATCCCACCTCCATCCAGATAGGTCGGATATCCTCCAGGCCGCGGCCATCGATCCGGCGTCCTTCCCGCAGAATCATCTGCCGCATCACTTCACGGGTTACCCGTGCCACTGCTTTCCGGATCTGATCGGCCGTCCAGCCTTCGGGCGTTGCCTCAGCCAGTCCCTGATTGCCCGCTTCGTCGGTCGTGCTCAGCAGAGCCGCGACCGTCTCCTCGCCAATTCGCTCCAGGCCCTCGTAAAAGTGCTGCTTCTCATAGGGGGCGTGCAGGTGTGCTTCCAGTTTCGGTACAGCCAGCTCACGTACGCGGGCCACCAGCTCCTCCGGCAGCGTTGTGGCCTGATAGGCGAAAGGCTCAGGCTGGCCATGGGCTTTTATGAACTCAAGCTGCCCCCGGCAGAGCGTACGGATAGCCTCATGCGCCACCTCGAGGGCTTCGAGCATATCTGCTTCACTGACCTCCTTCATTTCGCCCTCGACCATTACGATGGCGTCCTCTTTGCCGGCCACCACCAGGTTCATGTCGCTCTGCTCGAGCTCCTGAAGGGAAGGATTGACCACAAACTGACCGTCAATGCGCCCTACGCGCACCTCGGCAATGGGTCCCTCAAACGGGGCACCGGCCAGCAACAATGCCGCCGAAGCACCCGTGCCCGCCAGCACGTCGGCATCATACCGGTCGTCGGCCGAAATCACATAGCAGATGATCTGCACATCATGGAAAAAGCCCTCTGGAAACAGCGGACGGATTGCCCGGTCGATCAGACGCGAGGACAGAATCTCCTTGTCCGTCGGACGTCCTTCACGCTTGATGAAGCCACCCGGAATTTTACCACCTGCTGCAAATTTTTCACGATACTCTACGATCAGCGGGAAAAAGCTCTGTCCTTCTCGCGGCTCGTCGGCCAGCACGGCCGTGCAGAGCACCATGGTATCACCCTGTCGGACAACCACGGCTCCATCGGCCTGCTTGGCCAGACGTCCGGTCTCCAGACGCAGTGTCTTTCCAGGGGCAAATTCAATCTCGTGAATCGTTGCCTGCGTCATCATAGCCATTCTCTACCGTTTTGATGGGCCCTATGGCCCAATATGCGTGGCGGCATCCGCTCAGGGATGCCGCCGACCTGTGCTTACTTACGGATGCCCAACTCCTCAATAATTGCGCGGTAACGCTCAATGTCTTCACGCATGAGATAATTGAGCAGGCGGCGCCGTTTACCGACCAGCTTCAGCAAGCCACGGCGCGTGGAAAAATCCTTGGGATGGCGCTTTAGATGCTCGGTCAATGCGTTGATGCGGTGGGTAAAAATCGCAATCTGTACTTCAGGGCGCCCAGTATCGTGCTCGTGAGCGCCGTACTTCCGAATCAGTTCGCGTTTGTGTTCTTTGCTGATCATGTGCTGTGGTCCCCTCTTTAGATTGATACCATGCTAAAGAAGCTGACCCGCAACTCCCGAATAAAGCCGCGTGTCAAAAAGAAGACCTCATACTGAGGCCCGCAGTACTTCCATACAACGCTGGCGGTCGCGAAAAAGTTGCTCCCGAAGCGCCTCGACAGAGGGAAATCGTCGCTCATCCCGGAGACGCTCGATAAAATCTACCCGAATCCGCTGCCCGTACAGGTCGCCTTCGAAGTCCAGGACATGGACCTCCAGTGTGCGTCGCTCGCCGGCAAACGTGGGGCGCATTCCGATGTTCATCATGCCGTCCCGGGGCGTTGTTGTCCCGGACAGCCACACCCGAACAGCATAGACGCCGTTGCGCGGAATCAGCTTCCGTGGATGTACAGGGTGCAGATTCGCGGTCGGGAATCCCAGTATGCGCCCGCGTCCATCACCACGCACCACCGTAGCCTGGAGCATGTAGGGCCGTCCCAGCAACGCAGCCGCCTGACGTACCGCCCCATCACGTACAAGGAGCGTCCGGATCAGAGTAGATGAAACGGTGCGATCGTCTACGACCTGCGGAGGAATAACGTCTACCGCAAAGCCGTACTGCGGTCCCAGTTGCTGTAACAGCGCGACATTTCCCTCCCGGTTCCGTCCAAACGTATGATCATAGCCCACGCAGATCGCCTGCAGACCGATGCGCTGCACCAGGATCTCTTCGACGAACCGACGCGCCGGCATAGCAGCCAGCGCAGGTGTAAAGGGGAGCACAATGAACCGCTCAATGCCCAGTTCAGCCAGAAGCTCGGCACGCTCCTCTATCGTTGTCAGCAAAGGAACCGGCTCCCCACGCAACACCTCGCGTGGATGCGGATCAAAACTGAGCACGGTACTGACTCCATTGCGCTCACGTGCCCGGCTCATCAGAAATTGCAACACGGCCTGATGGCCCTGGTGCACCCCGTCGAAGGTGCCGACGGTTACCACTGAGCGAGCATCAGGCGATACTTGCTCCAGTCCGTGCTCAAACTTCATGGTTCCGATCCGGAGATGTCAATGCCCGTGCTTTCAGCGCCTCGGCCAGACGCTCCAGGGTCCAGGCCTGCTCCACGTGATAAGGCCCTGATCGCGTACGACGGAGCGCTACCAGATGCGCCCCACATCCCAGGGCCTGCCCGAAGTCATGCACCAGACTACGAATGTAGGTCCCTTTCGAACAATGCACCCGAAAGGTCACGTCGGGCCCTTCACGCCCCAGCAGATCAAACGTATAGATCTGCACGTGTCGGCGTGGACGCTCGACCACCTGGCCCATACGCGCCTGCTTATAGAGCCTTTTCCCCCTGACTTTTACCGCCGAATAAGCGGGCACCTGCTGCACAAGCGCGCCCACAAACTGCTGTCGAGCACGCTCCAGATCTTCCTCGGTCAGATGCTCCCAGGGACGACGCGCTACCACTTCGGTCTCGGCATCATAGGACGGCGTAACCTCACCAAGCCGTAAAACGCCCTCGTATTCCTTGTCCTGAGCCATAAAGTGGGTCATCCAGCGCGTCGCACGTCCTACCAGACAGATAAGCAGACCCGTAGCCAGCGGATCAAGCGTACCGGCGTGCCCGATTTTGCGCACGCGCAGCAACTTCCGAAGCCGACGGATCACATCAAAAGAGGTCAGTCCACGGGGTTTATCAATCAGCAGAACGGCCGCCTCCCACCGATCGGGCAGGCGCGGATAGCCATAGACCAGATGATCCGGACTTTCCGGAAGGGGTACGGACATAGATCAGGACGTCTGACCTTCACGGCGGGCCCGTTCTTCGCGAATGCGTGCCAGCAGCTCTTCGACGCGCTGCGCCCGTTCCATAGTGTCATCCAGCATAAAGCGAAGCTCAGGCATGAAGCGCATCTGATGCCGAATGCGTTGCGCCAGGACGGCTCGAATCTGGGGCGTCAGTTCCTGAAGGCGTCGAAAAGCAGCCTGCTTTTGTTCCGAAGGCGCATAGATACTCACGTATACCCGCGCAATGGACAGATCTCGGGTTGGTTGCACGTCGGTGACCGTTGTCATGGGAGGCAGCTGATCGCCAAACTCGTGCTGCAAAATATCGGCCAGCTCGCGCTTGAGCAGGCTGCCCACACGCTGCACCCGAATACTGCTCATCGGACCTCCAGTTTGCGCCGCTGTTCGACGACTTCAAAAGCTTCGATCTGATCCCCTACTTTGATGTCGTTGAAGTTCTCAATGCCCACTCCACACTCATAGCCACTTTGCACCTCCCGCACATCATCCTTGAAGCGCCGAAGCGACGAGATTGTGCCTTCGTAGATCACCACCCCGTCGCGGATAACCCGCACGCGATCGCCCCGGCGAATACGCCCTTCAACTACACGGCAACCGGCCACAGTACCCACCTTCGGGATCTTGAAGGTTTCGCGCACCTCGGCCACGCCCACCACCTGTTCGGTCTTCTCGGGCGAAAGGAGTCCTTCCAGGGCATCGCGCACCTCTTCAATTGCCTGGTAGATGACCGAGTAGAGTCGGATGTCCACATGCTCGCGCTCGGCCAGCTGACGCGCACTACTGCTCGGACGCACCTGAAAGCCAATGATAATCGCATCAGAAGCCGACGCCAGCATTACATCACTCTCCGTGATCGCACCAACACCGCCATGGATGATATTCACGGCTACTTCGTCGGTCGAAAGCTTCAGCAGGGCATCGGTCAATGCCTCGACCGAGCCAGCTACATCGCCCTTGATAATCAGATTTAGCTCTTTCAGGGAACCGCCCTGAGCCATCCGCCGGCTGATTTCATCCAGCGAAATGCGACGCTGTTTGCGTAGCATCTGCTCCCGGCGGATCTGCTGCCGCTTCTGCGCAATAGCGCGCGCCTCTTTCTCATCGGGCACGACCACAAACTGATCGCCCACTTCAGGTAACTCATCAAAACCGAGCACCAGGACCGGAATCGATGGACCAGCTTCCTTGACCCGCTTACCGCGCTCGTCAAACATCGCACGTACACGGCCACTGGTCACCCCGGCTACAAATGGATCGCCTACCCGGAGCGTTCCGTTCTGAACCAGTACGGTTGCAACATTACCCCGTCCTTTCTCCACTCGGCTTTCGATAATGGTCCCAACAGCCGGGCGGTTCGGGTTCGCCTTCAACTCGTGCAGCTCCGCTTCCAGCAGCACCTTTTCCAGGAGATCATCGATGCCCTCCCCGGTCTTGGCCGATACCAGCGCGCACTGCACCTGACCACCGTACTGCTCAACCAGTACGCCGTTTTCGGCCAGTTGCTGCATGACGCGCTGTGGATTAGCCTCGGGCTTGTCAATCTTGGTAATGGCCACGACAATGGGCACGCCGGCCGCCTTGGCATGGTTGATCGCCTCAACCGTCTGAGGCATCACCCCATCGTCTGCTGCCACTACCAGAATCACGATGTCAGTTACCTTCGCACCGCGTGCCCGCATGGCCGTAAAGGCCTCGTGTCCGGGCGTATCCAGAAAAGTAAGGTGACGACCATCGGGCAACGCTACGTGATACGCTCCGATATGCTGCGTGATACCACCCGCCTCACCGGCCACTACGTTTGTATTGCGGATATAGTCCAACAAAGACGTCTTCCCATGGTCGACGTGCCCCATCACCGTGACAATGGGCGCCCGTGGCTGAAGATCTTCCGGACGGTCCTCGGGAATTTCGATCTCCAGCTCGTTATAGTCGGTGATAAACTCAACTTCGTAGCCAAATTCATCGGCCACAAACTGGATCGTGTCGGCGTCCAGCCGCTGGTTGATCGAAACAATCATGCCCGCATTGAAAAGCGCCGAGATCACCTCGCTGACATCGACCCCCATCAATTCGGCCAGCTCCCCGGTAGAAATATATTCCGTGACGCGCAGCTTACGTGCCTCCTGCGCTTCCTGCTGCGCCTCACGTTCACGTTCCTGGGCATGTCGCTCCCGGCGCTCCCGACGGCGTCGCTGACGAATGCGACTGACGCCCTGTTCTAACTCGCGTAGCGTCTCCTGAAGCGATTGCTCGACCTCCTCCTCGTCAACCCGACGAATGCGTTTACGCTTGCGCTTACGCTTGCCGGAGCGTGGCTTTTCTGGCTCGCCCTCGTCAACGGCCACTTTGGCTACCGCTTCCGGCGCGGGCTTCGCCTTGCGCTTGCGTTTACGCTTGCGCTTGCCGGGCCGCGCATCGTCTTCTTCAAGCTTGGACAGATCAATCTTACCAATGACCTTAGCTCCCTGAAGCTGATAGCGCTGCGCCCGAATGACTTCGTCTTCTTCGGCTTGCTCGGTCTCAGGAGCCGTTACGGCCTCGTCCTCAATGCCCGGCGTCTCCGTCTCTGGTACGTCCTCCGAGACTTCCGATACGGTTGCCTCGATTGGTTCAACGACTTCTCCGGGTTCTTCAGGAGATTCTTCAGCTTCTACTGCGGCCGCTGGCTCGGACTCCTCTACAACTTCATCCGTAGCTTCAGCGGGAGCCTCAGACACTTCAACAGATTCCTGAACCTCAACCGCTACGGCTTCAGAAGCCGCCTCGGAGGCTACTTCCTCCGTCGTTGTCTGAGGTTCTGTTTCCGCATCCGTTCCGTCAAGTTCCGCCTCCTCCATGTCTTCAGTTACTGCGGGCTCCGGCTCAACCTTCGCGGTACGAGCCGTTTCACCCCGAGCCTCTCGCAGCTCCTTGAGCCGGGCTGCCACCTCTCGGTCGTGAGCAAACGCCTCCAGCAGCGCCTCATAGGCCGCCTCATCTTCCAACACGGCATTGGCTCCCCGCCCCGAGAGGGCCCGTGCAAAGCCCAGCTCCTTGAGCTGCTGCTCGATCGTGTCGATGCCGACGTTCAGCTCACGTGCCAGCTTAAAAAGTCGAATTTTAAACTTCTTTGCCATAAGCGCCTGGTGCGTCCTGCCTCTATCGGCGGTTAGCCTTCCAGTTCTTCTTCATCTTCTTCAAACTCCGAGCGGATGACCTCCATTACGCGCCGCGCGGTTTCCTCATCCAGCCCCGAGCGCCGCATCAGTTCCTCAAGCGACAGATCCAGTACGGCCCGGGCCGTATCGCAACCGATCTCACGCAGGCGCGCGATGATCGACGCGTCCAGCTCATCCGCAAACTCTTCAATTTCAATATCTTCCTCGTCTGGAAGAATCTCGCGATAGACATCCAGTTCGTAGCCGGTCAGGCGTGACGCCAGCCGGATGTTGACACCCCCACGGCCGATAGCCTGACTGACCTCCTCTGCCCGTACAACCACCTTGGCACGTGGCGGATCGGCCTCCTCATTAAGCGTTACCGAAAGCGGCTTGGCCGGTGCAAGCGCTCGCTTGATCAGTTCACGCGGATCGTCGGACCACTCAATCACGTCGATGTTTTCGTTAGCAAGCTCACGCACAACGGCATAGATCCGGTTACCGCGAAGCCCCACGCAGGCACCGACTGGATCCACGCGTTCGTCATGGCTGACCACGGCGACTTTAGCGCGCTCGCCAGGCTCGCGAACAATCTTTTTAATCTCCACAATCCCCTCTTCGATCTCGGGCACCTCGAGCTCAAGCAGCCGCTCCAGAAAAACCGGATCAGCGCGGCTGATAATCACCTGCGGTGCACCACCGGACTCACGCCGCACTTCTTTGACCACAGCCCGCAGCGTATCGCCCTTGCGATAGCGATCTCGTGGAATCTGTTCTTCACGAGGTAGAATGAGCTCTGTGCGATTGTGCATGACCAGCACCTCGCGCCGACGGATCTGGTAAATCTCGCCGACTACGATCTCACCGACCAGCTCTGAATACTCCTGATAGATCTTTTCTTTTTCCAGATCCCGAATGCGCTGGCTGAACGTCTGACGCGCCGTCATAATTGCCCGGCGCCCGAACTCGGAAATGTTGAGTTCGCTGGCTACCTCGTCACCGACTTCAAAGTCGGGATCAATCTTGCGCGCCTCACTCAGCTCAATCTGGGTAACGGGATCCTCCAGCTCCCAGTCGGGCACGACTTCCCGAATGTGGAGAATCTGGATGTCGCCATGATCCGGGTTAAAGATGATTTCGAACGCTTCGTCCGACCCATAGCGCTTCCGGATCATGGCCCGGAAGACATCCTCTACGATCAACTGGAGGGTATCCCGATCAATGCCCTTTGAGTGGGCAATCTCTGCAAAGGAAGATACCAGCTCGCTGTTCTGCATGGCTCACCTGTCAACGGCTTTAGGGCCCGCCTTACCAGGGCAAACAGACGCGGGCCGTTTGAATTTCTTCGTAGCGCAATCGGCGTTGCGACCCATCGGGAAGTTGCAGCTCAATCGCTTCAGCATCGGCCCGCTGCAACGTCCCGCGCAGTCGCTCAGCCAATCCTTCTTCGCCAGCCACCAGTTGCACCTCCAGCTCGCGCCCCACATGTTTGGGGTACTGCCGGGGATGCACCAGTGGCCGATCAACGCCCGGCGACGACACGTTCAGCGTGTACGGACCGGGCAAAAGCTCATCACTATCAAGCAAAAAACCAATCTCTCGGCTCAAATGCTCCAGGTCCCGAAGTGAGGGGCCGCGGTCGCCGTCAATATAGATCTCGACCACCTGCGCCCCCCGTCGGCCGCGCACAACGACATCAATCAGAAAGAACGACGTCCCCTGCAACACCTCTTCAACTCGGGCGCGGATCTGTTCGATCAGCGCCGGCATCCCGTATGCTGCTTGCATCATCGCCGTTTTTCGCTGTAAAAAACGCCCGCACCACGGACGGCCGGGCGTTACTACTTGAGCGGGTTGAACGAAAAAAGGGCGGCTTGAGCCCCCCTTTTCGTACACACCGACTCCGTTCCGTGGAGGCGACCCCACAACCCGCTCACTTCCGACGGGTAAACGACCGCCCCCGAAGTGGGTTCCTCAGACCAGCGTGGGCCTCCGTTCGCTTTCGACTGGTTCGGGATAGTCCAGCATATAGTGCAATCCGCGGCTTTCACGCCGCATCTGCGCACTTCGAATAATCAGATAGGCAACGGCAATCATGTTGCGCAGCTCGCACAGCCCCGGCGAAAGCCGAGCACGCCGGTAGAAGTCCTCGGTTTCTTCGTAGAGCAAACGGGTGCGGCGCAGCGCGCGCTCCAGGCGAAGTTGCGAGCGCACGATGCCCACATAATCCCACATAATCCGTCGCAATTCATCACGGTTGTGCGAAATGAGGACCCATTCCTGCGGACGTTCGGTACCTCGATCATCCCAATCTGGCACGTCCGTGCGCCAGGTCTGCGTCTGAACGTACTGCACGGCATCTTCAGCCGCGCGCCGGGCAAAAACCAGTGCTTCCAGCAGCGAGTTACTGGCCAGACGGTTAGCCCCGTGCAACCCCGTGCAGGCCACCTCACCGGCCGCGTAGAGTCCATGAATCGTGGTACGGCCGTGCAGGTCGGTCAGCACGCCTCCACACTGATAGTGCGCTGCCGGCACCACCGGGATAGGCTGCTGCGTCATGTCGATGCCGTAGCCCAGTAAGGTGTGATAAATGTTCGGGAACCGTCGCTTGATCTCCTCAGCAGGACGATGAGAAATATCCAGCCACACATGCGGCTCACCACGTCGTTTGAGCTGATCGTCAATGGCACGGGCTACAATGTCGCGAGGCGCCAGCTCAGCCCGCGGATCATACCGGAGCATGAAGCGCTCGCCAGCCAGGTTGTAAAGCCGCGCCCCTTCTCCCCGCACCGCCTCGCTGATTAAGAACGAACGATCTTCCGTGCCTTCTGGGTAAAAAAGCGTGGTCGGATGAAACTGAATAAACTCCATGTTGGCTACACGGGCCTTGGCCCGATAGGCCATGGCTACCCCGTCGCCCGTAGCCACCGACGGATTGGTTGTGTGCAGGTACACCTGGCCGGAGCCGCCCGTGGCCAGCAAAGTCGCTTTCGCCAGAAACGTGTGGACAACATCAGCGCGCTCGTCCAGCACGTACGCTCCGAAGCAGTGAATGTCGGGGCGCAGACGAGAGACATATTGCCCCAGGTGATGTTCGGTGATCAGATCGACGGCGTAGTGGTACTCAAAGATATGGATGTTGGGATGGGCACGCACGTGCGTCAGTAAGGCCCGCTCAACCTCACGGCCCGTCGCATCGGCGGCGTGCACAATACGATTCCGCGAATGCCCTCCCTCGCGGCCCAGATGAAGCCGACCATTCTCATAGGTAAACTGTGCCCCGAGCGCAATCAGCTCGCGGATCCGCTCCGGCCCTTCCCGCACCACCGTTTCCACTACCTCACGGTCACATAATCCTGCCCCGGCTTCAAGCGTATCCTGCACATGCTGCTCAAACGAGTCGGCCGCGTCCATAACGGCCGCAATACCCCCCTGCGCGTAATTCGTATTGGATTCGACGCTTTCTTTTTTGGTCACTATGGCTACCGATCCATGATCGGCCACGCGCAGGGCAAAAGTCAAACCTGCGATGCCGCTCCCAATAACCAGAAAGTCGAACTGGTAACGCTCGGGCATCTTAAGAGACTTCGTTTACCTGCGACAGCAGGTAGGCCCGAATGAACGGGTCCAGATCGCCGTCCATGACGGCCTGTACGTCCGTTACTTTGGTTTCAGTGCGATGGTCGTTAACCATCGTGTACGGTTGAAAAACGTAAGAACGGATCTGGTTGCCCCACTCGATCTTTTTCTTCTGAGACTCGCGCTTGCGCTTTTCAGCTTCCCGAATCTCCCGCTCCAACTGATAGATGCGGCTTTTAAGCATCGTAAGGGCCCGCTGCCGGTTTTGAAGCTGGCTGCGTTCTTCGGTGCACTCAGCTACCACTTTAGCCTCTTCCCCATTGGAGAGCTTGCCGCGCCAGATCAAACGTACACCCGTTTCTACCTTGTTGACGTTCTGCCCTCCCTTTCCACTGCTGCGGAACGTCTGCATTTCGATCTCATCCGGCCGGATGTTGACCTCAATCGTGTCGTCGATTTCCGGATAGACGAACACGCTGGCAAACGAAGTATGGCGCCGGCCACTTGCATCAAATGGCGAAATGCGCACCAGGCGATGCACTCCAGACTCTCCTTTCAGGTACCCATAAGCGTAGGGTCCAGCAATACGCAGCGAGGCACTCTTGATGCCGGCCACGTCGCCCGCCTGGTATTCAAGGAGTTCCACGTCGTAGCCGTGCCGCTCTCCCCAGCGGGTGTACATGCGCAGGAGCATCTCCGCCCAGTCCTGGCTTTCCGTTCCGCCCGCTCCGGGATGAATGGTCAGAATTGCATTCCGATGATCATCGGGGTCAGTCAGCAAGCTCCGCAGCTCCAGCTCGTCAAGCTGCTGCTCCAGACGAGCTACCTCCTGGGCAATCTCCTCCTGAAGATCCGCTTCAGGCTCCTCCTGCTGTAGCTCCAGCAAAGTCTGCACGTCTTCGGCCTGACGGCGCAGCCGCTCCCACGCCGTTACCCAGGATTCTTCTTCAGCAATCTGCTTCTCTACCTCACGTGCCCGCTCGGGGTTATTCCAGAACCCCGGAGCCAATCGCTCTTCGTTTAGCTGTGCGATTTTCTGCTTACGCCCGGGGATGTCAAAGAAACCTCCCGAGCGTGTCTACACGCTCTAACAGGCTTTGGATTTTTTCTTGCATTGCAATAACGGATTCAGTGGCCACAAAACAATACCCATTTCCAATAAGCTCCTGGCAACGACCAGGCCCCACTCAGGTTTCCACCCGCTGCCCCTCCTTCACCCGTGCTACAAACCGCTGGATCCGACGCACCGCCTCCCGCACATTCTCCAGCGACGTGGCATACGAACAACGCACATACCCGGCCCCACTGGGTCCAAACGCATCCCCCGGCACCACCGCCACACGCTCCTCCCGCAACAAACGTTGTGCAAATTCCTCGGAAGTGAGTCCGGTCGAACGAATGTCCGGGAAACAATAAAAAGCCCCCTCCGGCTCAAACGTGGGCAAACCGGCCGCACGCAGACCGTCCACAATCACCCTCCGCCGCTCATCATAAGCCTGGCGCATCCGTTCTACATCTTCCTGCGCTTCCCGAAGCGCCGCCAGCGCAGCCACCTGCCCCATAGTCGGAGCACTCATCACCATGTACTGATGCAACTTGTACATCGCCTTCAGGATGGGCTCAGGAGCACAGGCATAACCAATACGCCATCCGGTCATTGCATAATCCTTGGAAAAGCCGCCCAGTAGAACGGTTCGTTCGCGAAGCCCCGGAATCGAAGGCACGCACACATGCCCTTCTTCATAGGCACGACCATAAATCAGCCGATCATAAATCTCATCCGAGATGACGAACAGATCATGCCGGACGACCAGTTCCCCGATTTCTTCCATGGTCTTCCGGCGCAGTACAGCACCGGTCGGATTGTTCGGGTAGCCGATCATCAACACCTTGGTACGCGGCGTAATGTAGGGCTCCAGATCGGCTGCCGTCACCTGGAAATCGTTCTCCACCGACGTGGGCACATACACCACCCGTCCTCCGGCAAATATAGCGGTTGGGCCGTACGAAACAAAGCAGGGCTCCGGAATCAGCACTTCATCGCCCGGCTCCACCAGGGCCAGCATAGCCAGTTGAATGCCCTCGGCCACCCCCACAGTAACCAGAATCTCATGGGCCGGATCGTAATGCACGCCATAGCGTCGGACCAGCTCTTCAGCAATCGCTTCGCGCAGCTCCATCAACCCGGCATTGGCGGTGTAGCCCGTCTGGCCAGCACGCAGCGAAGCAATGGCCGCCTCAATAGCGGCCGGGGGCGAGACGAAATCCGGCTCGCCAATCCCCAGCGAGATCACATCCTCCATCGTGGCGGCAATCTCAAAAAAGCGCCGAATGCCGCTGGGAGGCACGTTGCGCGCACGTGAGGCCAGCCGCGACTCCAGCGAGGATAAGAAAGCGGCACGGTCGGTCATGGGCTTCATTGTTCAATCTTACTGGCTGGATCGGGAAATATACATCTTTTGTTACGGGTACAGGCGCACACGGCCGACTTGGCAGGGACCCGCGGTATGTCCTATTTTAAATCAGGTAGTTCGAAAACGCTTCCAAACAGCCACCAGGTTTCCTCATGGCCACGATTTTTCACAACTATATCAACGGAAAGTGGGTCGACGCTACATCAGGACGCCACTTCGAAGATCGTAACCCGGCTCGCTGGTCTGACCTGATCGGTCTGTTTCCCCGGTCAAGCGCAGCCGATGTTGATCAGGCCGTTGCAGCCGCGCGCGCAGCCTTTCCATCCTGGCGCCGCCTGCCGGCTCCCCAGCGTGGGGAGATCCTGCGGCGGGCCGGGGACCTCCTTCGTGCTCGAAAAGACGAAATTGCCCGGGCCATGACGCGAGAAATGGGCAAGCCGTTTTTTGAGACGCGCGGCGACGTTCAGGAAGCCATCGACACGGCCTACTATGCCGCCAGTGAAACGCGTCGGCTTTTCGGACACACCGTGCCCAGCGAATTGCCGAATAAGTTCAACATGACCATCCGGCAACCCCTGGGTGTCGTAGGGGTCATTACAGCCTGGAACTTCCCAGTAGCCGTGCCAAGCTGGAAAATTTTCCCGGCACTGGCCTGTGGGAATACCGTAGTCTTCAAACCCAGCGAAGATGCCCCGCACAGCGGCATGCTTTTCGTACAGACGTTGATTGACGCAGGCGTGCCGCCAGGCGTGATCAATCTGGTGCACGGCGATGCAGAGGCGGGCGCTGCCCTGGTAGAGCATCCAGAGGTCCAGGCTATCTCGTTTACCGGCTCCTCTGAAGTGGGCGCGCGTATCGGTAGCCTCTGCGGTCGCTTGCACAAACGCTGCTCGCTGGAAATGGGCGGAAAAAATCCGCTCATTGTCCTGGAAGATGCTGATCTGGATCTGGTAGTCAATGGCGTCCTCTGGGGTGCTTTTGGCACCACCGGTCAACGCTGCACAGCCACCAGCCGACTTATCCTTCATGAAGCCATTCACGACGAAGTGGTTGAACGGCTCTGTGAAGCAGCCCGGCGCCTGCGTCTTGGTGACGGTAACGCCGAGGGTACGGACATGGGGCCGCTCATCAACCAGACCGCCCTCGAAAAAGTGCAGCGCTATGTAGATCTCGGTCTTCAGGAAGGGGCACGTCTGGTGCTGGGGGGACGCCGTGCTACCGGTCCGGGGTTGGACGAGGGCTTTTTCTTCGAGCCCACTATCTTTGTGGATGTTACGCCCGAGATGCGCATTGCGCAGGAAGAAATCTTCGGACCGGTCCTCTCCGTACTGAAGGTTGGCTCCCTGGAAGAAGCCATTGCTGTGGCGAACAAAGTGCGCTACGGACTTTCATCTTCAATCTACACACGGGACATTGCTCGAGCCTTCCAAGCGATACAGGAGCTGGAAGCGGGCATTGTGTACGTGAATGCACCTACCATTGGGGCCGAAGCGCACCTGCCCTTTGGAGGTGTCAAGCAGACCGGAAACGGCCATCGCGAAGGCGGCTGGGAGGTATTCGACTTCTATACGGAAACGAAAACGGTCTATATCGACTACAGCGGTCGGCTGCAACGGGCACAGATCGATACGGCCCAGGATTAAGTTTCTTCGTCGATGAGCAGTACGTGGCGGAAATAGACTCCCTGTTCAAAGGAGGCACCGAGTGCGCCGGCTACCAGGCCCAGCGTGGCAACAAAGCCGGCAAACGTCAGATAGTGTTGCCACGTAGGCGCCAGGGCCGTCCATCCGGTAACAAGACGAAGCGTAAACAGCAGCTTACTTATAAGCAACACCATCCCAAAGAGAAACACATAGGTGGTGGCCATGCCCAGGACAACAGCCACACTGGCGGCGATCGCGGCAACCGTACGCTGCTCGCTGAAGCGCATCTCCCAGCGATGTTGTCGAAGCAGATGTTGCCGCTGTAGCAGGTAAAACGAGGTGCCAGCCAGTGCCAGTAACGCCAGCAGGGCCACACGTAGCGGAGGCTGTTGCATGCCCAGTTCCCAGACTTCGGCCGTCATCAGCAGAAAAAGCAATGCGGAAAAAGCTGCGGTCGTCAGACGGCTGAAGCGCATTGGAAACAGCCAGGGTTCGACCTCACGGACGGCCTCCCAGATGTTACGGCGCTCGCGCCAAAGCACCCGCAATCCAAACCCCAGGCGTACACCCCACTTGTGAACCAATCCGGGCTGTCGATAGGCGGCCGTCTCTTCCAGGCGCTCGGCAGCCACCTCCCGCAGTGCCTTTTCCATCCGTGCGCGGTCCTGCAAATAGCGCATACCATCCAGATCGGCCACCGTCTTCAGGTCATACATAAAATCAGACGGGTCGTCCTGATGGGCGAGTCCGTTCAGATGACCCAGCAGATGGACGGCCAGTGCCGTTACCCGTCGGGCAATAGTTTCAATTCGCTCACGCTCTTCAACCTGTTCATCTTCCACAATGGGATCCAACCGCTGCGTTGAAAGCACGGCGGCATCCAGTGCGGACGAAGGTGCTCCCAACGCAAAGGGTTTGTAGTGGCTTTTCAGGGCGGCCGCCGTAACCACCAGCACAAAGTCCCAGCGTCCATGGTCACGCTCGTCCGTAGCAGCCTCCAGTAGTTCAATCGGCTCGACAGGCGAAATCGGCCGTAGCTCCCGACGCCAGACCACCGGAAAGCGCCAGCAAAATTCTGGAAACCAAGCTGTTAGTAACTGAGCCAGGCGAGCGCGGGCCAGTGCCAGCGCCCGGCGATCTATCTCGTCAAAAGCGCCGGCCAGCACCCATCCCACCTCAACCGTAAGCTCACGGTCGGTCTGCACCGGCGTCTGCGTCTCCAGCGCCAGCGCGCCCTGCAGCTCATCCGCCATACGCTTATATCGGATTCGTTACGCATGCCATAGGTCCTTCAAGAACCAGAATCACCGCCCTTCGTTTCTGGCGTGTTTCTGCTGACCCGAAAAGATCCGGTTACTTCCATGCTACTGGCGGTAGGCTTACAGCTCCCCTTTCTGGGAGAGCTGGTCGCTTTGCTTGGCGCCGGGACGGCCATTGCTTACCTCTGCTACCGGCTTCGCCTGGAGCCCGTAGTGGGCTTTCTGCTGGCTGGCGTGCTGGTAGGTCCCGGCGGTATCGGCCTGGTGCAGAATGAGACACTGATCGGCCGTATGGCCGAAATTGGTGTTATTCTGCTGCTTTTCTCTATCGGCGTTGAGTTCAGCCTGGAAAAGCTGGCCCGCCTGAGTCGTCTGGTAGTGGGTGGGGGATTACTGCAGGTAAGTGTCACGACGGCAGTCGTAGCGTTGCTGCTGCACACGATCGGTGTTGCCTGGCCAGTTGCCATCTTCACGGGTATCCTGGTGGCGCTCAGCAGCACAGCGCTGGTAATGGGCCTGCTGGCCGAACGCGGAGAAACCGGAAGTGCAGCAGGACAGGCCAGTCTGGCCATTCTGATCTTTCAGGACCTGGCTGCCGTGGGACTGGTCCTGCTGGTGCCCATCATGGGCGGCGCCGAAGGGAGCTTTACCGAGGTCGTGCTCACTTTGCTGAAGGCCCTGTTGATTATCGGCATCGTGCTTGTGCTGGCGCGGCTGCTGATCCCTCGCCTGCTCGACTACGTTGCCCGCACCTACCGACATGAGCTGTTTCTCCTGACTGTCGTCACGCTCTGTTTCGGGACAGCCTTCGTCACAGGCCTTTTTGGTATCAGTCTGGCTCTGGGTGCGTTTCTGGCCGGTTTGGTCGTCAGCGAAAGTCCCTACGCCGAGCATACCCTGAGCGAGATCCTGCCCCTGCGTACCGTCTTCAATGCCCTGTTCTTTATGTCGGTAGGCATGTTGCTGGACGTCCGGTATGTACTGGCAAATCCTGTGCTGGTGTTAGGTATTGCCCTACTCGTGGTGGTGTTGAAAGCCCTGGTAACGGGCGGCAGCGTGCTGGCACTCGGCTACGGACCACGCGTGGCTTCCATCGCAGGACTCGGACTGGCGCAGATCGGAGAGTTCTCCTTTGTGCTGGAACGAATGGGCCGTGAGGTCGGCCTGCAGCCGCTGGGACATCCGGATGGCGATGCGCTGTTCATTGCAGCAGCCGTACTGCTTATGTTGGCCACTCCCCTGTTATTGCCTGCCGGACATTGGCTGGGTAGTTGGCTCGAAGCACGCTGGCCGGTTCGCCTACCGGCTAACCTGACTGCTGAGGAGCCCGAACCCTCACTGGAAAATCACCTGATCCTGGTAGGTTACGGCCGCGACGGGCAGCACCTGGCCTGGATGTTACGGCCGTTACAGCTTCCCATGCTGGTTATCGACCTGGATCCGCACCGGGTGTTGGAAGCCCGCGAAGCCGGCCTGCCTGCCCTGCTGGGCGATGCCAGCCGCCGTCTTATTCTTGAGGCAGCCGGTATTCGGAAAGCCAAAGCCCTGGTTGTGTTGATTGACGACCGTGCCGCAGCAGAGCGATTGGTACGCCTGGCCCACTACCTGAACCCTACATTGCGTATCATCGCGCGAGCGGGCCTGCTACGGGATGTCGATACCCTGCGCGAAGCCGGCGCCGATCTGGTGGTACCCGAGGAGCTGGAAACGCCCCTGCGGTTGTTTTCCCACGTACTTGACGCCTATGGCTTGCCGGCCCGGGAAGTGGCTGCCGAAATTCAGGTACTGCGCGCAGACAACTATCAGGCCTTCCGGCAGCCAGATCAGGTGCAACATGTGCTTTCCGCGCTTTCGCAGGATCAACTACACACCCGTGAAGTAGTGGTGCATCCCGGAGCGCCAGCAGTCGGACGCACCCTGGCTGAGCTGGCTCTTCGGCCTCGGTATGGCATCACCGTGCTGGCTGCCTACCGCGACAACCGCTTTATCCCCAGTCCAGGAGGCGATTTTCAGATACGCCCGGGCGACCGTCTGGTGCTTGTCGGGCCGGCACAGGCGTTCGTCGCCTGTAGTTCCCTGTTCCGCACGCCCCTCACCGCCCGGCATGCACGTCAGCTTGGCCTCTCGGCCCAGGAAACCGCCGAAATGGAAAAGATCCTGCCCGCTACCCTTCCCAGTAGGCCCAGTAACGCCGATCCGGGGTTCCGTAGTAGCGGAAAGGCCGACGCTCCCGGCGGGGATAAAAGAGGATGATCAGGAGCAATCCGGCCACAAATCCTCCAATGTGCGCCCAGTAGGCTACGCCTCCCCCTACCTGAGTAAAAGCCGCCGACGTCAGCCCGCCCATAATCTGCAACGCAAACCACCAGGTGAGCACAAACCAGGCTGGCAATGCAATAAAGGGAAAGAAAAAGAGCAGCGGGACTACCAGAAATACCGTCGCGCGCGGGAAAAGTATCAGATAGGCGCCCAGCACTCCCGAGATGGCCCCGCTGGCGCCAATAGCCGGTACCGTGCTTGTGGGGTTCATGAGTACGTGCGCAATCCCTCCAGCCAGGCCGCTGAGCAGGTAAAACACCAGAAAGCGCCCCGAGCCAATCGTCCCCTCAAGCGACTTGCCATAGACGTTCAGGTAAATCATGTTGCCGAGCAGATGGGCAAAGCCGCCATGGAGAAACATGGACGTAAACAGCGTCAGCAGCACCTCGGGTTGCTCCTGCCAGTTCATCACCCAGGCCGGCACAGTACCCCAGCGATACAGAAAAGCTTCCAGGCGCGGTCCCTGGAGCAGCTCCACGAAGAAAAAGAAGACGTTGAGTCCGATCAACGTGTAGGTTACAAACGGATAGTACCGTTCGGGTACGTCGTCACCTATGGGGATCATGATGGTTGCCGTCCAGATGGTCTGTCGGAACGATAAGGAAGCGGTACGTATTCGACCGAAGGCCGCATGCGGGTAGGCTGCGGATACAAGGCCATGAGCGAATAAATCTCCGGCGGCATATTGGTCGAAACCGGCAGGCCAAGCGCCCGCACTTCATCCACCCGCAGCGGATGGTCGTGCGTCCACACCCCACTGGTCAGCACTTCTGCTACCCGGGCCGCGCGGTCAGCTGGCATTTTACGTTCGAGCAATCGCTGCACGCTATGGGCGACCTGTCCAAGTGCTTTTTCGGCTACGTCGGCCAGCATCAGCGTCTCATCACTGACCTGGCCCGGGCCTTTTCGGCGAACGGCGGCCACGATAGAAGCCGCAGCATATTGACCGATCTGGGGATCAACCGGCCCGAGCACGGCAAACGGATCCATCACAATTTCATCGGCAGCCAGCGCCAGCAACGTGCCACCGCTCATCGCGTAGTGGGGCACAAAGACCGTTACTTTGGCTGGATGCTGAGCCAACGCCCAGGCTATCTGCTCGGCAGCCAGTACCAATCCCCCAGGGGTATGCACAATCATGTCAATGGGACAGGCAGGGTCCGTCATGCGAATGGCCCGCAACACCTCCTCGGCATCCTCAATGGAAATGTAACGATGAATGCCAATGCCCAGCAGCGAGACCGTCTCCTGCCGGTGAATCAGCGAGATCACCCGAGAACCTCGCCGTTGCTCCAACCGACGCATAATCTGCGCCCGGCGTGCCTCCAGAATCTGCTGGCGCAGCGCGGGCGTCAAACTCATTAGGATAAGAAATAGGAAAAACAGGTCATTCATGACAACAACGAACAGGTTTACAACAGCAGGTTAAAAATCGCTATTGCCCGCTCCCAGTGCAAGGGTTGCGGATTCTTGACTTCCGGATCCAGTACCTTGAACGCCCGTGCCAGTGCCACCGTAAGCGCTCCTACCAGGCGGGGTAGTTCGCGCTCCACCTCGTAACTGTAGGCCAGCTCCAGCGGCGGCAGTTCCGCCAAGTGTTCCAGAACGGGCTCCAATTCCAGCTCGGTATCAAGCGCCTCAAAGGCGCGAATGCTTTCGCGCAGGCCGTTTGTGATAGGCAGGTCATGCACCTGAATCACGTCACGACCGTTCGCCCGGGCGGTTGCCTGCGCAGCCAGCAGCAGATCGTAAATTTTCTGCCGCACAAAATGGCTCAAACGTTTGAGATCACTTTTATCTACATCCAGGCCGGCAGCCATACGGAATAGCCGCTCGAACCTGGAAACTGCCATCAATTCCGCCATCGTATCACCTTTGATCCATTAACTGTAAACCTTCCCTTTGGGCGCCGGTACCCTACCGACGCATTTTAGTAAAGCCAGCGATAAGTTTTTCTTATTGCTGCGCCCGCTGCAGGCCGACGCTCTGCAACCGAATGATTTCTTTTGTACCGTCCTCGCGCACCACTTCAATTGTGCGCACAAATCCGTTGTCTTCCTCTATCACCCAGATCTCCTTCGGATGATACACGAGATGATCGACGCCCTCCAGCGCTACCTCAAAGACGTTGTCTTTGGGATCGTAGCTGATCCCGATAACACGGGCATAGTCCGATTCCAACTGATCTCCCAACCGGGGATTGATCACCTCGACAACGGCAGCTTCTGGATTCAGATCTTCCAGAAACGCACGGGTAAAGTTGTCAAAGTATTCCTGCCACTGTGCTTTTGGAAGCTGTTTCGTTACTGCCATGGTACCTGTTCTGGTTTTGTGGACGGATGCTTGCCTGTCGAAGTGACAGGCCATCTAACTACCGGTAGTCTTTTGCAAGTCACAGACCATGCTGTCAGAAGCGACATCTTCTAAGGCCTTTTTCGTTCATTCTGGCACCCGGCACGGTTTTCCCACCGCAGTGCAAACGAACGCAGGCGCGACAGCCTGTCGGTCTAAAACAAAGCATACCCCAACCAACCATTTAAAGCCATGGCTGAGCGTATTTATTTCCCGGGTTTCACAACGTTGCAGCGCGAGATGAATCGGCTGTTTAACGAGTTTCTTCAGGGTGCCGAAGCGACCGAAGCCCCAGCTGGCTGGACTCCTCGCGCGGACCTGTCGGAAACGGCCGAAGCCTACCTGATCCGTATGGATCTGCCGGGTGTGGCCAAAGAAAGCCTGGACCTCCAGTTTAATGAGGGCGTACTGACGGTTTCGGGTGAGCGGAAGGCCGAGTACGAGGGGGATCAGGAAACGGTGCGCCATGTGGAACGTCCGCACGGGCGTTTCTTCCGCAGCTTTACCCTGCCACAGACCATCGATCCGGCCGGCATTAAGGCAGAAATGCGAGACGGAGTCCTTACCATCCGAATCCCGAAGCTGGCCGCGCACCAGCCACGTAAGATCACGGTGGAGTAATTGCTTTCACGTTTTCAAAAGGGGAACGCCGGCGCGCAATGCGCCGGCGTTCGCTTTTCAGCCCAGTGCTACGTCGAGCGTAAGCATAACGATAATGCCCAGTATGGTCCCCAGGGTAGCCAGCCGCTCGTGCCCCATGCGGTGCGTTTCAGGCAGAATCTCGTGACTGATAACGTAAAGCATCGCACCGGCCGCAAAGCCCATAGCCCAGGGCAGTAGCACCGCCATATAATGCACCAGTGCAGCTCCCAGCACAGCGGCTGGAATTTCTACCAGGCCCGAACGTACGCCGACCATACTGGCATAAAACCGGGCGCCCAGTCCGGCACTGAGCGAAGAAACCGCAACAGACAGCCCTTCAGGAATGTTCTGGATCCCAATGGCCAGCATAAGCTGAACGGCCTCGCGATAATGACCACTACCAAAACTGACCCCCACTGCCAACCCCTCAGGCATGTTGTGCAGCGTGATCGCGATGATAAAAAGCCATACGCGGCGGATACGGTGCACATCGGGCCCTTCGTGTCCTTTAACAAAGTGTTCGTGGGGTAGCCAGCGATCACCGGCGTCCATCACGAGTGCCCCCAGCATAAGACCTCCCAACACCGGCAGCAACCCGCCATACTCAATGCCAGGAAGAATCAGGCTGGTAAAGCTGGCCGTCAGCATCACCCCCGCCGCAAATCCCAGGGCCGCATCCAGAAAGCGAGGCGACGGACGGGGCCAGAGCAGCAGCACGAAAGCTCCCCCCATATTCAGCGTGGCGATAATCAGACCGCCCATAAATCCCAGCCAGACGGGATGTCCGTCCAGAGCGTCGATGATGGCCTCCATGCGTGCTATATAGTCAGCAGCGGCGTAAGCCGCCAGATCCAGTAGATGTTGCGCGCAGGTTCCAGAAGCTCTAACCGTGTTCCTTGATGCTCACCTCTCAGGCAAGGAGCACTTCAGCAAACAGCGGAGCCAGATCCGACGCCCCTACCGGCTG
>JALSJJ010000027.1 GCA_026989375.1 Rhodothermus sp.
TGCGCCAGCGTCCATTCCAGCCCATTGCCGGAGCCCGGATCGCGAATCGTCGTGATGCCATGGGCCATCCAGAGCTTAAAGACGTATTCGGCCGGGGTGCCCTGAGCCACACCTCCAATGTGGGCGTGCATATCGACAAAGCCCGGCAGCACGTACATGCCGTGGGCGTCCAGCTCATAGGTGGCGTCTTTCGGGCGCCGCGCTTCCTCAATCGGCACGCCTGGATAGCCCACGCGCACGATTTCTTTGATTCGGTTCTTTTCGATGACAATATCTACCGGACCAATTGGCGGGGCACCGGTACCATCGATCAGAATAGCTCCTCGGATAATCAGCCGATCAAAGGGGCCGATGCCTTCATCCGGCCGACGGTCCGGAGCCGGGGGAATGGAGCGGGGTTGCGCCAGCAAAAGTCCAGGGCTGCTTCCCAGCAGAATCAGCAGACCAATCCATAGGGATCTCATGGTGCATCGCTTGAAAGTTTAACCAAAGATTTCCCTGCATGCGCTCTTATGTTAGATCTTTCAGGGGTTTCATGCAAACGAGAGGACCATGCATTTACCTGAGACGCTGCTGGGCACGCTTTCCCCGGAGCAATTTCTGGCAGCCTACTGGCAACGGCGGCCCCTTTTGATCCGGCAGGCGCTGCCGGGCTTTCGGTCGCCCATCACGCCGGAAGAGCTGGCCGGGCTGGCCTGTGAGGAAGGTGTGACTGCACGGCTGATTTTAGAAAAAGGCGGAGCCCATCCCTGGGAAGTGCGCTACGGTCCGTTTGAGCCCAAAGACTTTGCTGCATTGCCGCCAACCCACTGGACGCTGCTCGTGCAGGAGGTGGACCGATGGGTGCCCGAGGTAGCTGCGCTACTTGAGACCGTGCGCTTCCTTCCTAACTGGCGATTGGATGACGTTATGGTCAGTTATGCGCCCGAGGGGGGAACGGTCGGCGCCCACATCGACAATTATGACGTGTTTCTGGTGCAGGCCTGGGGACGCCGGCGCTGGCAGATCAACCATCAGCCTGTGGATCGCGAAGAACTGGTCCCGGACCTGGAGGTGCGTCTGCTGGCTCATTTTGAGCCCGATACCGAATGGATTGTGGAACCCGGAGATGTCCTCTATCTGCCGCCGCGCATTCCGCACTACGGTGTCGCCCTGGAGGACTGCATGACCTTTTCGATCGGCTTTCGGGCGCCCGATCAGGCTGAGCTGGTCGAAGCAATGCCGCGCATGGCTGCCTGGCTGGAAGAAAGCCGACGCTACGCCGATCCCGTCCGAACCCCCGCTACCGATCCCGGAGAAATTACGGACGAGGTGATCGATCAGGTTCAGGCATTGCTTCGAGAGCTGATTGAGGATCGGGAACGACTGGCGCGATGGTTCGGCTGTATCATCACTGAGCCTCGGCGCGGACTGCTCCCGGAACCGCCGACGCGCTCGATTTCTGCAAAGCAGTTGCGTCGTCGCCTGCTACAGGGGGCGTTTCTCAGACGGAATGCCATTCCGGAGCTGGCCTATGTGCGCCACGAAGGGGGATCGGCCACGTTGTTTGCTTCGGGGGAGGCCTACGAGTTATCCCCGGAACTGGCCGAGGTAGCACCGCTACTGACCGGACGCCAACCGCTGACGGCCGAAACGCTGCAGCCCTGGCTCGACCGGGACGAGTTTCTGGAACTCCTGCAAACGCTTGTCCATTCCGGCATCCTGTCGCTGATACCAGCCCGAAAACACTGACATGCCTGGACCCTGGAAGCGGCTGCGCCGCGAAGTGTTGGCCGATTACAAAGTGTTTCGCATCTGGCGCGAACAGGTGCAACTGCCCCGCGCCAACCGGCCATACGACTTCTATTTGCTGGAAGCCATCGACTGGGTTAACGTGATTCCGGTCACACCGGACGGTAAGATGGTCTTCGTTCAGCAGTACCGCTATGGCACCGATGAGGTCTCGCTGGAGATTCCCGGAGGGGCCATCGATCCAGAGGATCCGTCGCCTCTGGAGGCCGCCCGGCGAGAGCTGCGCGAAGAGACCGGCTATGAAGCCGAGCGCTTCATCTATCTGGGGGCGGTGGCTCCCAATCCGGCCATTCTGACCAATCGCTGCCACACGTTTCTGGCCGAAAACGTCCGGCCGGTTGGCCCCCAGCAACTGGACGAGGCTGAGGAAATCGATGTGGTGCTGCTTGATCCGGACGAAATCCCGACGCGCATTCGTCAGGGAGAGATTAACCACGCGCTGGTTGTAGCCGCCTTTTACCTGTACGAACACCGAAGCGACGGGCAGCCATGAATCAACTGGTGCGGCGCCGCCACCCACTACGCGATCGGCTACATGAGATCATTTTCGAATCGGACACGCCGGCCGGTAAGGCCTTCGACGTGGTGCTTATTGCGGTCATTCTGCTAAGCGTAGTGGCCGTAATGCTGGAGAGCGTCGAGTCGATCCGCCTGCGCTGGGGAGCCGTGTTGCGCGCAGCAGAGTGGGGCTTTACGATCCTGTTCACCATCGAATATGGATTGCGCCTGTACAGCGTCGATCGGCCGCTGCGCTACGCACGCAGCTTTTTTGGCATGGTGGACTTGCTGGCCGTGCTGCCCACCTATCTGAGCGTCCTGTTGCCCGGCGCCCAGTACCTGTTAGTGATTCGTCTGCTGCGGGTGCTGCGTGTGTTTCGAGTGCTGAAGCTCGTAGCCTATCTCAACGAGGCGTCTTTACTGATGCAGGCGTTACGAGCCAGCCGCCGCAAGATCACCGTGTTTGTATTTGCCGTGCTGACGCTGGTGGTCATTCTGGGATCGCTCATGTATTTGATTGAGGGACCCGCAAATGGCTTCACCAGCATTCCCCGGAGTGTGTACTGGGCCATCGTGACGCTCACCACCGTCGGCTACGGCGACATTGCTCCTCAGACACCGTTGGGACAGGCACTGGCCGCGCTTATCATGGTGATCGGCTATGGTATCATTGCGGTGCCTACGGGTATCGTAACGGTAGAGTTGTCGCGTGTGGAGCGGCGTGTGTCCGGACAGGCCTGTCCGGGATGTGGGGCTGAGGGACATGATCCAGATGCTCGATACTGCAAGTACTGTGGCTACAGGTTATGAGCGAGACATTGAGTAAACCATTTCGGGCGATCTGGTCGGCGTTCGAAGCGCAGTTGTTTCCGGCGCCATCGACGGATCGCCTGTTCAATCCGTATCGCGACCGGCACCCTGAGCTGGACCGTCCGGAGGCGCCGGCCATCCGGCAGCGTAACCTGTGGCGCTATCTGGCTGCTTACGAGGCACCCCCTCCGGTTCTGCTGTTGGCCGAAGCGCCCGGTCCCTGGGGTTGTCGGTTTTCGGGGGTGCCGTTGACCAGCGAATCGCAGCTTCTGGATCCTGATTTTCCGTTAGAGGGCGAAGCTTCAGGCCTGTCTGAGCGTCCGCATCGCGAGTACAGCGCCCGCATCTACTGGCGCGTGATGCGTCCGTACTTTCCGTGCTTTTTCACCTGGAGCGCGGTGCCGCTGCATCCCCATCGGCCCAACGCGCCCCTTTCGATCCGCACACCCACCCAGCGCGAGGTGCGCGACTGGATGCCGCTGGTGGCCGCCATCGTCGAAGCCCTGCGTCCCCGGCAGGTAATCGCCGTCGGTCGGAAAGCAGAGTTTGCATTGCGATTGCTGGGCATTGCCTGCACGTACGTTCGACATCCCTCGCAGGGAGGCGCCCGTCAGTTTGAGGCCGGCGTACAGACCTTGCTGGGGCCTCCGTCTTCACCGGATTGTGGCACTTTTGCGGGGGCAGGTTTGTAGTTTGTGGTTCCGTTACAGCAAAAAACCAACCCATCGTTCCTATGCAGAAACACATTGTGCGCGTGTACCCATCAAAGGAGCGCCTGCCGCGCGAAGAGCAACTGGCCTGGAAGCTGGCCCGGGTGGGTACCGATGAGGCGCCGATCGACGAAGAGGCAGCCGAGATGGTCATCAACCGGATCATCGACAACGCCGCCGTAGCCGTGGCGGCCCTGAATCGGCCTCCGGTGGCCAACGCCCGGACGCAGGCGCTGGCGCATCCGAATCCCGGCGGGGCTACGCTGTTTGGCCTGCCCTCAACGCAACGCTTCAGTTGCGAATGGGCAGCTTGGGCCAACGGGGTAGCCGTACGCGAGCTGGACTTTCACGATACGTTCTTGGCTGCCGACTACTCGCATCCGGCCGACAACATTCCGCCCATCTTGGCCGTGGCGCAGCAGACCGGACGAAGCGGGGCCGATGTGCTGCGGGGCATTCTGGCAGCCTATGAAGTGCACATCAGCCTGGTGAAAGCCATCTGCCTGCACAAACACAAAAAAGATCACATTGCGCACCTGGCGCCGGCTGCCACCGTGGGGATTGGTGCAATGCTTGGATTGCCCACCGAGATCATCTACCAGGCCGTGCAGCAGGCCGTGCACGTGTCGTTTCAAACGCGCCAGTCGCGCAAAGGCGAGATCTCAAGCTGGAAGGCCTATGCGCCCGCTTTTGCCGGAAAGCAGGCGGTGGAGGCGATCGACCGGGCGATGCGCGGCGAGACGTCGCCTTCGCCCATCTACGAGGGGGAAGACAGCGTGATCGCCTGGATGCTCGACGGTCCCGAGGCGGTCTATGAGATCTGGCTGCCCGAACCGGGCGAACCGCGCCGCCAGATCCTGGAATCCTACACCAAAGAACATTCGGCCGAATACCAGGCGCAGGCGCTGATTGACCTGGCCTTTCGCATGCGAGAGAAGATTGACGATTTTGAGCAGATCAAAGAGATCGTGATCTACACAAGCCACCACACGCACTATGTGATCGGTTCCGGCTCGGGCGATCCGCAGAAGTATGATCCAAACGCCAGTCGTGAGACGCTCGACCACAGCATTATGTACATTTTTGCGGTGGCGTTGCAGGACGGCACCTGGCACCATGAGCACAGCTACGCCCCGGAGCGGGCGCGGCGGCCCGACACCGTGCGACTCTGGCGAAAGATTCGGACCGTGGAAGATCCGGAATGGACGGCCCGCTACCACCACCCGGACCCGTCAAAGAAGGCGTTTGGTGGTCGGGTAGAGATTACCTTCGCGGATGGGCGCAAGCTGGTCGATGAGATCGACGTGGCCAACGCCCATCCGAACGGCGCGCGGCCGTTCCGTCGCCCGGACTACATCCGGAAGTTTGACACGCTTACTGAAGGAATTATCGACCGTACCGAGCGTGACCGCTTCCTGAGGCTGGTGGAACGCCTGCCCGAACTGACTCCCGAGGAAATACTAAACCTTAACGTGGTAGCACCTTCGGATTGGCTTACCCACGCGAAGCGCGACCGCCGGGGGATTTTCTGAGTGCGGGCTTCCCGAGTCCATTTTGCTATCGGGCCGTCTGAGGAAGGACGGCCCGATTTTTTAACATAGCCGTAGCCTGAAAACTTTTGTCGAATACCTGCCATGGAACGCTGGCTGGTAGTGCTGA
>JALSJJ010000028.1 GCA_026989375.1 Rhodothermus sp.
GTTCCGTCGCCCGGACTACATCCGGAAGTTTGACACGCTTACTGAAGGAATTATCGACCGTACCGAGCGTGACCGCTTCCTGAGGTTGGTGGAACGCCTGCCCGAACTGACTCCCGAGGAAATACTGAACCTTAACGTGGTAGCACCTTCGGATTGGCTTACCCACGCGAAGCGCGACCGCCGGGGGATTTTCTGAGTGCGGGCTTCCCGAATCCATTTTGCTATCGGGCCGTCTGAGGAAGGACGGCCCGATTTTTTAACATAGCCGTAGCCTGAAAACTTTTGTCGAATACCTGCCATGGAACGCTGGCTGGTAGTGCTGAGCCTACTATTGGTCTGGCCTGTGCGAGCGCAACTGGTGCCGCTGTGGCCGCTGCCGGTACCCGATACGTCGGCGGACAATGCCTTTGGGGTCGCCGTGGCCCTGGGCGTGGATCGGGCCGTGGTGGGGGCCAGTGGCGTGCACGGATGCGGACCGGCCTCGGGAGCGGTGTATGTGTACGAGCGCCAGGGGGAAGTGTGGAGGCTGGCAGCGGTGCTGCAGCCGGACGATTGCGCTCCCGGACGCCACTTTGGTCGCGCTGTGGCCCTCGACGGGGATCGCATCCTGGCCGTGGCCGCCGGACAGCCCTACCGTACCGAGGTGGCTGATGCCGCCTATGTGTTTGAGCGTAAAGTCGGTGGGCACTGGCAGCAGACAGCCCGACTGACCGCACCGTCCGGTGTGAATACGGGAGCTTTTGGCGCTGCTGTCGCGCTTGAAGGAACGCGAGCCGTGGTCAGCACCTGGGGTGATCCGGCCCACCAGCGTCCGGGAGCCGCTTACGTATTCGCGCAGCAGCCAGATGGCCGCTGGGTATTGGAGGCTACCTTGACCGACACGCTTGCCCCGAGAGGACCCTGGCCCGGTGGAGCCGTGGTGCTGTCCGGCAATGTAATCGCTCTGGCTGCTCCGTCCTATCGCTATGACCGCCCCAGCGCCGTACTGTTGTTTGTCCGCCGGTCGGACGGGACCTGGGAGCACGACACGACCTTCACAGGGGTTCGGGATTTCAATCCGGCACTGGCGCTGGCCCGGGGCGAGCTGCTCGTAGGCGAACGGCTGGGAGGAGTTCGTAGCGGCGGGCGCGTCCGGCACTATCGCCGCCAGGCGGATGGCCGCTGGCGGCTTGTGGGAACCCTTGCCCCGCCACAACCTTATCCGAACGGTGGCTTCGGGGCGGCGCTGGCCTTTGATGGGCGCTGGGCTCTTATCTCAGGCTTTGATGAACAGCTCGGCCTCGATTTCAATGTGGACCAGGTAGTGTATGTCTTTATGCGCACGGCCGATCGCTGGTGTTTCTGGCGACGCATCGATCCGGGCGAAAAAGCTTTCGGAGCGGCCCTGAGTTTGCACGGCGACCGCGCACTTGTCAGTGTGCCCCGCGAAGGCGCTCCCGGCGCTGCTTATCTGATTCCCCTGGATGCAGCCCGATGTAGGAGAGAACCTTGAGCTATGCTGTAATCTCTTGCAACCAGCGTTCCAGGTAGTCGGTAGCCTTGGGCAGGAGGGGCAGCGCACCGACGCCGTCTTCGGAAAGGGCGCGGGCCAGACGGCTTTCGGCGAAGCAGCCAGCCTCTCCGTCGCGGTACGGGTAGAGCGCCAGCGCCTGGGCCACGGTGCCCCCATCGTAGCGGATAAAGTAGGAGGAGAGCGCGTCGCGGTAACGGTACAGGTCGTTCAGGGCATCCTTTGGGGGACCGGGCACGCCATAGCGGCGCACATAGTCCGGCGAAGCGTCGAGCCGGTACTTCGCGTCGAGCACATAGTGGACAGGAGGCCGGCCGGGCCGAAAGTGGGACAATAGCAGGTCGGGTTGCTGGGGGACAAGCAGGGAGCGGGCGTCCCAGCGCGGGTTATAGATCAGGCGGAGGCGGTTGCCATCCGGCAGCGCGAACCACAGGGGACGGCGGCGAATCGGCCGGAGCTGTAATCCATCGTCTGACAGCGTAAACAATCGGTGCACGGGAAACGGCTGGCCGGTGGCCCGGCTCAGTAGCCGGACCAGCGTCAGATAGCACCAGTATTCGTAGAGCGTGTGCACCTGGCCGACGTCGAACGAGAGCAAACCGTTCGGTAGCGACAGACGCTGACGTAGCCATTGGAAGAGGCGGTAGGCTTGGCGGTAGCCTTCGGCGCGAAGCAGGCGCTGTGTAGGGGGTGGAGGCAGTGGTGATTGCGCAGCCGGAGGAAGTTGTTGCCGCAACGCTTCCAGGCGAGCGGCCAGTTTGGCAAGTGCCTGTCGGCGGGCCTGCGCAAAGGCGTCCGGGCGTGCCAGCCGCTCGACCAGCCGTTGCACCTGCCGGAGCGTCTGGTCGAGCTGCCAGGCAAGCCACCGATGCTCCGGCGTGTCGGTGGTCACAATGGGGCGGGGGACCCGGTGGAGACGACGGGTGCGGCGCCCTGCCAGGCGTACTTCCGGTCCCTGGCCGCTACCGGTCAGCACGGCCCGCTGCAGCGCGGCATCCGGGCGGCGCACCGCCTCCAGGGGTTGCCAGCCGCGTTGCGGCTGCACGTCGGCCAGCGGTCGTTGCAGGATGCTCTGAAAAGCAGCTTCCAGAGCGTCGATCACGGCTGCCAGCCGCGCGATCCATCCAGGTGTCTGATCGGGTAGGCCGGCGAGCGTTCGGCCATATTGCCGGATGCCGGATCCGAAGCGCAGCGCCGGCTCGACGGTCCACGCTTCCAGATCGGCCAGCATGGCTTCGTAGTCGGACCGATAGCTCAGGCGGGAGGGAAAGATTTCCAGTTCCAGCCGGAGGTGTGGGCGGCCATCGTGCCACACGATGAAGGCCGTGCGGCCCGCATAAGTCCCGAAATGCACCGATCCATGCCAGAGTCGGCCGTCCTCAAGTGCGTGTAGATCCCGGAGCAACACCGGATTGGCATGACGCAGGGCTACAGGACGACCATCGAGGCTTTTCAGGAGCAGCCGGTAGCGCGTCTGCTCGGCCAGACCGGGAGCGCCAGGATTGCTGTGTAGTGTGAAAGGCTCGTTGGCGTCGAACATTCGGACGGTAATCCTCAGCGGTGGAGGGAGAGCAAGGCGGGATAGCCCTTCCCAGATCAGCCGTACACGGTTGGTTTCGACGGTGAAGTAGCGCATGGCTATTCCCAGAATGAAGCAAAGCCTTCACTTTCGAGGCGAAGCCACATGTGCGCCAGGCGGGCGGCTGTCATGGGGAAAGGAGCCTCTGGCCAGCGGTCTGGATAGCCGGCTGCAGTCCATGTGTCCAGTAGCGTTCGCAGCTCATCGTCGCGTTCAGCCGGGGTACCGGTGGCAGCCCAGCCCAGCAGGGCGCAGAGGGCTCGGCGTAGCATGGGTGAGCTGCCCTGCAGCCGAGGGAGCACCTTCATCCAGAGTGCCAGGTCCAGCGGATCGATCGGTTCACCAGCGCGCGTTCGGAAGGCATCGGGCGTTTCATCGGCGTGCAGCACGAAAAGCGCAACCTCATCGCGCGTTCGGTATGCTACCGGGAATCCGGCCGGTTGTAGCCAGCGGTTGAGCGTCTGGAGTGTCTCCAGCACGCGATGCAGCTGTTGCTGCTCGGCTGCTGAAGGCCCCGACAGGTCGGCCAGGCGCAGCGCCCGGGGCCACCAGGCTGTCGCCGGCCAGAGAGTGGGTTCAGCGGGGATGTCTGAGGAAGGGATCGCCTTCAGATCGATCTCGGTCAGTTCCAGCGTGAAGGCCCGGTCGATGACCTTGCGGCTGAAGCCGTGTGTGGTTTCGTCCACGTTCACGGTGCCTACCAGGGCGAAATTGGCAGACCAGGCCACCCGGGCCCAACCCTGGTCGGCGGGTGCCAGCGACAGTTGCAGGAGCGGTTCGGTGATCCAACCGCCTTCAGGCAGCGGCCGGCGATCTTCGATGCGGCTGAGCGCTTCGGCCAGGTACTGCTCAGGGCGGGCCAGGTTGAGTTCGTCCAGCACACCCACAAAGAACCGTTCGTGCTGCTGCTGGGCTTCCCGCATGAGGCGAAGCAGCGGGCCTGGACGGAAGCGTCCCTGCAGGTCCACGTAGCCCAGCAGCTCCGCGCTGTCGGCCCAGTCCGGGCGTACAGGAATCAGGTGGGCTTCACTCCCGGTCGCTTCAGCCACCAGAATCGGAAGCTTCGACTTTCCCGTGCCCGTTGGACCGGCCAGAATGACCAGCGGCTTGGTGCGCAAAGCCGTCACGTAGGCCGCCACGATCCAGGGGGCATAGACAAACCCCCGCTGCTCCAGGTAGTCAACGAGCGCCTCAAGGGCGGCAGCCCGATCGAAGGGTTCGGTTCGGTAGCGAAGCGGTTTTTCGCGAACGGTCGATGCTGCTCGTTCGGTCTGCAGTTGGCGTAATTCTTCAAGGGCCGACATAGCCCGCTCCAGATCGGCCGCCCGCGCTCGGATCAAAAACTCCAGCACTTTTTCGTCCACGCGCGGCAGCGGATGCAGCACCTGCTGCACGACGGACCGAAACGAGGGGTAATTGCGCACGACTTCCAGCTTGTCCGAAAAGGCCTCAAACGGGACCCAGGCCTCTTCCGGAAGCACGACCAGCGGCCGCACACGTACCCGATGTGGATAGGCGATGCCCGGCACCAGTGGGGTATGATCCTCGAAAGGTTCGCCCGTCACTTCGAACAGGCCCACCAGCACTCTGGAGCCCGATAGATAGGCGAAGATGCGGTCGCCCGGATGCAGGCGGTACAGCACCGCCCGTCCTACCCGGTGCACGGCAAACGTGCCGGTCTGCAGAAAAGACGCGTAGTGCTGAGGCGGAATAGCCCAGAGCCAGGCGCGACCGTCACAAGCGCGGTATGTGGCAGCAGCTTCTCCCATCGGGCGCAATATACGCCCTGATCCGCTTGAAAACGCAACTTCTGACCAAGCTTCCGGTTCTTGGGAAAGGGGCATCTAATCGGACAGCGCGATGAAGGGTTTGACTGAAAATCAGAAGTTCGTGCTGGTGGCACCGTTCGAGCCGACCGGCGATCAACCTCGGGCCATTGCAGAGCTCACCGAAGGTATTCTGCGCGGCGACAAGTACCAGACGCTGCTGGGAGCGACCGGTACGGGGAAGACGTTCACGCTGGCGCACGTCATTCAGAACGTGCAGCGGCCCACGCTGGTGATGAGCCCCAATAAGACGCTGGCGGCCCAGCTCTACGGCGAGTTCAAGCAGTTTTTCCCCCACAACGCCGTCGAGTTCTTCATTTCCTACTACGATTACTACCAGCCTGAGGCCTACATCCCAGCCACCGATACCTATATCGAAAAAGATCTGGCCATTAACGAACGCATCGATCGGTTGCGGTTGCGGGCGACCAGCGCGCTTGTTTCGGGCCGGCGGGATGTGATCGTCGTGGCGTCGGTCTCCTGCATCTATGGGATTGGCTCCCCCGA
>JALSJJ010000029.1 GCA_026989375.1 Rhodothermus sp.
CAGCTCCGCCGAAACAATCTGCAACGAATCTGGGCCCGCCTTGGCCACCAGTTCAACAACTACCGCCCCTTTGGCCCATTTCAACGGGCCGACGCCTTCATGTTCACCTGGCACCAGCGTTCATATCGAGACCATGTGTACCTGGGCAGCGGCTTTTTCTTCCGAGCCGGTGCCCTAACGCGTGGTTTTGCTCGCCTTTCACTTTATGCACGGGGCGACTATCTCTGGGGCGGATACGATCTTTACGAATCTCGGGGCATGGGTCCGATTTATCGCCCCCGTACGCTGATGATCGGTGGAAGCTACGAGACCGACACGCGCCGCCCAACCCGTCTGCAACCCTCACTCGAAGCTGAGCTGGACGAAGCCGGTGGCCGCCGCCTAAATACCGGACTTGAACTAAGCTGGAATGCCTGGGCCTGGCTGGATCTGACAGCTCGCCTTTCACTCGAACAAGAACACAACCTGCTACGATGGGCCTCTAATGAAACCTTCGCACGCCTACCTGAAGGCTGGGCCATTGGAACGCGAAGCACTTCGCCTGCCCGGCTGGGCCCCAACGACTTCCGCCCACTGGAAGGAAGCGATCTACTGGAACAACTGGCCGCCCGCCTTTCCCCCTATCCGGGCTTTCCAAATCGCTACTATGTGGCCGTCTTTGGGCTTCGTGATACCCAACGCCTGGAATTCACCCTGCGCAGTACGTTGACCTTCTCGCCCATGCTTTCTGTGCAGAGCTTTACCCAGCTGCTGCTGGCCCGCGGACGTTACACCAATCCATCGCTACGCCTCGACAAAGACACGCTCCTTCCTTTCCCGGCATACCCCAAACAACACGAATTTGTACTCAACAGCTTCCGCGTCAACGTGGTGCTGCGTTGGGAATATCGGCCGGGTTCTGTACTCTATCTGGTCTGGACCCACGACCGCGATACCTATAGCCGCCCTGATCCCTTCCAGCCTGATTCGTGGTATCAACGCCTAAGTTTTCCGGAACAGTTGCGCGATACGTTCCGGCTGTTTCCTAACAACGCGTTCACGATCAAGCTGACCTACCTGATCTTCTCCTAAGCTATCCCTGAATCTCCGTGATGAGCTGAATCTCGCGCAGCACACCCTGGACGCGGAAGCACTCCTCAAACGCGCCCTCGTAAACAGCCGCCTTCCCCTCGGTGTGCACCTTCCAGGTCAGGGCCTCAGCCTCGGGCAGCGAACAGCCCGTGGCCTTCATGAGCTGAAAAATGACCTCGTCAAATGTGTGGATGTCGTCGTTATAGAGAATGACTCGCCAGGGGGCATCCAGCCGCGTCTCTTCCGTGGTGTCGACTTCTACCTCGGGCGCCGGTACCGTCGGTCTCTCTGCAGCCAGTAAGTTCGGCCATCCCATGGCTTGTCGTCTTGGTTTACGTGGCAGAAACAGGCGTTGCTACCTGCGTAACTGTCACGTCGAAATCTTCCATGACGGGGTTGGCCAGAAGTTTCTCGGCCGCCTCACGGGCAATACGCTCGGCGGCTGCTACCGAATCGGCATCAATCCAGAGATCAATCACTTTGCCGATCCGCACCTGCGTTACCTCCGCATAGCCCAAATTCTGTAGCGCATGATGCACGGCCTTGCCTTGAGGATCCAGAATGGAAGGCCGTAACCGCACAATGACCGTCGCTTTAAACATCACGAGTTTTCGTTTGAGGGTTGGTCGGTTCAGCAACAGCTTCTACAGGGGTATGCAGAATGGCCTGCATCAGATTGTAAATGGCACGCCCAATTCCGTGCAGAATATAGCCACCCAGCACCAGAAGCAAGCCAATCTGCTGTAAAAAGATGATCAGTATCAACGCCAGTCCATATGCTCCAGACTTCCAGGGGTGACGCCGCAGGTAGGCCAGGCTGGGACGCGGCATCGCATCGAATGGAATGTTGGTGACCATAAGCGCCGAAAGCACGAACACTACCGGAATCAGCACCGGGAAGTCACCAGGGGTCAGACGTTCCAGGAGATCAACCCCTTCAGCGTTTAACACCAGCGCCACCAGCGCGGCCGCCTGCGCAGGAATGGGCAATCCCTGAAAGTACTCGCGCTTTTCCCCGTCGAACTGTACGTTAAAACGCGCCAGGCGCACTGCCCCGCAGATGACAGGCAGGGCGGCAATGATCAGGCCCAGCGTCCCATACGCCTTCAGGTTGAAGGCATAGACCAGATAAGCCGGGGCTACTCCAAACGATACCACATCACTGAGCGAATCGAGCTCGACGCCGAAGAGACTTGTGCCGTTTGTCAGCCGAGCCATCATCCCATCAAGCATGTCAAAAAATCCAGCCAGCACAATCAGCCAGCAGGCATAGTCAAAGCGGCCCTCATGGATCTGCGTAATAGCCAGAAAGCCACTGAACAGGTTCATCAGGGTAAAAAAAGAGGGCACGGCTGCCCGCGGGATAGGCCGGCGTATCCGCTGGCGACGTTGTGCTCGATAAGCACGCAGACGTGCCCGAAAGTGACGCTGCTTCTGTCCATGTCGGTCGTATCCCCAGCGTGCCCGTAACATAACTTACCGATTCCTTCCCGTTCAGTCGTTATGCCGTCGAGGTGTGTCGGCTGCTTCGACAGCCGGACGGGTTGTCACCAGCCGAGCCAGCACAGTTTCACCCGCGCGCACGCGATCGCCTACCTTCACATCAAAACGCACGTGCGGGGGGACGAGCACATCCATCCGCGATCCAAACTTGACAATCCCGAAGCGTTGTCCGGCATGTACCGTGTCTCCCTCCTGCAGATGAAACTCAATCCGCCGGGCCAGTACTCCCGCAATCTGCTTGAACAGTACCCGGGTTCCACTTGGATGACGCAGCCCAATTTCCGAGCGCTCGTTTTGCTCGCTGGCTTTTGGATGCCAGGCCACCAGGTAATCCCCCGAGATATAACGCACCAGTTCAACGACGCCATCGGCCGGCACCCGGTTGACGTGCACGTCCAGCGGCGAAAGAAAAATGGACAGGCGCCGCGCCGGCCCTTTCAGGTACACTGGCTCATGGTCCACGTCAACGATCTCTACCACTTTCCCATCGGCGGGGGCCAGCAACAACGCTTCGGCACCTTTCGGCGGCCGACGCTCCGGATCCCGAAAGAAAAACAGTACAAAACCCAGTAAAAGCACCGCCAGCAACAGGCCCACCAGGCGCCAGACGCCCGGCAACCAGTAGTAAGCGCCCACTGCCAGGAGCACGGCAACCAGCGTAGTGCCTCCAATAATTGGATATCCTTCAGGGGCTAACATAATCTCTTCTTTGCCTCAGCCATACCGAAACTCCCCGCTGCCGCCCGCGTTCGCTCCGTCGCCACCGGGGACCAGGGTTGCCTAAACGTCGATGCCACGCGTTTCGTTCTACACGCTCGGCTGCAAATTGAATTTCGCCGAAACCAGTACGCTGGAGCGCGACTTTCGCGCCCACCACTACGAGGTGGTTCCTTTTGGCGAGCCGGCCGACGTGACCGTCATTAACACCTGCACGGTCACCGCCGAGGCCGAGCGTCAGTGCCGCCAGATCATTCGCCGGGCGATCCGCCAGAATCCGAACGCCTTTATCATCGTCACGGGCTGTTACGCCCAGCTCCGCCCTGAAGAAATCGCCCGCATCGAAGGCGTCGACGTGGTACTGGGCGCCCGCGAAAAATTCCATCTCTTCGAGCTGATCGAAAACTTCCAGAAAAAAGAGCAAACCCAGGTGGCCGTCTCCTGCATCGACGATCTGGAGGAATTCGGCCCCGCTTTCTCCTCCACCGAACGCACGCGTGCCTTTTTGAAGATTCAGGACGGATGCGACTACGTCTGCTCGTTCTGCACAATCCCCAGAGCCCGCGGCCGTAGTCGCTCACAGCCTATCGATGCGACGGTCGCCCAGGCGCAGCAGCTGGCCGAAATGGGGTTCAAAGAGATCGTGCTGACCGGGGTCAACATCGGACTTTATGGCCAGGAATTCGGAGTAACCCTGCTCGATCTGCTCCGAGCACTGGACCAGGTGATGGGCATCGAGCGCTACCGTATCTCATCGATCGAGCCCAACCTGCTCACCGACGAAATCATTACGTTCGTGGCCGAATCGCGTGCTTTCATGCCCCACTTTCACATGCCCTTGCAGAGCGGTGACAACTTCGTGTTGGGCAAAATGCGTCGGCGCTACCGGCGTGAGCTGTACGCCGAACGCGTGGCCCGCATCCGAGAACTGCTGCCCGACGCCGCCATCGGTGTGGACGTGATCGTGGGCTTCCCGGCAGAAACGCCCGAACGCTTCGAGAATACCTACCGCTTCCTGAACGAACTGCCGGTCTCCTATCTGCACGTCTTCACCTACTCGGAGCGCCCGGGCACAGCGGCCGTCGAGCAGCTCGACCGCATGGGCGGCGTCCCCGTTCCCCGACCCGAACGCTCTCGCCGTAACCGAATGCTACAAGTACTCTCCCAAAAAAAGCGACATGCGTTTTACCGGGCCCATCAGGGTCAGGTGCGTCCCGTACTCTGGGAAAGCACCGAAAAGCACGGCCTCATGTACGGCTACACCGACAACTACATCCGCGTGCAATGCCCCTTCGATCCCGAACGCACCGGGCAGATCGAATGCGTCCGCCTGGGCGACTTTGCTCCAGACGGTACGCTCGTAGCCGAGGATCCAGCCTTCATTCCCCTCAGCTAAAGGTAAGGGCGAACACTTGTGGTAAAGTGTTCAAAATCATCAAGTTGGTCAAGAAACCTGTATAAGCGTTCTACCTCTATTGTAACATACTCATGTACCAGCAGATTGCGCAATCCCACCATCTTTTGAAGCTTCTGGGCCAGTTCTTCGGTCAGGTATCCCCCGCGCACCAGTAACGTAATGCATTCACTATAGGTCGAAGGCGTACCCAGATTGTAGCGGCTAACCAGGTGACAACTGATGTCAACAGTGATCTGAATACACTCGAACAAGCCGTAACGAAGCGCCCATTCCAGGAGACGATCTCGCTGGAGCTCCTCCAGCGTGTACTGTGCCCGTAACCGCTTCAGTTCGGCCAGCGCGTCTTCAAGACGATAGAGGTGTTCCTGCATATTTTCGTTCTCCTAATGCTCGATTTTTCAATCGCTCCAGAAAAGCTTCGCGCCTCATGCGGCGCAGGGGCTCTGTGTCGAAGTACGCCAGAAACGCCCGGTACTTGAAATCGACCCATTGCCCTTCATCACGGCAACAGATTAGCTGTCCATGCGCTGCCACCTCGTAGGCCAGTGCTGGACGCCGCTTCAGCGCCTCGTTCAGCATGACCACATCTACCGGGCGCCTGACGACCAGCTCCAGTTCGCTCACCAACCCGCCCAGTTCCAGCAAATCTAACGGCCGATCCACATAGATCCCTACATCCACGTCACTTAGCGGCGTAGTTTTACCC
>JALSJJ010000030.1 GCA_026989375.1 Rhodothermus sp.
CTGGGACCAGATGCCGTCGTGGTGGTCAATCTGTCCGGCCGCGGCGACAAGGATATGGAAACCATCGCACGGTATCTGTAATCGGGTTCACCGTGGATCTATGCGAAAGTAAACAGTGGGGCTGGGACGGCCCCGCAAAATTCATGTACCGTATGGTCGATCGCCTGCACAGGATGTTTGAGACGCTTCGGGCCCGTGGCGAAAAAGCCATGGGGCTGTTTCTGACGAATGGTTTCCCCGATCCGGCCAGCACGCGCCCGCTGCTGGAGGTCATCGACGCAGCCGGCGCGGATTTCATCGAACTGGGCATGCCTTTCAGCGATCCGCTGGCCGAAGGCGTGCCGATTCAGCGGGCCAGCGAGCGGGCGCTCCGTCACGGGGTGCGATTGCCCGATGCCTTCCGCACGGCCGAGTGGTTCCGGGCCCGGAGCCAGACGCCTCTGCTGCTTATGGGCTATGTCAATCCAATCTATCGCTACGGCTACCGGGCCTTCTGCCGTGATGCCGCGCAGGCCGGGGTGGATGGATTGATCCTGGCCGATCTGCCGCCGGAAGAGAGCGCGCCGCTGGCCGATGCTGCCCGGGAGTTCGGCCTGGCCATGGTCTATTTGATTGCTCCGAACACGCCGGACGAACGCATCCGCGCTATCGACGAGCGCGCCACCGGCTTCGTCTATGCCGTGTCGGTAACCGGCCTCACCGGTAGCCAGCTACCCGATCATGCGGCCGTCGAAGCCTATCTGCAGCGGGCGCGTCGTCAGGTGCGCCACAACCCGCTTCTGGTAGGCTTTGGAATTAAATCGTACGAAGATGCCCGGCGGTTGAGCCAGCATACCGACGGCTTCATCGTGGGCTCGGCACTGATCCGGCTGGTCGAACGGCTCTGGGAGGATTCGTCGCTTTCGCCGGAGGAACGGCTGGCGGCCGTGCGGCGGTTTGTGCACGCGTTGAAGTGCGGGGCTCCGGTCCCGGCCTCCTGAACGCCGGGCACTTGAGCCGATGCGACAACGTTCTACGCCCGAATTGCTCGTAGCACCCGACCCGGAAAAACTCATGCCCCGGCGCTTTTTTGCATGGCTCTGGATTGCCAGCCTGCCGATCAGTTTCGGCTGTGGCAACGTGGACTACCGGCCGCTCGCGATCGGAGAAAACGGAGAAATCATCGTTGTGGCCGATTCGACCCTGTGGGTCGGACGGGCCGGGGACGCGCTGCGCATGGCGCTGGGCTACTATGTGCAGACGCTGCCCAATCCGGAGCCGCTGTTTACCCTGCGGCCCATTGATCCGCGTACGCAGGACGACCTGGACCGCATCAGGAAATTCAAAAACGTGGTGTTCATAGCGGCGCTGCGCGACTCAAGCCGCGTATCGCGTCTGGTGCAACAGGCATTTTCGGCCGAAGCCCTACAGGCCGTGCGCGCGGGTTCGGCGGCTGTTGTGCCCCGCAGGAATCTGTGGCGGCGGCGCCAGCTCGTTTATTTCATCGTCGCGGAGACCGACTCGCAGCTCGTCGAAGCGATTCGCCGGGAGGCATCAAAGCTGCAAAGGGATTTTAATGAAGTGGCTCGTGAACGGCTGGCCACTGAGATGTTTGAAAAAGGTCGTCAGTTCGATCTTGAAGACACGCTGATGGCCCATCACGGCTTTGCGGTGCATGTGCAGCACGACTACGTGATCGTGTTTGACACGACACGCTTTGTCTGGTTGCGGCGCGTGCTGCCCGACACCTGGCGCAGCCTGTTCGTGTACTACGAAGAAAATGCCGACCCGGCGAAGCTAACGCCGGCGTGGATCTATGCCACCCGCGACTCGCTGACGCGGCGTTACCTGCAGGGCAATGCCGGAGGCTTTGTGCTGATCGACTATCGCCAGCCGCTCGAAACGCACCAGATCGACTTTCTGGGACGCTATGGCTACGAGACACGGGGGCTCTGGCACATGGTGACCGAGCTGCCCGACGGACGGCTGTTCCCGGCCGGCATGGGCGGGCCTTTCGTCAATTACACGTTTTATGATCAGCGAAGCGGCCGCCTCTACATGATCGACGGGATGGTGTTCGCTCCCGGCTTTGAAAAGCGGGAATTTCTGCGCCAGATGGAAGTCATTGCCTATACATTCCGAACCCGTGAAGACGTGGTGTCCGAAACGCCAGCATCCCCGTAATGAACCCTCAACCCTACGTTGCCCTATGTCCACCGAAACGGCTACGCTGACCCAAACGGAACGAACGGATGAACAAGCGCGCCGCGTGTTGCGGCTGGGTCTGCCCAAAGGGAGTCTGCAGCAGGCCACGCTGGAGCTACTCGAAAAAGCCGGATTCAAATTCAGCATCCGGGAACGCTCCTACTTCCCTTCGACCGACGATGAAGAGCTGAGCGCTATGCTCGTACGCGCTCAGGAAATGGCCCGTTATGTCGAAGATGGCGTCTTCGACGCCGGGATCACGGGCAAAGACTGGGTGCTGGAGACCGGCGCCGACGTGATCACCGTGGCTGATCTGATCTACTCAAAACAGAGCATGCGGCCGGTACGCTGGGTGCTGGCCGTGGCCGAAAATTCCGACATTCGCTCGGTGCAGGACCTGCAGGGCAAGCGCATCGCCACGGAAGTGGTCAATCTGACCCGGCGCTGGCTGGCCGAGCGGGGCGTGGAAGCCGAAGTGGAATTTTCCTGGGGCGCCACTGAGGCCAAGTGCCCGGAGCTGGTCGATGCGATTGTGGAGGTCACCGAAACGGGGGCCTCGCTGCGGGCCAACCGGCTGCGCATCCTGGAAGTGCTCATGGAGTCGAACACGCAGCTTATTGCCAACAAGCAGGCCTGGCAGGATCCCTGGAAGCGACGCAAGATCGAAAACATTGCGATGTTGATGGAAGGGGCCATTCGGGCCGAAAACCGCGTGGGGCTGAAAATGAATGCCCGCAGGGCCGACGTGGAGCAGATTGTTCGGATGCTGCCGGCTATGCGGCGACCCACGATCTCACCGCTGGCCGCCGACGGCGAAGACTGGGTCGCTATTGAAACGATCATTGAAGAAAAAGAAGTGCGCCGGCTGATTCCCGAGCTCAAGCGGGCTGGTGCCGAGGGCATTATCGAATACCCACTCAACAAGGTGATTCCCTGACCGTCGTTTCATCGAACACTACTTGGGCGGCGGTCCGCATCGGCGGACCGCCGCCGTTTTTTGGGCATCATCGCTTTGGTGCATTCTGGTGTTTCTCGTTTCCCCCCCAGACCGGGCCGAGCGGATCTTGCAGATTCCTCAGTGTGTTGAGTAAATTTACTCAATGTGTTGAGTAAATTGTATGCTTCAATGAATGAAGTTCACGCGCTTCCGGCTTACCAGCGTCCGTACTATGCGCTGTTACTTCGGAGACTGCAGGAGCCCCGTCGTTTTCTGCAGGTAGTAGCCGGGCCCCGACAGGTGGGAAAGACCACGCTGGTGCATCAGGTGCTGGCGGCGTGGCCGGGGCCGGTGGTGTATGCCAGTGCAGATGAACCGACGCTTAAGGGCCCTGCGTGGGTGGCTACGCAATGGGAACGAGCCCGGGCCCATTTGGCCACTGCTGAGGAGGTGGTGCTGGTGCTTGACGAAGTGCAGAAAGCGATAGGCTGGGCCGAGTCGGTCAAGCGGCTCTGGGACGAAGATACGCGGGCGGGGCGTCCAGTGAAGGTCGTGTTGCTGGGATCGGCGCCGCTCCTGATGCAACAGGGATTGTCGGAAAGTCTGGCTGGACGCTTTGAAGTGCTTTATCTGCCCCACTGGTCGTATGCGGAAATGCGGGATGCTTTCGGGTATACGCTGGAGGATTATCTCTACTATGGCGGCTATCCCGGAGCGGCTGTGCTGCGTGGCGATCCGCAGCGTTTTATGCGCTATGTGCGTGACAGCTTGATCGAGACCACCCTTTCACGGGATGTATTGCTTTTGCGTCGGATCGAAAAGCCTGCGCTATTGCGCCGTCTTTTTGAGCTGGGGTGTCACTATTCAGGGCAGGTATTGTCCTATACAAAAATGCTGGGGCAACTTCAGGAGGCAGGCAACACGACGACGCTGGCTCATTACCTGGAGCTTCTGGGAGCGGCCGGGCTGCTGGTGGGCCTTTTCAAGTATGCCGGTCAAGTGCATCGACGGCGTTCGTCCAGTCCGAAGTGGCTGGTGCCCAATACGGCATTGCTGACGGCAGTGATCGGGCTGATGCCGGAGGAGGTGCAAGCGGAGCCATCCTGGAAAGGCCGTCTGATGGAGACGGCCGTGGGCGCCCATCTGGTGAACGGCGCCTGGGAAGGAGGCTATCAGGTCTACTACTGGAGAGAGCGCCAGTATGAAGTGGACTTTGTAGTGCAGGCGGGTCGGACGCTGACGGCCATTGAGGTTAAAAGTGGACGACACAGCGAGCGACGTTCGGGGCTGGAAGCTTTTCAACAGCGGTTCCGCCCAGATCGGGCGCTGGTAGTCGGGGCCGGGGGCGTGCCGCTGGAGGAATTTCTGGAGCGCTCGCCGCTGGTGTGGGTAGGCCGCCGATGAGTCGAAAGGGGAGTCTGCCGTCGCCATGATGTGTCCAGCGGAGGGCGTGCCAGGTCTTCATTGATAAAGCGCACGGTGGCTGTTGTCGCCAGGCGGAGAGAGAACGTCGGACTGCATCGGGTGAAGCATCTGGAGAATTGAACGTGTATTTTGTTCACAGGTATCTCTGATCAGATGGCCGGGGGTATGACAAGACGCGTATGGCCATAAGTGGCAGCAAGCGAGGGATAACCACCGTGTGCCTGGCCATTGGGTTGCTGCTGGTCGGGTGCAATGGAGAGCAGTCAGGTCAGGCGACTGTTGACAGTACGCTCGTTGACGTGCTGGTCGAGCTGCACCTGCTCTCGGCCCGGCAGGCGCTGGTGGGCGACGTAACGCCGGCTATGCGTGATTCGGTGCTGGCGCATTATGGGCTGGATTCGGCTGCGGTGGCGCATTGGCTGGAGGCCTATGCCCGCGATCCGGAAGCTTTTCGTCAGCTTTATCAGCAGGTCCACGAGCGACTGATGAGTGAACGCTACGGTTATGAAGCAGTGCCCCATTAAGGCTATGATAGGTTCTTGGAAGAACCGTGATGTTTCAGACACACGTCGCAGCGGTTACAGCGCTCAGAAGTGGATTCTCCAAAGTAGGTCAGCAGAAAGTGGCGGCGGCAGGTCTGCGCACGAGCGTAGCGTACCAGCGTGTCCAGGCGGGTCTGGGCCTGGACGCGTGCCTGGCGAAGCAGGCGATCGTCGATAGCGGGACGCTGCGGACGGGCGATTTTGAGTCGGACCAGGCGAGCCCGGTCGGCCGTTAGCCAGTCGAGCAGGGCGCGTTGCCGCAGGAAATCCAGGCCACGCAGCAGTCGTGCATGGGGCAGGCCGGTGTGGCGCATGAGGCGGCG
>JALSJJ010000031.1 GCA_026989375.1 Rhodothermus sp.
GCTGGCATGGACCGCGGAAGCTCAGTTGCGGCAGCCGCCGATCGATACCACCGTGGTAACGCGCCACACCGTCACGGTAAAAGGCCAGCGGATCCCTTACCGCGCCGAGGCCGGTATGCAGCCGGTCTGGGACCGGTGGGGACGGCCGATCGCCACGATGTTTTATGTGTACTATGAGCGCGAGGACGTGCAGGATCGGTCGCAGCGGCCTCTGATTTTTTCGTTCAATGGAGGACCTGGTTCGGCTTCGGTCTGGATGCATATTGGCTACACCGGTCCGCGTCGCGTGCGCATCGATCCGGAGGGCTTTCCGGTGCAACCCTACGGGATTGAAGAGAACCCCCACACCATTCTGGACGTGGCCGACATCGTTTATGTCGATCCTGTCAATACAGGCTTTTCGCGTATTTTGAGCGATACGGTTGATCGTCGGCAGTTCTTTGGCGTGAACGAGGATGTCACCTATCTGGCCGACTGGATCGTGGCCTGGGTAAACCGGCACGGGCGCTGGCGCTCGCCCAAATTCCTGATTGGCGAAAGTTATGGCACGACACGGGTGGCCGGTCTGGCCGGAGTGCTCCAGGGACGGCACTGGATGTATCTGAACGGCGTCATTCTGGTCTCGCCCACCGGGCTGGGCATCGAGCGGGATGGGCCGGTCGGCCGGGCGTTGCTGCTGCCCTACTATGCGGCGGCCGCCTGGTATCACCGGAAGCTGACGCCCGAACTGCAGCAGCGCGATCTGGAAGAGCTGCTTCCGGAGGTGGAAATGTTCACCGTGGAGGAGTATCTGCCGGCCCTGGTGCGGGGTGGCTTTCTGGCGCCGGAACGCCGCCGCGAGATTGCCCGACAGGTAGCCACCTATGCAGGCATCTCGGAGCAGGTGGTCCTGCAGTACAACCTGGCCGTCCCCCGCAATGTGTTCTGGAAGGAACTGCTGCGGGATGACGGGCTCACCATCGGTCGGTTGGATTCCCGCTACCGGGGCATCGATCGGCAGGCAGCCGGTGAACGCTTCGATCATGACCCGGCCCTCAGCGCCTGGAATCATGCCTTCACGCCGGCCATCAACTATTACCTACGGGAGGTGCTGGGCTTTCGGACGGAGCTGGAGTACTGGATTTTCGGCCCGGTTCGCCCCTGGAACCGGGAAGGCAACGAAACCGGCGAGCAGCTCCGGCGGGCCATGGCGCAGAATCCCTACCTGCACGTGCTCATCCAGGCCGGCTATTTTGATGGCGGGACCGATTATTTCTCGGCCAAATACACTATGTGGCAACTGGACCCGAGCGGAAAGCTACGAGACCGGCTCTTTTTCAAAGGCTATCGCAGCGGCCATATGATGTATCTGCGCGACGAAGACTTGGCCACTGCCAACGACGATCTGCGAGCCTTTATCCGGAAGGCGCTGGACGCTGCTCGCACGCCGGCACGCTACTGACCTACAACCAACCTGGAGCAAGCCATGCGCGTGCGCATCTGCTGGTTGTTGTTAATGCTGTGGCCTGGCCTGATCCTTCCAGTTCAGGCGCAGGATCGGGCCGCCTGTCACGTGTCGCTGCCTTCGACCGAGCGCATTGAGGCCGTGCGGGCCTACATCCGTCAGAGCTGGGACGTGCTGACGCGCTCGCATCGCGATCTGCTGGCAGCTGTACAGGACCCCAAGATCGAACACGAACCTGGCACGCCCTGGCCCCTCTACATTGCGGCCACCGAAGATTCCGCAGCGGTATGGGCTCGGCTTCGGCAGGAGCTGCCCGATTCGGTGTTGCAGCAGATCGAGCTGCGCGTGCTGCCCGAGGATCCGGTGGCCCAGCTGGACCAGATCCACCCGCACGGTCTGCTCTACCTGCCAGAACCGTACGTGGTACCGGGTGGCCGCTTCAATGAAATGTACGGCTGGGACAGTTACTTCATTGTCGTCGGGCTGCTCCGTGACGGGCGGATCGATCTGGCCAGAGCCATGACGGACAATCATCTCTACCAGGTCCGTCACTATGGCAAAGTGCTCAACGCCAACCGCACCTATTACCTGACGCGCTCCCAGCCACCGTTTCTAACGGCGATGGTGCTGGCCGTTTATGAAAACACCCGTGATCGGGACTGGCTGGCCGCGGCGGTTCCCCTCATCGAGCGCTACTATGCCTACTGGACCACGCCGCCCCATCTGGCCGGCGAGACGGGACTTTCCCGGTACTATGATCTGGGGGAAGGACCCGCGCCGGAGGTGGTAGCTGGTGAGCGCGATGCGCAGGGACGCACGCACTACGACCGCGTTCGCGCCTACTACCGCACGCATGAGGTAACGGCTTACGACAAATCGCTCTACTACGTGGCCGAGGCGGATTCTCTGACCCCGCTTTTCTACAAAGGCGACCGCTCCATGCGCGAGTCGGGCTTCGATCCGTCCAACCGCTTCGGACCGTTCAGCGTGGACATCATCCACTATGCTCCGGTAGGGCTGAATGCCCTGCTGTATCGGATGGAAATGGATGCCGCGCATATTCACGAAATCCTGGGCGATACGGCCGCTGCCGCCAGATGGCGTGCTCGGGCCGAGGCGCGACGTGAACGGGTGAATCGTTACCTGTGGGATCCCGAGCGCGGGCTGTACTTCGATTACAATTTCCGGACAGGCCGTCGCAGCGACTATGTGTTTGCGACCACGTTCTACCCGCTCTGGGTCGGGATGGCCTCACCGGAACAGGCGGCGCGCGTGGCGGCCAACCTGTACCTGCTGGAAGCCCCTGGCGGCCTGCTTACCAGCGCGCACATCAGCGGCAGCCAGTGGGACGCCCCCTATGGATGGGCTCCCCTCTACCTGATCGCGATCGAAGGCCTTCGACGCTACGGCTACGAGGAGGCAGCCGACCGACTCACGGCCAAGTTCATTGCGATGATTGTGGAAGATTTCGAGCGAACCGGCGTGATTCTGGAGAAGTACGATGTCGTCCAGCGGCGATCCGATGTGGCGCTGCGCTACGGCTATACGTCGAACGAAATCGGCTTTGGCTGGACGAACGCGGTCTTCATTGAGCTACTGGCCCAGATGCAACAGCGATGAAAGACCGACGGGCACACTGGGAACGCCTCTACACAACACGACCGATAACGCACGTCGGCTGGTACCGTCCCCATCTCGACACCTCCCTGGCCTTTATCCAAGCGTTAGACCTGCCTCGGAGTGCGCGGATTCTGGATGTTGGGGGTGGCGCTTCGACGCTGGTCGATGATTTGCTGGCGCTGGGGTTCGAGGCAATTACGGTGTTGGATCTTTCCGCCGCGGCCTTGGACCAGGCACGGGCGCGGCTGGGAGAGCGGGCTGAACGGATTACCTGGGTCACCGCGGACATTACGGAGGTGTCCCTCCCGGCGGCTGCCTATGATCTCTGGCACGACCGGGCTGTGTTTCATTTTCTGACTGCGCCAGAAGAACGCGCGCGTTACCTGGAGCAGTTGCGCACCGCGCTTCGACCCGGTGGCTTTGTGATCCTGGCCACGTTTGCGCCCGAGGCGCCGCCGACCTGTAGCGGGTTGCCCGTCGTGCGGTATGATCTGGACACGCTGGTGCGTACGATAGGGCCGGGCTTCCGGCTGGTGCGGCATGGTCGCGAGCATCACGTTACGCCTGGCGGCGTAGAACAACCCTATCTGTACGCTTGCTTTCAACGTGACGCGGGGAGTCGGCCATGAAAGAGGCCATTCCGGCTACCATGCGGGCCATGGTACTGGAAGCGCCCGGCCAACCCTTGGTGATGCGGGAGCTTCCGGTGCCGGAACCGGCGCCCGGTGACGTGCTGCTGCGCGTTGAAGCCTGCGGGGTCTGTCGCACCGACCTGCACATTGTGGACGGGGAACTGCCCAATCCCAAGCAGCCGCTTATTCTGGGCCATCAGATTGTGGGCCGGGTAGTACGCCGGGGCGAAGGCGTAACGCGGTTTCGGGAAGGCGATCGCGTGGGCGTGCCCTGGCTGGCGGAAACGTGTGGACGCTGCCGATACTGCCGTCGCGGCCAGGAAAACCTGTGCCCTGCGGCTCGTTTTACTGGCTACACGCGCGACGGTGGGTTCGCCGAGTTCACCACCGCGCGGGCCGACTACTGTTACCCGCTACCTGATGAGGTGTACGATGCGCCCCATGCAGCGCCGCTGTTGTGTGCGGGTCTGATCGGCTACCGTACCTATCGGCTGGCCGGACCGCACGTGGAGCGCCTGGGACTCTATGGCTTTGGAGCCGCCGCACACCTGATCATCCAGGTGGCCGTAGCGCGTGGGCAGCAGGTCTATGCATTTACGCGGCCTGGCGATGCAGAGGCCCAGGCGTTTGCCCAAAAGCTGGGGGCGGTCTGGGCAGGCGCGTCAACCGAACGCCCGCCGGAACCGCTCGATGCGGCCCTGATCTTTGCACCGGTCGGAGCGCTGGTGGTCGAGGCCTTACGCGCTGTGGACCGGGGCGGCGTGGTGGTGTGTGGCGGCATCCACATGAGCGATATTCCGTCGTTTCCCTATCGGCTGCTCTGGGAAGAACGCGTCATTCGCTCGGTGGCCAACCTGACACGCCAGGACGGGGAGGAATTCTTGAAGCTGGCGCCCACCATTCCGGTGCGTACGGAGGTGACCTGTTTTCCCCTGGAAGAGGCCAACGAAGCGCTTCGACGGCTTCGCGAGGGTGAGCTGCAAGGCGCCGCCGTGCTGGTGATGAAATAACGGTCGAGCAGGATACCGCCGACGCAGACTCTGCGGGTGCAGTTGATTGTCCGGCTTTTGCCGATGGCCGGCTTGGCTATAACACCTGTGGAGAGAGGCACCTCTACATTGGGTTTCGGGCTCGGTGTAAGCTTCCTTGTTGAAGCAGGAACCCCGCACACGCGTAGAGGGGTGTAGCTCACCAGAGCTGGTTGAGGGCCTGCAGGAGCAGGCGGCCGGCGACAAAAAGGGCCAGCAGGGCAAAAGCGCGGCGCAACCAGACGGTGCGAAGTCGGTGGGCGGTCTGCACGCCAAGGCGGGCGCTGAAGGTAGCCGGCACGGCCAGAAGCAGCCCGTGCAGCACGTCCACATGGCCCAGTGTGGGGATACCGGGCGAGGTAGCGGGCGCTGACAGGGCATAGCTCAGAATGCCCATCAGCGAGATGAGCACGATCGTGGCGCTGGAAGTTCCGACCGCCTGGTGCATGGGTAGCCCCAGCAGCCGGTGGTAAAGGGGGACCAGGATGATGCCGCCGCCCACGCCAGCGGCGGCCGCCACCGCGCCAGCCGCCGTGCCGGCGCCGGCCAGCACGGGCCACCGTAGGTGAAAGGTAGCAGCGACGCCAGGATTGCGTTCCTTACTGCGGAGCATGCGCAGGGCCACCCACAGCAGCACAAGTCCGAAAACCAGGCGAAAGGCTGTGCCATCGTACC
>JALSJJ010000032.1 GCA_026989375.1 Rhodothermus sp.
AAAAATTCCCAGCTCCAGGTACGACCGCGCCACCTTGTCGATGGCATCGATAAAGGCTGCGGTGCGTAAATCTACCCCGTGCTTACGGCGGATAGCCAGAATCTCATGGTAGGCGTTGATCATGGTCTCCTCCAGACCGGAGTTGACCAGATCTTCTTCGTCAGCGCCATGGGCAACCTCCTGTACCAGTTCAACCGGCACCCTTTTGCCCGTCAGATCTTCGATGACTTCCAGAATCCGGCTAAAGGTGCGTTCTTCAAAGCGCTTGCTCAGGCGTCCGAACCGCACATGGTACAGGTTGCGCAGCCACTCGAAGTAGGAGACGGTCACACCGCCCGCGTTGAGATAAACGTCTGGAATAATCAGCACCCCTTTCTTCAGCAGGATTTCCTCGGCTTCAATCGTAACCGGACCGTTGGCGGCTTCCGCAATGATTTTTGCCTGAATACGCGGTGCGTTCGCTACCGTGATCTGTTTCTCCAGGGCGGCGGGTACGAGAATGTCGCAGGGGAGCTCCAGCGCATCCTGTGAACGCTCCAGGTTTTTTGCGCCGGGAAAGTTTAAAATCGAACCGGTACGCCGCCGATGCTCCATAACGGCCTCCAGGTCAAGCCCGTCCGGATTGTAAATGGCGCCTTCGATTTCGGCCAGCCCCACCAGGACGGCGCCCCCTTCAGCAAGAAAGCGGGCGGCATGATAGCCTACATTGCCCAGTCCCTGCACGACCACCGTCTTGCCGGAAAGGCCTGGCTGCAACCCCAGGGCTTCCATATCTTCAACTACGCTACAGGCTTCCCGCACGCCGAAGAATACGCCGCGTCCGGTAGCTTCCTTACGACCCCGTACGCCTCCCTGTCCCACGGGCTTACCGGTCACGCAGGCCAGTGCTTCAAGAGGATTGGTAGAAAATGAATTGAACGTATCCAGAATCCAGGCCATTTCCCGAGGCCCAGTCCCATAATCCGGAGCCGGGACATCCACACCCGGCCCGATAAAATTCTTGCGGAGCAGTTCGTACGTATAACGGCGCGTGATCCGCTCCAGCTCGGTCTCACTATACTTGCGCCGATCAATTTTAACCCCGCCCTTGGCGCCGCCAAACGGTACGTCCACGATGGCGCACTTGTAGGTCATCAGGGCGGCCAGGGCCATCACCTCGTCTTCGGTGACATTTTCAGCGTACCGGATACCCCCTTTGGTCGGCAGCTTGTGATGGCTGTGTTCGGCCCGATACGCTTGAATTACCTCGATAGAACCGTCATCGCGTTTGATGGGGAATTCCATCCGGTAGACGCTGTTACAGGCTTTGATCTGTTCGAGCAATCCCGGAGGGTGCTGGGTATAGGCCGCCGCCCGATCAAACATGCGATTGACCTGCTCCCAGAAGGAGTACGTCTGCTCTTCTACGGTAGCTTCTGGCAGTTGCATGGCTGGTTTCTGATCATTTGGTGTGGGTTCAATATAAATCCGAACTTGATTAGAAAAAAGCGCTTCCGAGGAAAATCTCGCCGAAATCCTACGGTCGCCTTGCCGTGAATTCAGGCCAGCGCCTGTCGCAGAATCTCGGCCGGATGCAGCGCACGCCGTCCCGTGGTGTCTTCTATTTGCGCACGACACGAGGTGCCCGAGGCTGCAATGAGTGTGCCGTTGTCAGCCGCCCGCACGGCCGGCGCCAGCCGCCGCTCGGCCATCTTCAGCGAAATGTCCACGTGTTCCTTTTCGTACCCGAAGGCGCCGGCCATGCCACAACAGCTGGTGTCGAGCACCTCGACCGTGTAGCCAGGCGGCAACGACAGCACTCGGGCCGCCACCTCGGTACCGACCAGCGCCTTCTGATGGCAATGGCCATGCAGTAGAATTCGCCGCGGCTTCTGCTGCCAGTGCACGTTGCTGAGCTTTCCTTCGTCCGCCAGCCGTGCCACATATTCTTCGAAGGTAAGCACACTGTGCGCCAGAGCGCGTGCACGTGGATCGCCTGGCAACAGGCTCAGCAACTCGTCACGGAAAGTCAGAATACAGCTTGGCTCAAGCCCGACAATTGGCCACCCCTGTTCCACATAGGGATACAGCCGTTCCAACGCATCAAGTAGCTGTTGCTGGGCCTCACTGATCAACCCCTTGGAGATAAGCGGACGTCCACAGCAGGCCCGTTCGTCAGGCACCACGACCTGCAGCCCCAGATGCCAGAAGAATTCGGCTGCTGCTCGCGCTATCTCGGGATGGTGATAATTGTTAAAGGTATCGGCAAAGAGTACGACAGGCGGCCCTTCGCTTGTTCGCGGCTGTTTTCGGAACCAGCGGGTGAACGGCTCAGACGCAAAGGCGGGTAGCTTGCGTCGGGCGCTGATGCCCAGCACTCGGTCCATCATCCAGCGCACCAGCGGGTGATGCAATCCGCTATTGACCAGACGTGCCTTCCACCCACCTCCGATCCAGCGAGCCAGCCGGGGCTGATAAGCAAACAGACGCGCGCGCAACGGCACACCGTTCGCTTCCCAGTATTTAGCCAGCCACTCGGTTTTCATCTTGGCCATGTCCACGTTCGAGGGACACTCGGTCTTACACGCCTTGCACTGTACGCACAGGTCCATTACCTCGTAGAGCGCCGGCCCCGTCAGCTCCTCAATAGACAGCGCTCCGGACATGACCGCTCGCAACGCATTGGCCCGCCCCCGCGTCGTGTGCCGCTCATCACGCGTGACCATGTAGCTGGGGCACATAACCCCACTTTCCAGCTTCCGACAGGCTCCGTTGCCATTGCACTGCTCGACGGCCCGTGCGAAGCCTCCCTCTTCCGACCAGTCCAGCTCCTCAATCAGCTCAATGGTATGATACGTAGGCCCCATCCGTAGATTTTCTGTCATCGGGGGCGTATCGATGATTTTGCCCGGATTGAGCAGACCGTCTGGATCGAAAATCTGTTTGAGTTGCCGGTACACTTCACAGAGTTCCGGTCCCAGAAAAGCCTCGTTCAGCCATCCCCGCACAATGCCGTCGCCATGCTCAGAGGAAAGCACCCCCTCGTATTTTTTGACCAGCTCCATGGAGCCGACGGCAATCTCCCGCATTTTTTCCACTTCGTGGGCATCTTTGGTGTTGATGAACGGCCGAATGTGCAGGCAGCCCGCTGAGGCGTGCGCGTAGAAGACCGCCTGCGTGTTCGTTTCCTGGAACAGGCGCTCCAGATCGGCCACGTAATCGGCCAGGTGCTCGACCGGTACGGCGGCATCTTCAATGATCGGAATCGGCTTATGATCGCCTTTGACGCCCATGACCAGCCCCACCCCTTCACTGCGGACGCTCCAGACGTTCTGAATGTGCTCAGGTTGCAGCGCCCGCACGATGGCATAGCCCTGACCGGTCCGCTGCAGCGCTGCTGCTAATGCGTCCAGTTTGTGCCCCAGCTCTGCCTCGGTCTCACCGAAATATTCCGTAATCAGCACGGCGCCCGGCGTTCCCTGAATAAAGGTCGCCAGACGCGGGGCATAGCCCGGTGCCCGTCGCGTTGCCTCGATAGCCACCCCGTCGAACAGTTCAATAGCCGAAGGGCCCGTTTCCAGAATGGTCGTTACCGCTCGGAGGGCGTCAGCACGTGTGCGGAAGTGGACGACGCCCAGTGCGGTTTGCTTCGGACGAGGCACCAGGTTGACGGTCAATTCGGTTACAACGGCCAGCGTGCCCTCGCTACCACACAGTAATTGCGCCAGGTTACGACTGGATGCATCCAGCAGGTATTCAAGCCGATAGCCACTGTTGCGTCGCCAGTGCCGGGGCGTGTCGCGTGCAATAATATCACCTTTCCGCCGCAGCAACGTATCCAGTTCTCGATAAAGCCGCCCTTCGGGGTCTTGTCGGCGCATGCGTTCAGCCCAGGCATCGGCCGTCAGCGCCTCGAACCGCACGGGCGTACCATCGGCCAGTAGGGCTTGCACTGCACGCACGTGCCGGATCATGTTGCCATACAGGATGGAGTGGGCACCCGTCGCGTTATTGGCAAGCATTCCGCCCAGCGTGGCACGTCCCCCGCTGGCCGGGTCGGGTCCTACCATCAGGCCATAGGGCTGCAGCGCTTTGTTGAGCTGCTCCAGCGTACATCCCGGCTCCACCCGCACCCAGCGTTCTTCCGCGTTGATTTCCAGAATACGGTGCAGGTGCATCGTAAAGTCAATCACCAGCGCCTCGTTCACCGCCTGTCCGGCCAGCGACGACCCGCCTCCGCGCGGCAGCACCGGAATACCGAATGCCTGCGCCATTTCCAACGCGGCCTGCACGTCATCGGCATGCGCTGGCAACAGCACTCCCACGGGCTCCATCCGATAGATGCTGGCGTCGGTTGCGTAAAGCGCACGCGTCATCGGATCCATATGGAGGGCGCCGCGAAGATGAGGACGCAACCGGACGGCAAATTCTTCCAGGCGCTCGGTCGAGAGAAAAGAGCGGATGGGATGCAGCGGGGCTTCCATAGACCAGGCACCTCCTGATTACGCTAAGCCAGCCGTCTCATAACTCCAGCGGTTCACCGGACTGCGGCAGCCATACCTTAACCTCTGGATAAAAAAACTGAATATTGTCTGCCATCCACTCACGGGCATCTTCGTCCCCATGCACCAGAATCACATGACGGGGCTTCAGGTGCTCGACCAGCCGAAGCAGATCACGTCGATGGCTGTGTCCGCTGAAGCGGAAGCGGGCCACCTCACAGCGAAGCGGTTGAGGGCCTTGCTGTTCATCAAGGACCACGGCTTCGGCGCCGGCTGTTGCCGCTTCCAGCAACCGTCCGGCCGGGGAGTCCTCTTTGGCAAACCCTACCAGAAAGATCGCGTGTCGCTCGTCTTCCACCAGAAGCTGTGCCATTCGGTTTGACAGCGATCGCTCAAACATCATTCCGCTACTGAGCACATAGATGGCGGGCTCTGCCAGGGCCTCACGCACAGCTTCCAGACGTCGAGGTAACCGCCGCTGTTCAACGCGAAAGACCTCAAACGATGGATCAAGGCGCGGGGTCACAAAGCGCGTGCGGTCGTACAGATCAGCAATGGCCCGCATCGTTCCGGCCGTATAAACCGGCACGTCGGCTGGCAACACGTTTTCGCGCTTGAGCCGGTCGATCACGGCCAGCACCTCCTGGGCCCGGCCCAGTGCAAACGCTGGCACCAGCACACTTCCTCCCCGTTCCAGCACGCGCCGCACCGCCTCGCCAAAGCGTTCTTCCTCCAGACGTCGCGTGGTACGTTCGGCCTCGGGATCGGCCCCGGCCGTTGATTCCAGAATGAGTACGTCGACAGGCTCTTCTGGATAATCACCCCCGGGGATGATCGCCTGCGCCCGCATGTTTGTGTCGCTCGTATAGAAAACACGCTGGCGCTGTCCTGCCTCCTCGTGCGTCAAAAGCACGCCGGCGGCCCCCAGTACATGGCCGGCATGATAGAAACGAGCACGCACGGGCGCACGTCCCCGCAGTCCCGTCACGCTGAAGTCCTGTCCTGGCTCATGCGTCAGGTACAGATAGCTGTACCCTTCCAGTTGCTTTTCGTCAAAAAGCGGTCCATAGCTTGAGCGTCCCTCTTGCATCCTGCGACGTTGTAGCCGCGCCGAGGCGGGCAGCAGCAGATCGGCCAGCTGGCGCGTGACGCGCGTCATGTGCACCAGCACATGCGGAAACTCGCGCAACAGGACCGGTAACGCCCCAATGTGGTCATGATGCGCGTGCGTGACAATGGCGTGGTCAATATACCAGTCTGGATTTTTATGGATCAGGTCAAAGCGCGGCAGGCTCTCGGGGCCTTCTTCGTTGGGATCGACCCCAACGTCGAGCACAAGTCCCGTCCCGTCCAGTTTCACAAAATAGCAGTTTGCCCCGATCGCTTCGGTATCACCCAGCGCTACGAAGATCATCTGACGCCGTGCTTTGCCATGGAGTCGCTGTTCCTATCTCGGTTGGCTTGCATCAAGCTGAACGTCCAAACCGGCGCTTGAAATTTTTTGTTTCCCAGCTTGCGATCGCTTCACGCAGTCTGCCGCCGACCAAACAGCTCCAGAAAATGCACAATGCTTTCAATGCCCTGCCGGAAGCGGTCCAGCCCGAAGTGTTCATCTGGCGAATGAATCGCATCCGAATTCAGCCCGAAGCCCATCAGCACACTGTCCAGCCCCAGCAGCCGTTTAAAGTCGGCGACCACGGGAATAGAGCCCCCCTCTCGCGTAAAGTAGGGACGCCGTCCGAACACACGGGCCATGGCCTCAGCGGCTGCCTGCATGGCCGGATGCCGCGTATCGACCAGTACAGGATGACCGCCATGCAGGGCCGTGAAGCGTAGCTTGCAGGTGGGCGGCGTATGCTGTTCAAAATAGCGCCGTGTTTTCTCGACAATATCGTCCGGATCCTGATCCGGCACCAGACGCATGGAAATCTTGGCACCGGCCTTTGCCGGTAGTACCGTCTTGGCACCTCTACCCTGATAGCCCCCCCAGAGGCCGTTCACGTCCAGTGTCGGCCGCGCCGTAATGGCTTCCAGAATCGAATAGCCTGCTTCCGTGCGAACCGCCGACACGCCAATCTCTTCCATCCAGGCTTTCTCGTCAAAAGGCAGTTCTCGAAACATGCGGCGTTCTTCTTCGGTCAACGGACGCACGTTGTCGTAAAAGCCCGGGATGGTGATCCGATGGTTTTCGTCATGCAGGCCAGCAATCAACCGGGCCAGCACGTTGGCCGGATTTTCAACCGCCCCGCCATAGACCCCCGAATGCAGATCACGACTTGGACCGGTCAGCTCTACCTCCACATAAGCCAGTCCGCGCAACCCGTAGGTGATCGACGGTACCCCGGGCGCAAACATAGCCGTGTCGGAAATCACCACCACGTCGGCTGCCAGCATCTCCTGATGCGCCTTGATGAACGGCGCCAGATGCACCGAGCCTGACTCCTCCTCGCCTTCCAGCAAAAATTTCAGGTTGATCGGAAGCGTACCGGCCGTTTTCAGGTAAGCCTCGGCCGCTTTCAGGTGCATAAAGAGCTGCCCTTTGTCATCACTGGCACCTCGCGCATAGATAGCGCCATTACGAATCTCCGGCGCAAAGGGCGGCGTCGTCCACAGCTCCAGCGGATCAGGTGGCTGCACGTCGTAGTGCCCATAGACCAGCACAGTCGGACGCGTCGCTTCCACCATGTAGGCCGCATAAACGATGGGATGCCCTTCTGTATCGAAAAGCCGCACTTCCGGAAAGCCCAGCGCCCGCAGATGATCGACCAGCCAGTCGGCCGCCCGGCGCACTTCGGCAACATAGGCCGGATCGGTACTGATCGACGGAATACACAGCAGCTCCTTGAGCTCCTCAACAAAACGGGCAAAATGAGTATCGACGTAGGATAAAGCCTGGTCTGTCATGGCATGCACAAAGTCTACGAAGGCCTAATGAGCTGGCTCTGATACGTAATGAAACGCCCCGAAGTGCCGTTGATCAAAGCTGCACGGGCTTTTCACGGGGAGTTAGCAGAGCTCACTTGCCTTTAAAAGGGATTTTTCACTCCTTTTTATAGCCGTTACGAGCGTTATGCGGACGCGCACGCGTACATATCACTTGCTTACACTCGTGCTGAGCGCAGCGCTGCTGGGCCCCGTATTCCCCTGGACCGCGTTGCGAACACCCGACGGTCAGGGTCCTGGCTGCCATCATATGGCCTGTCCCCACAAGCGCCCGCACTGCATCTGTCACGAGTACGGCAGCACCCCGCTCTGGCAACGTTGTCACGAGGATGCCAAGGCCCTGAATGGTGGCCCTTCAATGCCTTATGGTCCCCTGCCCACCGGACCAACGCTGCCTTCTCCTCCTTCTACGGGGCCGCTTGCGTTATCCGACGCTTCTCCTTTTGCATTTCGTCCCATCACCGACATCTTTCATCCTCCCAGATGAAAGCCCGTTCCGCACAACCTATCGTGTGCGGAGAGACGACGCACTGCGGTTTCGGGCTTTCATCCACCTACAGGGGAGGAAAAAACCATGCGTAATCTGTTTTTATTTGGAATCCTATGCTTGTTTTCTGGTCTGTCCCTCTCTGTCCGGGCGCAACAGGCCGTGCTGATTGGACAGGTATTCGATGCTGAGACGTACACGCCACTACCCGGCGCGCACGTGCTCGTCGACAGTATGGCCTACGGCACCACTACCGATGCAGCCGGTCTGTTTACGCTGCACCTGGCAGGCGGCCGTTACACGGTCTCGGTACGATTTGTAGGCTATGAGACGGCCCGGCGTTCAGTCGATCTGGCGGCCGACGACACCGTATTTGTGCCAATTTTGCTGCAACCTGTTAGCTTCGAACTGGAAGGTATTCAGGTGACAGCCCTGCGGCCGGACCTCTCCCCCACGGCCCAGCTACAGGAGGCGGCCGTGCGCGAAGCCAATCCACGCGACGCTGGCGAGCTCCTCCGCGTCTTGCCCGGCCTGGCGGCCGTGCGACGGGGGCCTCTTGGCCTTGACCCGGTTATTCGGGGCCTGCGTGAAACCGAAGTGGGCGTCTATCTGGATGGTTCACGGCTTTTTCCGGCCGGACCGGCCCGTATGGATTCTCCTATGAGTCATTTCGACCCTACCCTTATCCAGTCGATGGAGGTCGTGAAAGGCCCGTATGCGCTGACGTGGGGTGCTGGCAACCTGAGCGCCATTCGCGTCGAAACGCGCGGGTTGCGCACGCTGGCCTCCGGGCGCCTGCAGGGCCGGCTACACGTCGGCTACGACACCAACCTGCAGGCCTTCGAAAACGGGCTCCAGCTCGGCTATCGGCAGGGAGCCTGGGGGCTGCTAACGCAGATGGCCTGGCGGCGGGGCGGCGACTATCGGGCAGGCAACGGCTCGCGCATCCCGGCTGACTTTCGCTCCCAAGAAGTGCGCCTGAAGCTCGGCTATCTACCGGCGCCTGACATTCGCCTGGTCGTTGCCGCCGGCTACCAGGCACAGCGCGACCTGGACTATCCCGGACTCATCCTGAACGCTGACTTCTTCGATGCCTACGCGCTCTCAGTCTCCTTGCAGCGCACGTTCCCCAACGGCCTGCTGCGTGCGCTGGACGTACAGGCCTACTACAATGCCGTCGATCACGGCATGGATAACGATGGCAAGCCGACAGCCAAACCCGACCCCGACCGTATGCCACCGTTTGCTCTCGATGTCCAGATCGACTCAGGCATCGACGTCGTCGGCGGCCGTCTGGCCCTGACGCTGACCCCAGGCTTTGCCGACGAACTGGAGATCGGCATCGATATGTACCACACCTATCGGAATGCGACGCGCTGGATTCGCCGTCGCGACACCGGCCAGTTGCTGTTCGAAGACCTGGTCTGGCCACAGGCTCGGATCACGGACCTCGGCTTTTTCGCCCGCATGACCCATAGCCCGGCCTCCCGCTGGCAGGTGTCCGCTACCACCCGACTCGACCTGGTCAACGCTCGGGCCGACACGGCCAGCGCTTTCTTTCGGGACCACGTGGCGACCAACCTGACGGCCCGCGAGCTCAACCTGAGCGGGGCTCTGACGGTAAGCTGGCTACCTCATCCGCGCTGGAGCGCGGCCCTCGGCATAGGCTCGGCCGTGCGCACAGCCGATGCTACCGAACGCTATGCGGACCGCCTACCTGCCAGCAAAGCCCAGATGAGCGCCGAGTTTGTAGGCAATCCGGATCTGCGGCCTGAGCGCAGCACGCAGGCCGACTTCTGGCTGGAGACCACGCAGCCAGGCTGGAGCCTGTCGCTGAACCTGTTCGCACGCCGTCTCGACAACTACATCACGATGGAAGCCACCGACCTGCCCAGACGGCTACCGTTGAGTCCGCCTACCGTCTTCCGGTACGTAAACGGTACCGCCACATTCTACGGTGGCGAAGCCATGCTGGCAGTGCGCCTGCCATATGCACTGACGCTCACTACAGCGGGCAGCTACCTTTGGGGCCGCGACGAGACGCGTAACGAGCCGGCCTTTGGCATAGCCCCACCCCGCCTGGACCTCGGCCTCCGCTACGAGCCTTCAACCCGCTTCTTTGCCGAGGTCATTTTCCACCAGGTAACTCGTCAGGAACGCGTAGCTATCAGTCGCGGCGAAACGCCTACCGATGGCTATACTACGGTGGACCTGAAGACCGGCGTTCGCCTCCATCGGCAGTGGCGCCTTCAGTGCGGCATACAGAACCTGACCGATACGGCTTATGCCGATCATCTGAATGCACGCAATCCGTTCACCGGTCGCCGCATTCTTGAACCCGGTCGTGTCTTCTTCTTCGACCTGACCCTGGCGTTCTGACAAGCCTCGTGAATGGCGTAGTGCCCCGATGCGCATGCATCGGGGCTTTGTTTATTGTTTTTAGAGCTCACTTTCGTCGCGCCAGCGACGTAACCGCCACGGCGAAAGGGTATCGGACCGCACCAGCAAAAAATTGACGTTACCGCTGCTCCGGAAGAGACTCCCCTGTTCCAGCGTCACCAGCAGGTTGAACGAACGCACCACCCGTGCCTGCCGCCCCCCGTCGAAGACCTCCTGCATCAACACCTGATTCCACTGAAGTTGAATAGCACTCGTGGCCAGAAACAGCCGCCGCGTAGCCTCCAGCTCCTGCGAAAATCCCCACTGCCGCTCTACCTGCGCGTCATAATCATAAAAGATAAACACAAAAGCTGAGTCCAGCAGCGGCTCGTACAGACTGATATCGCGCAGCTCATAGGCAGTTTTAAAATTCTGGAAAAAGCCTTCGATCGTACGCGGATCACCCACGAGCGCGGCAAAGGGATCGCCCTCCTCCAGCGCAGGCGCAAATGGATTGCATCCTCCCAACCCGATCAGCAGCAGTCCGCCCAGAATGAGCTGCCGCATCGTGATTATCGCTACTTTTCTCTAAAGTACGACATGGAGGGCTGGAGAAAAAGCGCACTACCTTGTAGATTGCGCCGACACGCAATCCTGATCCGGTGAGCCATGGCCTGGACCATTGATCTGCACGGACGCATCGTGCTGGTAACCGGTGCCAGCCGAGGGATCGGTCAGGCGTTGGCCGAAGGATTGGCTCGCGCCGGTGCAACGGTGGCGGTGCACTACCACCGCAGTCGCGAAGCAGCCGAGACGCTTGCTGCCCGCCTGGGCCATGATGCCCGTGCGTTCGCAGCCGACCTGGCCGATGTAACCGCCTGTCAGCGCCTGTTCGACGACGTGCTGGCCGCCTATGGCCGCCTCGACGTACTCGTCAACAATGCAGGCGTGGCACTCGGCGCCGAACTGGACACCCCGGTTGAAACGTGGCAGGAAGTCTGGGAGCGCACCATGGCGGTCAATCTGCGGGCGCCGGAGTTGCTCTGCCGCCTGGCGATTCAGCAATTCCTGAAGCAGGGTGGCGGGCGCATTATTAACATCGCTTCACGCGCGGCTTTTCGGGGCGACACGCCCGAGTACATGGCCTATGCTGCCTCCAAAGGAGGGTTGGTAGCGCTGACGCGTTCCATCGCCCGCAGCCCGAAGCTGGGCCGCGCCGGCATTCGCGCCTTTGTGGTGGCGCCCGGCTTCACGCGCACCGATATGGCCCAGGATTTTATCGACCGATATGGTCCCGAAATCGCGCTGGGCGATATTGCCCTGGAACGGCTGACCGAACCGGCAGACCTGGCGCCCCTCGTGGTACTGCTGGCCAGTGGACTGGCCGATCATGCCACCGGTTGCACGATCGACGTGAACGCAGGCAGTTATGTTCACTAAAACGAAATGCGATGCCAATGAGCGAACCGGTTGATCATCTGCTGCACCTGCTCAATCTGGAGCGCATCGAGGAAAACATCTTTCGGGGACCCAGCCGCGACATCGGCAGTCCCACGGTGTTTGGGGGCCAGGTGCTCGGTCAGGCGCTGCGCGCGGCTGCCTACACGGTACCTCCGGAACGGCAGATTCATTCCCTGCATGCGTATTTCATTCTGCCCGGCGACCCCAACGCGCCGATCGTTTACCTGGTGGAGCGCTTGCGTGATGGACGGAGCTTTACCACGCGCCGCGTCACGGCCATCCAGCATGGCCGCCCGATCTTCAACCTGTCCGCTTCGTTCCAGATCGAAGAGTCCGGGGTAGAGCATCAGGATTCCATGCCCGAGGTGCCGCCTCCGGAAGAGCTGATCTCCGAGGCCGAACTGCGTCGCCAGTTGGCCGAGCAGGTACCCGAAGTGCTTCGCCCGTTCCTATTGCACGAGCGTCCCATTGAAATACGGCCGGTCGAGCCCGTTCATCTGCTTTTTCCCGAAAAGCGTCCGCCCCGGCGTCATGTATGGATCCGTGCGGCCGGCAGTCTGCCGCCCAATGATCCTGCCCTGCACCAGAGCGTGCTGGCCTATGCGTCGGATTTTGGATTCATGGGCACGGCTATGTTGCCGCATGGCCTGTCGTTTCTGCAGCCTCACGTGCAGGCGGCAAGTCTGGACCATGCCATGTGGTTCTACCGCCCCTTTCGCGCCGACGAGTGGCTGCTGTTTGCCATGGAAAGCCCCGTGGCCGCCCGTGCGCGGGGGCTGAACCGCGGGCTGTTCTTCCAGCGCGACGGCACGCTCGTGGCCGCCGTCGTCCAGGAAGGCCTCATGCGCATCCGGTCGGATTAACCCACCCGGGCAAATCCCAAGGACTGACTGGCATAAAATCGGTCGTAATAGGCCCGCAGCACGGCATGCTCCGGGGCTTCCAGATTCGGATCGCGGCGAATCAGTTCAAAGGCGGCCTCGCGGGCTTTGATCAGGATAGGCTGGTCCTGCGTGATGTCGGCAATTTTCAGGTCCGGCAATCCGCTCTGGCGCGTGCCGAAGAAATCGCCAGCTCCTCGTAGCTTCAGGTCCATTTCACTGATCTTGAAACCATCGTCCGTTTCAGCCATCACCTGCAGACGCGCTTCCGCTTCGGCCGTGCGCCGATGGTCCACCATCAGAATGCAGTAGCTCTGTTCGGCTCCGCGCCCGACACGCCCCCGGAGCTGGTGGAGCTGACTGAGCCCGAACCGTTCGGCATGTTCAATGATCATGACTGTGGCATTTGGCACATCCACCCCTACCTCAATGACCGTAGTGGCCACCAGGATGTCGGTCTCCCCATTTTTGAAGCGCTCCATGGCCTCTTCCTTCTCATAGGGGAGCATGCGGCCGTGGATCAGGTCCACCCGGTAGGGGCGAAACAGCTCCTTGAGTCGCCGGTAGCCATTTTCCGCATCCTGCAGATCCATCTTCTCGCTTTCTTCAACGAGCGGATAGACTACGTACGCCTGGCGTCCCTGCCGGAGCTGCTCCTTCAGGAAAGCATACACTTCTCCCCGTCGCTTTTCCGAGCGGATCCAGGTAATCACCGGTTTACGGCCAGCCGGCCGCTCGTCGATGATCGATACGTCCAGATCGCCGTAGAGCGTCATGGCCAGCGAACGCGGAATCGGCGTGGCCGTCATGAGTAGCATGTGCGGGTTTTCGCCTTTGTTGAACAGTTCGGCCCGCTGCACCACGCCAAAGCGATGCTGCTCGTCCACGATCGCCAGGCCCAGTCGGTGAAACCGTACGGTCTCCTGAATCACCGCATGCGTGCCCACAGCCACGTGCGCGCGCCCTTCGGCCAGATCGGCCAGGATTTCTTCCCGGAGCGATTTGCGCTGGCCGCCGAGCAGCAACCGCACCTCGACCCCCAGCGGATCCAGGTAGCGACGCATGTTCGCGTAGTGTTGCTCGGCCAGAATTTCGGTCGGTACCATGAAAGCACTCTGGTAGCCATTGTCCACGGCATGCAGAATGGCGGCCATGGCCACCACGGTTTTGCCACTGCCCACGTCGCCCTGGATCAGCCGGTTCATCTGAAGGCCCGAGGTGGTGTCTCGGATAATGTCATCAAGGGCCCGCTTTTGCGCACCGGTCAGCTCGAAGGGGAGCACCTCGTTCAGGAAGCGATGGAAGCGTTCGCCTGGTGGGCCAAAGCGCGGACCGGCCACTGCCTGCCGGATCTGCTTCGTGCGGGCCAGCATGAGCTGAATAAAGAACAGTTCTTCGAACTTGAGCCGCTCGCGCGCGCGGGCCAGCTCGGCCTGGCTGCGCGGAAAGTGCACAGCGCGCAGTGCCACGCGCCCATCGATCAGGTCGTAACGGGTGCGGATCCACGCGGGCAGAATTTCCGGAAGCTTCAGCCCATGCTGCTTGAAGAATGTGTACAGGATGCGTCGAAAGGTGCGACTGGTCAGGCCGACCTTCTCAAGGGCTGCCCCGCCCGGGTACAGCGCAATGATGCGACCGGTGGCCAGTGCCGCGCCCTCGCCGTCCAGCCGGTCAAAATCGGGATGCGTCATCGAAAACGTATAGCCAAAGCGCTGCACCTTGCCGTGAAAGGCCACGCGGTCTCCCGGCTTGAACGCCTTTGAGACCCAGCTCAGACGGTTGAACCAGACGCACTTCAGCCGGCCACCGCTTTCATCTTCCAGAATCAGTTCAAACCGCTTGCGGCCTTTGCCTTCGACGATCCCGGCCACGCGTACGGTCCCTACGACCGTTACCGCCCCCAGACGTTCATCCAGACGCCGGAGCGGAACGATCGTCGAACGGTCCAGGTAGCGCCGCGGGAAGTAATGCAGCAGGTCGCGCACCGTGTGGACGCCGGCCTGGGCTAACACCGCAGCCCGACGCGGTCCGACTCCGGCGACGTACCGCACGTCGGTTTCTAAAACGCGCAGGTCAACCACCGTCTCCTGTCCACAAGGTTTTATCTTCAATTTAACGCTTCCTGCCGCCTTTCGCTAAGTCGGCGCCGTATTCACATACGAACCGGCAACTTTAAGTACCCCCCTCCGTAGGCTTACCTAATCCATTGACCAAACTTTGTATGAGACGATGAAAATGTACATTTTTATGGCCCTCGGGTTACTTGCAACCCTGCCCACAAGCATACGCGCCGGACCGACTCCCGCACAGGGTGATACAAAAGCAGTCTCCTGTCACCTCAACCAGATACTGGTAGCCCTTAATTCTCCATACCCTCATCTACAGGAATGGGGCCTGCGTCAGACGCTGGATGCTGCCAGAAGACGACACGACGTGCCGCTTACCACCCGGCTTTTTGATGCGGTAGTTCGTCTGTATGAACGTTCGGTTGATGACCGGCGCATCCTGGCCCTGGCCACTCTGCTCAGCTTCGACGCCGACGAGGCCCGCGCCTACGTGCACGGCCACGCCACTCGATCCGAACAACTGGCAGCCCGCGATCGCTGGTTGCAAGTGCTCAACGGAAAATAATAAATAGACCACCACAGGACCTGCAGATCCAGCTTGTGCAGTGGGTCTCCGGGATTTTTTCCAACCAAACGGAGACGTGTTATGTGTAAAAATGTATCTGGACGCGCGCTGATTCTGCTGATCGGCACCCTGATACTGGCTCCCCTGGCAGTTTCCGCTCAGGATCGGTTCGCCGACAATGGCGCGGACTGGTGGCACCGGGTTGCCCTGCAGGCAGCGGTAAACATAAACAGTCCGAATGTGGCCATTCAGCAGATCGGTCTTGAAAACCTCATCTACCTCATGGTCTTCTATCGGGAATACCTGCCTGTAGACTATCTGTTTCAGGCGCTGGTTCGTGCTTACGTGCAGGCTCTCAGCGAGGTCAACCGTACCTTAGCGCGGGCGGCGCTGATCACCATGGGGACCCCGGCCGCTATGGCGTACCTGCGAGACCACGGATCGCGCCGCCAGGAGCAACTGGCCCGGGTAGCGTTAATCCGGGTGCTGCACGCTCAACGAGAGCATGTAAATACCTTCTAAACAGCAGGCCGGCCTGAGCCCCTCAGGTCGGCTTTTTTATGGAAGGGAAACCCATGGACCGCAGACGCTTTTGTAGAACACATCCTTTCAACCAACCCCCTGAGCAGCCATGATGCCCCTGATGCTGAGCCTGCTTCTTTTCTTGTCTGCAAGAGACACAGACCGTCCCAAGGTGGGCGATCCTGCCCCCGACTTTGAGGCCCAGGCCACCGGGGATCAGACGATCCGGTTGCGCGATCTGCGGGGCCAGTGGGTGGTCCTGTATTTCTATCCCAAGTCGTTCACGCCCGGATGTACCACCCAGGCCTGCACGCTGCGCGACGCCTACGAGAAGATTCAGTCGCTGGGCGCGGTCATTCTGGGCGTCAGCCTCGATGATCTGGAAACCCAGGAGCGCTTCAAGGCCGAGTACAAACTGCCCTTTGATCTAATCAGCGACGTACACGGGGAGATTGCACGGGCCTACGAGGTATTGGCCGACAATGGACGCTACGCGCGTCGGGTTACCTTCCTGATCGATCCTGAAGGACGTATCGCCCACATTTTCGAAAAGGTTGACCCGGCCCGCCACGACCGTGAAGTTTATGAAACCCTCAAACGGCTCCAGGTGTCCCGCAAGTCCTGACGTTCAGGGGGACCTTCGGCAAAACGCTGCAACAAAAGAACGCCCGGTACAAACACCGGGCGTTCTTTCTGAGGCGTGGGCCCGGCAGGATTCGAACCTGCGACCGTCGGATTATGAGTCCGCTGCTCTAACCGCTGAGCTACGGGCCCGGCTGCAGGGCAAAGCAACCACCATTCCTGGCCTCAGGATCCCATAGCCTCCACTTTCTAACTTAAAGCTCATGGCCGCCCTTGATTCCCAAACATTGATATCTTCGCGACATCTTCCGGAACCTCTCCATATTCGACATAATTTTTTAGGCGATAACAGATCAAACCAAACTTATTTCAACAAATTAACCTTCAACTTGACGGATTAAACAATGAGCGCGGTAGAACGCATCGATGAAATCGACGTCCGTATCCTGGAGCTGTTGCAGGAGCACGGACGCATGAAGCGCAACCGCATTGCTGAAGAGGTGGGTCTGTCGGTTCCTTCGGTCAGTGAGCGCATGCGCAAACTGGAGGAACGCGGCGTTATCACCGGTTACCATGCTGTGCTGGACCACAAACGACTACATTTTGACATTACGGCCTTCATCCGGGTGATCGTGGATGGCTCGGAGCACTATCCGGAGTTCATCCGACGCGCCTGTGCCCTGGATGAGGTGCTGGAGGTGCACTCCATCACGGGGGAGGGCTCCCATATTCTTAAAGTGCGCACCCACAACACGACCACGCTGGAACGCCTGCTTTCGCGCATACAGTCGTGGCCCGGTGTGCATGGCACTATCACCAGCATCGTGCTGAGCACCTTTAAGGAAACGCGCCAGCTTCCAGTCGTCCCCACCGAGTTGGTTTCTGTGGAAGCATTCGAGCCCTCTTAGACCGTACCTCCAACTGAGGAGCAAGCTGCTGCCTGATTACATTGTACGCATTTTCTGGTAAGAACGCCCTCTCACTGGAGCCAACGAACAATCAACCACGATCAAGACGGGAAAGCCGCGCTCTTCAGAGACGGCTGGCGCGTAGCGGACAATATTACCGCTGGCTGGCCTGGCGTTGCCCGTGGTCGCACGCGCTTCGAGGCTAAGCCACCACACGGACAGGAGGGGTACGCCCATTACTTCGGTTCCATTCCAGAGCATGGCTGTCATACTGGAGATGGTAACAACGGCCTCCCCGAACAACACCCCGAAACTGAACATCAAGCAGCACATGCGGTAGCGGCTCCCGCGCACTTGTTCGGCGAAAAAAGCGGCCGCCTACTTCGAACACCATGACGTGCTTAACCAACGCAAACTGAAAAGCCACCGTGAAGTCCTGCTACCAGAATAACCAATATCAAGGACGACACGACGGAGCCCATTGCGTGCACGACGAACTTGCCAGCGGCCCGCGCTACCGGCAACGGCGACAAGGGCAGCGACTGGTCGTGCATATAGCTGACGTGTGCGCAACGAGCGAAAAGATGGCTGCGCGGATCGCCGTGTTGATGCCCGCAACCAATGCCCGCCATACGTGCTCCCCCTGTAGGCCACGCACAAAGTAGTCGATCGGCCGGAGCGTGTTGTGCCCCATGTGTACGGGTCCATATGCTCTCGGCGAAACAATCGCCTGCGTGCCTTACGACACAGCAGGCCTATGCTGATCCAGCATGGGCCTGTTTTCTTTCACACGCGATCGTTACTATCTTGCAATTAAAGAGCCAGGATAGCAAGCGCCGCATGTCTTCGCCTCCTTCCGCTTCCAGCGAACAAGATCGGGCCTACGTGGCCGCAGCGCTACAGGGTGATGAAGCGGCCTATCAGGCCCTGATGGATAAGTACCGCCCGGCGCTGCGCCGTCATATTGCCCGGATCGTTCACGATCCCCGCGACCTGGACGATCTCGTGCAGGAGACCTTCATCAAGGCTTTCACGGCGCTGTCCACCTACTCCACCGAATACGCCTTTTCGACCTGGCTCTATAAGATCGCCACCAATCACGCCATCGACTATCTGCGTCGCAAAAAGCTCAAGACCCTATCGCTGGACGAGCCCATTCAGACGAAAGAAGGCACGCTTGAACGCGAGCTGGCCGATACGACCTACTTTCCGGACCGCCACATCGTGGAAGACCAGCGACGCATGCTGATCCAAGAAGCCATTAACGCCCTTCCCGAAAAGTACCGACGCGTGATCATTATGCGCCATCAGCAGGAAAAATCGTACGAAGAGATTGCCGCCGAGCTGCATCTGCCACTCGGTACGGTCAAAGCGCACATCTTTCGGGCACGTCGCCTGTTGTACAAATATCTGCGCAGCAAGCGCAGCAGCCTTTGAATGTTTTTCGCGGCGCTCCTTGCCATTTGTCCCTAACTTCCAGCCTCGTAGAAGGTGCACGCAAGCAACCCCTACCGCTATGATCGCGCGCTATACGCGCCCTGAGATGGCGCAGCTCTGGAGCGAAGAAGCCCAGTACCAGTCGTGGCTTGAGGTCGAACTGGCCGCCTGCGAGGCCTGGGCTGAAATTGGCGTCATTCCCAGAGAGGACGTAGCCAAGCTGCGTCAGCACGCCCGCTTCGACATCCAGCGCATTCATGAACTGGAAAAGATCACCCGGCACGACGTGGTCGCCTTCACGCGGGCCGTCAGTGAATCGCTGGGCGAAGAGCGGCGCTGGATTCACTATGGCCTCACCTCGTCCGACGTGGTGGATACGGCCTGGTCGTACCGCCTCAAAAAAGCCAACGAGCTGATCCTGGAAGCACTGGACCATTTTCTGGAGGTGCTGGCGCGACGGGCCCGAGAGCATAAGTACACGCTGATGATCGGCCGCACGCACGGCGTGCATGCCGAACCCACGACGTTCGGGCTCAAGCTGGCCCTGTTTTACGACATGATGCAACGCAACCGAGCCCGTTTCGTGGCCGCTGCCGAAGAAATGCGCGTGGGCAAACTCTCGGGGGCCGTAGGCACGTTCGCGCACATTCCCCCCGAAGTAGAACGCTTGACCTGCGAAAAGTTGGGCCTGAAGCCAGCCCCCATTTCCACGCAGGTGCTGGCACGCGATCGCCACGCGCACTACCTGTCGGTGCTGGCCCTGATCGGGGCGACGCTGGAGCAATTGGCCGTCGAAGTCCGCCACCTGCAGCGTAGCGAAGTACGTGAAGTAGAAGAAGCCTTTGGAAAGGGACAGAAAGGCTCGTCGGCCATGCCCCACAAACGCAACCCGATTGCTTCGGAAAACATCACAGGCGTGGCTCGGCTGTTGCGCAGCTACATGCTTGCCGCCTACGAAAACATAGCCCTCTGGCACGAACGCGACATCTCCCACTCCTCCGTCGAACGTGTCATCCTGCCGGATGCTACTACGCTCGTGCACTACGCGCTACACCGCTATGCCGACGTGCTCGACACGCTGCAGGTCTATCCACAACGCATGCGCCGTAACATGGAGCTGACCTTCGGCCTTTACAACAGCCAGCGCCTGCTGCTGATGCTGATCGACAAAGGACTGAGTCGTGAAGCTGCTTACGACCTGGTACAGCCGGCTGCCATGCAGGCCTGGGACGAAGCGCGGCCGTTTTATGAGATCGTTCGCCAGCATCCGGCCCTCACCCGGTATCTTTCGCCCGAGGAAATCGATGAAGCGTTTAACCCGGAGTACCACCTGCGCCATGTGGACGAAATCTTTCGACGGGTCGGGTTGGAATAACGCTTTTTTTAAAGAATCCGACAAACATTGACGAATTCCTTTATCCTTCGGTACTTTGGAACGTTTGCAGAGGTTCAGGCAAAGCCATCAGCCATGCTGACCGACTTTATTCCGCTGTTTATCATGATCGGGCTGGCCGCCGGGCTGGCTTTTTCACTGCTAAAGCTGGCAGAAATCCTGGGGCCGCACCGCCCTAACCCGGTCAAGCGCATGCCCTACGAAAGTGGCATGGACCCGGTGGGCACGGCGCGTGAGCGTTACACGGTGAAGTTCTACCTGGTCGCTATGATCTTCATCGTGTTCGACGTGGAAATCGTTTTTCTCTACCCCTGGGCAGTCAGCTATCGGGATTTTCTGGAAGCGGGAGCCGGCGTAGGGGTACTGGCGGTCGTGGTCTTTTTCTTGATCATCCTGGCCGTGGGCCTGCTCTACGATATTAAAAAGGGCGGACTGGAGTTCGATTGAGCCGATGATCGAAACAGCCCCTGCCCTGGCACATTTAATCCGTTCGGCCCGAGGTGTTGTAACGAACCGATTTGTCCCATGCTGGATCTTCGTGAAGGGTTTCTGACAACGCGGCTGGACGTGCTGCTGAACTGGGCGCGCTCCAACTCGCTCATGCCCATGCCGATGGGGCTGGCCTGCTGCGCTATCGAGATGATGGCCTTTGCCGGCCCCAAATACGACGTGGCCCGCTTTGGAAGTGAGGCGATGCGCTTTTCGCCCCGGCAGGCTGATCTGATGATCGTAGCCGGGTGGTGCTCTTACAAGATGGCCCATGCCATTCGGCGCGTATGGGACCAAATGCCTGACCCCAAGTGGTGCATTGCCATGGGGGCCTGCGCCTCAACCGGTGGCATGCATCGCTGCTATGGTGTCGTGCAGGGCGTCGACAACTTCTTGCCAGTCGATGTCTATATCCCGGGTTGTCCGCCCCGCCCGGAAGCTGTGCTACATGCGCTGATGGACATTCAGGAAAAGATTCGTAACGAGTACTCAGTGGCGCAGGACTACGTGCATGGCGATTCCCGCCCGGCTGCGCCTCCTGTACGTCCCCACGTACTTTCGCCGGAAGGCGACGAGCCCGTTGTCCGAGAGGTGCTCCATCGGCCCCTGAAGTCGAGTTAAAGCTGCCATGACTGAACGATCTGGAAGCGACCGTCCGAAAACTCCTGAAGCGCTGAAGTTTCATTTCACGCCGGTCGATCCGCCACGCGGAGACGAATTTAATCCCCATGCTAAAGCCACCACCTACGTCCCCGACGTGGTAGAAGCGTTGAAAGCGCGCTTTGGCGATGTTATCGAGGAGGTGGAGCTGTATGCGGGTGAGCATACCGTACGCGTCCGCGCCGACTACATCGTGGACGTATGCCGCTTTCTAAAAGAAGAACAGGGCTTCAACTACCTGGCCGATCTGGGCGGTATCGACCGTTTCACGGACGAAGGACGCTTTGAAGTGTTTTATAATCTGGTATCGATCGAGCGTCGCAAACGAATTCGTTTGAAGGTTCGCGTCGACGAAGAAAATCCGGTAGTGCCCTCGGTAACGTCCGTCTATCGGGCAGCTAATTGGAACGAGCGTGAATGCTACGATATGTTCGGCATCCGTTTCGAGGGACATCCGGATTTGCGGCGCATGTACATGCCGGAAGACTTTGAATATCATCCCTTGCGTAAGGAATTTCCGCTGCTGGGCATTCCGGGTTCGCTCCCGCTGCCCCCACAGACGCCGGGAGGGCCGCTGACGCGCGATCCCTTCGCACGCGCCCATGGGTACGTCCCGCCGCCGGGGTACGAAGAACCCCCGGCCGATGCGGAAGTCTCCGAGCATTGAGCTTCCCCAACCCACAACCATGAGTACCGCACCCAGTTTTGTAGGACCCGACCGACAGGGCCTGTTCAATTTCTGGCCCCGCCATAACGAGGCCATCTACCGCCGCCTGGCGACCAAACACGCCTGGCTGGAAGAACGCCACCGCCCACCGGGCGGCGACGGAGAGCCCGACCCGCTTGAGCACGAAATGATTCTCAACATCGGGCCGCAGCACCCGGCCACCCACGGTGTGCTCCGGTGCATCGTCAAGCTCGATGGCGAAGTGATGGAAAAGTGCGTGCTCGACCTGGGCTACCTGCACCGGGGCCTTGAAAAAGTGGCCGAACACAAAACGTACCAGGAGTTCATGCCCTACACCGACCGCATGGACTACCTGTCGCCCTATTCCAACAACGTGGCCTGGTGCCTGGCCGTTGAAAAGGTGGCCGGCATTGAGGTGCCGGAACGAGCCCAATGGATTCGCATGATCATGTGCGAGCTGGCCCGCATCTCCAGCCACCTGCTCTGGCTGGGCGTGGGTCTGATGGACGCCGGCGCCGTATCGGTCTTCCTCTGGGCCTTCAAGTACCGCGAAGAAATCTACAACATCTTCGACGAAGTGTGCGGTGCACGGTTCACCGTCTCCCACAGCCGCATCGGTGGCGTGGCCTCCGACCTGTCGCCGACGGCGATCGCCATGATCCGCCGCTTCGTGGAAGAGTTTCCCAGAGAGCTGGCCGACTGGGAGAAAATCATCAACCGCAACAAAATCTGGATTGACCGGAATGAAGGCATCGGCGTGCTGACCGCCGAGGAAGCCATTGAACTGGGCGTTACAGGTCCTAACCTGCGCGGTAGCGGCGTTGACTACGACATTCGTCGCTTCGAGCCCTACCTGAAATACGACGAAGTGGACTTCAACATCCCCATCCGTACCGAAGGCGACAGCCTGGCCCGGTACTTCGTGCGGATGGAGGAAATGAAAGAAAGCGTGCGCATCATCTGTCAGTGCCTGGAGCGGCTGCCTGAAGGTCCCATCCGCAACGATAACGCCAAGTTGGCCTATCCCTCCAAGGAGGAAGTCTACTATTCCATGGAGGGCATGATTCACGACTTCCTCTATACCGACGTGGGCGTCTGCCCCCCCAAAGGCGCCCACAGCTACCACGCAATCGAAGCCCCCAAAGGTGAGCTGGGCTTTTACATCATTTCGGATGGGACCGGCAAGCCCTGGCGCGTGCGTATCAAGGCGCCCAGCTTCTCCAACCTGCAGGGTCTCGAATACATGATGGAAGGAGCCATGATCGGGGACATGGTAATCTTGATTGGCACCATTGATCCGGTCATGGGCGAAGCCGATAAATGAACGCGAAACCCACAAGCCACGATGGCTGATTTTATCAAAAAACCGGTGGTCCCGCTGCCGGATCTGCAACCGGAACCGCAGATTCCGGCCGATCAGTTGTACTTTACCGAAGAGGAAAAACAGAAAATTGCCCGCTTCAAGGAGCAGTACCTGGAGCCGGCCGGCGCGGTCATGAAAACGCTCTGGCTGGCGCAGGAAAAATTTGGCTTTCTACCGCCGGAAGTCCTGCAACTGGTAGCCGACGAGCTGGGCATTCCCTATGCCCAGGTGTACGGCGTAGCTACCTTCTATACCCAGTACTACAAGGAGAAAAAAGGCAAATACGTGCTGGACGTCTGCACCTGCTTTTCCTGCCAGGTGTGCGGCGGCTACGACATCCTGCACTACTTGGAAGAAAAACTGGGCATCCACAAGGGCGAAACCACACCGGATGGCCTGTTTACCCTCCAGGAAGTCGAATGCCTGGGGGCTTGCGGATCGGCACCGGTCTTGCAAGTATCCAACGGACCGTATGTCCACAACCTGACGCCCGAAAAGGTCGATCAATTGCTGGAAAACCTGAAACAGGGCAAGCTGCCCCCCTTCGTTTCACTCACACTACCACAGGACGAAGCAGAGCTGGGTGGTAACCGACGCTCAGACGCCGAAGCGGTCGAGTCGTACCGTACCCCCCCGGTGGCCCACCACACACGCTAAGACAGATGGAGGCGGTGCAGACATATCGCTGGCGACGGGAAGCCTTCGAAAAACTGGCCGAGGTCGGACTCATCGACCCCGACGCCCGCCTCGAACTCATCGACGGCGAAATCCTCCAAAAAATGAGCCCCCAGTCCAGCCAGCATGCCGCGGCGATCCGACATATCGAAGAAGCGCTACGCAGCATTTTTCCACTGGATCGATACGATGTCCGCGTGCAGTTGCCGCTGGCGCTGGATCCCTACAGTGAACCGGAACCCGACGTGGCCGTCGTCGAAGGTACGCTCGACGATTACGTCGAGGCCCATCCTTCGACGGCGGTGCTGGTGGTGGAGGTGGCCGATGCTTCGCTGGCCTTCGACCGCACGCGCAAAGCCACCCTTTATGCCCGTGCCGGCATCCCCGACTACTGGATCGTCAACCTGATCGACACTACCCTCGAAGTCTATCGACAACCCCGCGGCCATGCCTACCAAGTGTGCCAGACGCTTTCCCGGCACGATCAGATAACCCCGCTGGCGCTACCCGAAGCCGTCCTTGATGTTGCTCGATTGTTTCCCAAACCACGCGCTTAACCTACAGTGCATATGGCTGTAAACGGAGTCCAGAGCAAAGCTGGAGACTGGCGGAACTACAAGCGGGTGTTACTCCCACCCATTCGAGATCTGCACCGACTGGAAGTCTACGAGGCGCACGGTGGCTACCAGACGCTGCGCGAAGTGCTGACTTCCGATCGCTGGGATCCCAAAGCGGTGATCGAAGAGGTCAAAAAGAGTAAACTACGCGGTCGGGGGGGTGCCGGCTTTCCCACCGGGCTGAAGTGGAGCTTCATGCCACCGGTGGATGACCGGCCTCGCTTTCTGTGCTGCAATGGCGACGAAAGCGAACCGGGTACGTTCAAAGACCGCCAGCTTATGGAATTCAATCCCCACCAGATTTTCGAGGGGATTCTGATCGCCTGCTATGCGATGTCGGTGCGCACGTGCTATCTGTACGTGCGCGGTGAGTTTGCCCGGTGGATTGAACACATGGAACATGAGCTGGAAAAGCTCTACGCCCGGGGCTATGTGGGGCAGAACATTATGGGCACGGACTTCTCGGCCGATATTGTGATTCACAAAGGTGCCGGCGCCTACATCTGCGGCGAGGAGTCCAGCCTGATGGAATCGATCGAGGGCAAGCGGGCCTATCCACGCATCAAACCGCCATTTCCGGCCCAGCGCGGCCTGTGGGGCTATCCCACCACGATCAACAACGTGGAGACACTGGCAAACGTCCCGCTCATTCTGCGAAATGGCGGTGAGTGGTTTGCATCGATCGGCGCGCCGAACCATCCCGGTCCGGTCCTTTACGGCATCTCGGGGCACGTTAACCGACCGGGCGTCTATGAATACCCCACCGGCATGTTGATCACCGACTTGATTTACGAGGTAGCCGGTGGCATTCGCGGCGGCAAAAAGCTCAAGGCGGTGATCCCGGGCGGTAGCTCTACGCCCCCCCTGCGGGCCGATATGATCGACGGCGTAACGATGGATGCGGAATCGCTCCGAGAAGCCGGCTCGATGATGGGCACGGCCGGACTGCTCGTACTTGACGAAGACACCGACATGGTCTCCTGGCTGCGGCGCGTTACCCACTTTTATGCACACGAAAGCTGCGGCCAATGCACGCCCTGCCGCGAAGGCACCGGTTGGCTGGAAAACATTGTCACCCGTATCGACGAAGGCGAAGGCCGACTGCGCGACCTGGACCTGCTCCTGGATCTGTGCGATCAGATGGAAGGACGCACCGTCTGTGCCCTGGCCGATGCAGCGGCCTGGCCGGTGCGCTATACCATCCTGCGCTTCCGCGAGGAGTTTGAAGCAAAGTGTAAACCCAGCCTGATTCCTACCGGGATCGACGTCGCACCTACCGCGACCGAATAAAGGCCATGCAGAAAGATTCCTTCTACCCACCTTCGCTCAACGATCTCCTTTTTGAGGAGACGGTGCGGGTCCTGCTACCTGATCTCGGCGAAGTGGGCCTCCGTATGAACCGAGAGGAGTTGCCCCGATTTCTGGACCCGGACTTTATCGAGCGGCGTATGGCCCAACTGCACCGTTATCGTGCCTGGGCTATGGCAGGAATGATTTTCGGCTTTCTAGCCATCGTGCTTTTGCTGGTAGCGGCGATCTTTCGGATTCCACTCCCCGACTACGTACTCTTTCCCACCGCGTTTCTGTCGCTTTCAGCCCCTTACTGGGGCTTCCGCTATGCCCGACTGGGCGTCTTTCTGTTTGCCTACCGCATGCTCAACCATTTTGCTTACGACCTGGTTGTCTATAAAGATTATCGTCCGGCGCTCCATCAACTGATTGATCAAACCTGAACGCACCATGCCCCGGATTACCATAGACGGCACGGTTTACGAATTCGAAGGGCGGCCCAAACTGCTTCAGTTTTGCCTGGACCACGGCATCGAGCTACCTCACTTTTGCTACCATCCGGCCCTGTCGATCCCGGCCAACTGCCGACAGTGCCTGGTGGAAGTGGGCATGCCGGTGATCGACCGGGAAACCGGAAAACCCAAGTTGGACGAAAACGGCCAGCCCGTCATCCAGTTCATGCCCAAGCTCCAGACGAGCTGCTCGCTCGACATGGCCGACGGGATGGTCGTCAAGACGCACCGCACCAGCGAGAAGGTCGCACGCGCCCAGCGTGATAACCTGGAGTTTCTGCTGATCAACCATCCGCTCGACTGCCCGATCTGCGACCAGGCCGGCAAGTGCCCGCTTCAGAACCAAGCCTACAAGTACGGTCCGGAAGGCTCTCGCTTCGAATTTCTCAAGGTACACAAGCCCAAGCGGGTCAAGCTGGGCCCCCGCGTGATGCTCGACGCCGAGCGGTGCATCAACTGCACGCGCTGCGTCCGCTTTACGGACGAGATCTCCAAAAGCCACCAACTGACCATTATCGAACGCGGGGTCAAAAACTATCCCATCACGCCACCAGGCGTGGAATTTGACGACCCGTATTCCATGAACGTGATCGACCTGTGCCCGGTGGGTGCCCTCACCTCCATTGATGCACGCTTCAAAGCACGTCCCTGGGAGATGAGCGCCACTCCGTCGATCACGATCACCAACGCAAAGGGCTCCAACTGCTACTACTGGGTGCGCGACAACCTGATTGTCGAAATCACCCCCCGGGCCAACACCGCCGTCAACGACTACTGGCTGCCTGACGAAGACCGGCTCGACTATCACCGCTTCAACGAAAACCGCCCGGATGGCCCCGAGGTGCGCCGCGACGGCCGTCTGGTGCGCGTAAGCTGGGAAGAAGCCTACGACCGCGCAGCCGCCCTGCTTTCAGGCATTGAGGGCCAACGCATCCTGTTTCTGGGATCGGCCTACGCCACCGTCGAAGACAACTATCTGCTCAAGCGCCTGGCCGAAGCGCTGGGTGCCGACACGCCCGTGTACATTCCCCACATCGAACCCGGCCACGGCGACGGCTGGCTCCGCACCGACGACCGCACGCCCAACGCGCAGGGCTGCCAGCGGCTGGGCATCCTGCCCGTCGACGAAGCCCTCGTACAGAGTCGGCTCGAAAGCGGCGACATCCAGGCCGTGTACGTGCTCGAAGACGACCCCGTCGGCTCCGGTCTCTTCTCGGCCGAGGCGCTGGCCGACATTCCGGTCATCCTGCACTACTACAACACCACCAACCAGACCCTGGCAGTGGCCGACGTAGCCCTGCCGGCGGCCACGGTCGTCGAAACCATCGGGACCTACGTCAACTGCGACGGGCATGCGCAGCGCGTGCGCCCCGCCAAAGCGATCCGCACCGTCAATCGCGTGCTCATGCGCGAGATTGGCAAAAGTCGCCTGGATCAGCACGGCACACCCTACGACCGCTGGTACAACGAAAAACACCAGGTGGACTGCAAGCCGAGCTGGGAAATTCTGCCAGAAGTCGCCGAGCGGCTGGGCCACCCGCTGCGCTACAAAGGCCCGAAATACATCATGCAGGAGATTGCAGAGACGATCCCGGCCTTCGCAGGAGCCACCTACGAGGCTATGGGCCTGGAGGGCGTCCGCCTCGTTGAAATCGGCGCCGAGGTGTAAGGCAGCGGCCCAATAAGGGCCACTTAACGCATCCCGTGGAAGCCGGATGGCCAGAGGGGCTCTTGTGGGGCCGACTGTTCGGCCGGCCACAGGGCAGGCAGTTTGAGCATCAGCAACGCAGTGCCCCCCAAACAGAACCTGCCGGTTAACAGCAAGGGCCGCTGTCGTCGCACGCAGTGAACGGTGCAGCCCTGTGGCAGCCACCTCCGGCTGACTCACCGCCGACGCATATAGCCGCCGATCCCCGATTCGCAATACGGTTGCGTGCGTTCATCCGAAACAATGCTCCTAGCCCACTTCAAACCACCGGCCCATAGATTGCCCGCTTTCGCAAAGCGCCTTCTCCTGCGGCCCCTGTAGCAGAGGCAAGTGCATACTTCCACCCCTACCCCCCTATGTTGCCGCTCGCAGTCCCGAGGCCCAACGCGCCCCCCGCTCTCGCAGATGCGACCAGACACTCCTAACATCTCCAAATCCAGCGCCACAGGACGGCAGCAGTCATTAGCGAATCAGAAACTCCTGACCCGGATTGAAAAGAACTGCAGCACTCGCCTACCACTCCACTCAACGTGTAAGCGTCACCTGCTGCAAAGCACCCCCCCTGAAGCACCACTTACCGGCACATATCCGAATGACAGCGCCCGCCCAAACCATCCGTACATGTGCCCCACCACCTTCCCGCCCCGAAGCACCACCAACTCCCGATCCGGCACCCGCTCCGGAAGCCACCCGTACAGCCGAACCTCCCCGCCTCCCACCCAACACCACCGCGGATACGTCATCCCTCCCTCAATCCATAAGGCCCCTGCTCCTGACCCGTCCGCACATCGATGAACAGCAGATGATTGAACCCGTGGATCACTTGCTCCCGCACCTGCCCCGTCTCCAAATCCACGATCCAGAGCAACACGCCCCGCTGCATCCAGCGAATAATGCTCACCACAAACGTCGAACCCCGCAAATCAGCTCTTTCTTCTCGAAGTTTGAGATGGAAATTCGAGCTCAATGCCCGGCGGAACAGCACCCTGTGCTGCGTCAGGA
>JALSJJ010000033.1 GCA_026989375.1 Rhodothermus sp.
AAAGGCGGGTTCCCAGGTAACCGGATGATCCGAAACGCGTCGGTACAGACCGATCGTGGCAAAAGCATACCGGGCGCCCTCCATGATCAGCTCCTGCTTCTGCTCTCGGGACAGGCCGGGTTCATAGCCGCGCCCGCGTTCCTGGATGCCGATAAGAAAGAGTACCTGCTCGATATCGGCCGGCCTGCGGCCCAGCAGGGCCTCCAGATACGCCATCAACTGATTCCAGCGGGTTTCCAGCTCCTGATTCGGCTCGGCCAGCCACCGACCAATGTATACCCGGGCGTCATTCGATCCATTCACGGGCTTCATGAAGCAGGTGCTGTTGGTGCCGTCGCAAAAGACGCAACAGCAAGGCACCCAGCCGGCGGGCCAGGCTACCTGGAGGCTGTGCCCGCACCAGGGTGGGAATACGTTGCAACGCGTCTTCCACAGCTTCCAGAGCTTCGGTGAGTGCAAACCACCAGGAGCGCTCCGGTGGTCCCGCTTCAACAGAGCGTTTGTAGCGCAGCACTTGTTGTCCCCGCTCGTTCAGCGCCCCGCGAAGCATTTGCAGGACGGCGCCCAGCGAATCCGCCATCTCCTGAAGCGTTTCTCGCTGAGCCAGCGAGAGAGAAGCCTCCCGTGCCTGTTGCTCACGCTGCCACACACGTACCAGCATGGGCAACAGAGCAGCCACCACCGACTGAAAGGCCAGCGTAGCGGCCTCTTCGCCCGTCAGCAATGCCTTGAGCTGTTCCAATTCTGGATGATCGATAGCAGCGATCGCGGTTACTGGTGTCTCGGGATGCTGCATCCAGTTTTTTCGTAGCGCCGTAGCATAACGGCGTTGTGTATCCATCGTCAGGCAACGTAGTTACCTCATCTGACGGCGCCCAACCTTGCACTGCAGGGGATGTTCCATGTCGCCGTTACGACAGCGGTGTTGGGGGCATATCTTGCATCGAATCGAGCGTCTCCTGTAACCGATCCAGCAGCGCAGTGGCCCGCGTGGGATCCAAACGCCCGCTGCGTACCCCTGCGCGAACCATTTCAGTGGTCAGAGCGGCATAGAGGGGTAACAGATGCGGCAAGTGTTGCTGTAAGGCACGCAGGTGTTGGGTGACAGGAAACAGATCTCCACGTACGGCCGGCCCGGTCAGTGCTTCTTCCGGAAGCAATTGCTGTAGATTATGCAGCGTTCCTTGCACCAGTGGAAGCAGCAGGGCATGCGCTTCAGGACGTGAAAGACCGATACTGGCGAGTACTTCGCCAGCCACAGCCATCAGGGCTCCCAGCCCATTTGATGCCAGTACAGCCGCCAGATGATAGCGGGCTTTCATTTCGGCTGAAAGCTCGACAGGGCGGGCGCCCAGCGCCTGTGCCACTTCACGTCCCAGCGCGATGGCCTGAGGATCGCCTTCCAGACCGATGGCCACCCCTACAAAAGACGAAGTCGTCTGCTGCCGGGGGAACGACTGAATCGGATGAAAACTCAACAGCATAGCGCCCCGCGCCCGCAAGGGTGCCAGCACCTGCGCAGGCAGGGCCCCCGAAGTGTGCGCGACTACCGTATGCGACCACTCATGGGGCACCAAGGCCAATCGCTCAGCCAGCTCAGACAGCACGTCGTCCGGCACACAGCAAAATACCAAACGCACATGGCCAGGCAGGTCTTCTAAGGCTGCAGAAGCTACCGGCGCAGCCACGCGGGCAGCCAGCGCACTGGCCGACGCCTGACGTCGGCTGAGCACGGCCGCAATCGTATAGCCTGCCGCCTGCAGAGCCTGCCCCAACGCCTGTCCAACAGCACCAGCACCGATAATGGCCACCGCCGGTTGAGGGGCCGACATGGTCCACCTTGTTGTCTCTTGGTGTGCTGGTGGGAAAGGTAGGGATGTTGGTACGTCGGCGCAACCATCCACAAAAAAGCCCGCTACCTGATGGCAGCGGGCTCGGTGGGCCCTAGTGGATTCGAACCACTGACCTCTCGCGTGTGAGGCGAGCGCTCTAAACCGCTGAGCTAAGGGCCCATGATTTCACGGCGCCATATAGTACAACGTTCGACCGGCGCCTGTCAAGGCACTCCATGGCTTCTTTGCACGAAGCGCATGGTCTCAAGCGTATCGTAATGAATCGGCGTATGGCTCTTCCGGTTCCGGGCGGCCGACAGCATCCATCCCGCCTGATACGATCCCGACAGCACCCGGGGCTCGGCGTTTACGGGCGCAAGCGCTTCAAGTGCAAGTGGTAAGGCCGCTTCCGGCTCGGCCTGCATCACAACCGTCTGATGTGGCTGCTCTTCCATGTAGAGCAGCACGCCCGTACACATGCACAGAATCACCAGGAGGGCTACGGCCGATGCCAACACCGTTGCGCTGCGTAGCGGCAGATGCAGGTATTCCAACGAGCGCTGCTCACGCATCATCTCATAAGCCAGCCGCTGCCGCAGTCGAGCCTGGAAGCCATCCGGCGCCCGGAGCCTACAGGCGCTGTGCTGGCAGAGTAACTGCCGGGTCTGGCACAGACACTCTACATGACGTGCCAGCGTCGGATTGGTGCGCAGGTATTCCTCAAATACCTGCCGCACGGCCGGGTCCATCGTCCCGTCCACGTATTCGCACAATAGCTCATCCAGATTGCTGAATGGACAGTCGTACTCCGGCTGCGATGAGTCGGGATCGTGGTAATCCTCACGCATAGGCCACCAGACGCTACAAGTTACACCCCTACTTTTACGCCAAAGGGCCGGCAGGAAGGTTCCTGCCGGCCCTGCACTTACGACGAGCGGACCTTTAAGATTCCTTAGACACCGGATAAACGTCCTTTAGCAACGCCTGCAGCTTTGTGCGTCCCCGGTTAATCCGGCTTTTAACCGTGCCCATCGGCAATCCGGTGATTTCCGCAATTTCTTCGTAAGATAGCTGCTGCACATCGCGGAGCACCACCACCTCTCGGAACTCCTCTGGAATCTGCTTCAGTGCTTCCTGGATGTAGCGGTCCTGAATGGTACTTTCGGTGTGCCGATCCGGAGCAAACGTTTCGTCCGGAATCTCTACCTCGTACTCTTCCTCATCCCGGTTCACGGACTGCAGGGAGTAGAGTCGGCGCCGCTTCCGCTTCCGGTACTCAGAACGCGCCAGGTTTCCAGCGATCGTATAGAGCCAGGTCGAAAACTTCGCAATCCGACGATAGGAATGCCGGTTGCGATATACGCGCATAAAGGTCTCCTGCAGGAGGTCTTCGACTTCCTTTGGATCGCCCAGGAACCGGTACAGGTAGTTGGCCAGTGGATCCTTGTACCGGCTGACTAGGATGTCGAAGGCCTCCACCGTTCCCGCCTGAAACAGCGCCATGAGGTCCTCATCACTCAGTCGCTGGAGTTCCTCATAGCGCGCCTTGTTTTCTTCAGACGGCAACCGATGCAGCGCCTCCCTGCGCAACACCACCCGCTGTTTCCGTTGAATGTTCATTGTCTGTCAATAAGCGGTTTGTTTTCGGAGCCTTATACTCAGGCCGCTTGCTGCAGCGGCGTCCGGCAAACTGCCTGCATCTGACGCAGTAGCAGATGCAGGATCAGCCGAGGATCTCGACCGCTTCCTCCTTTCAGTTCCACATCGGTCGCCAGTAACGCCGCCAGCACATGCCGGATCGCGCCGCGACCGTACCGGCGGGCACTCTGCAGATATTCCTGCAGAAAGTACACCGGCACGCCGATACGGCTGGCCAGCGTCTGATTCGACAGACGCTGCCCCTGGCAAAGTGTCAGCTTCCAGAGCTTCATGAAAAAAGTTGTCAGAAACGACACGATCCGGAGTGCTTCACTCCGCGGATTTGACGCATGCTGCAATAATTGTTCCACTATATAGACTGCGTCTGAATAACGCCCCTCCCCCACGGCCCGTTGTAGCTCGAAGACGTTGAAGGTACGGGTTTGACCACTAACGGTAACGATGTCATCCAGCGTTAACGTCTTACGCGTTCCGGCATAGGCGAATAGCTTCCGCAGCTCCTGCACCCCGGCCTGCAAATCCGTTCCCACATATTCGGCCAGTCGTTGCAGGGCTTCAGGCTCCAGCCGATAGCCTGCTCGTTCTGCATAACGCGCCAGCCAGCCGGGCACCTGAGCCGGACGCAACGGCCGCAACTCGGCCCATACCCCGTGTTGACGGAGGGCACGGTAGGGCTGAGCGTTTAGGTTGGGACGCCCGGCACAGGCCAGCAGGACTATGGCCTGCGCATTGGGCCGCTCTGCATAGGCGGCAAACAGCCGGTTGTCTCGCAAGCTGTCGAAATTCCGCACAATCACGACCCGACGCGGCGCCATAACCGGCAGGCTCTGGCACAGCGCCAGCACAGCACGCGCCTCCGTCTCGTCGCCATACACTATATCCAGGTTGAAAGCCCGAAGCTCCGGCGCTAGCGCGTGTTCAATAAGCAACTGCTGAAGCGTATCTATCAGAAACGACTCTTCGCCATAGAGAAAGTACAACGGAGCGAAGTTGCCGTGCTGAAAGGCCACTTCAAGCTGCTCAAACGATTGTCCTTCGGCCGGCCGTCCCATTCCGGTTGATATCGCCTGCCCGTCGTTCTGTCACATCTGCGTGATACGTTTACGCTCTTAAACAAAAGGTAGTAAAACAATACCCCGACGACAAGCGGCGTTCGAAGTTGCATCGTTGTTGCACTCAGGTCATCAGACGTGGCTTACCGGGAAGATGGGCTGTGTGCAGCCGATAGGCCAGTGCCCGCAACAGCTCCGTGTCATGCTGAATTATCAAATAGGCGTATTGATAAAGATCCCAGGCTTCTTCTCCACAGGGGACTCTATGCTCCCAGACCTCAGGTGGGGCCGTCCGCAGCAGGGCGATCAGCGCCTGCCGGCTCTGCCGGAGTCGGTTCAGGATATCAGGCAGGGGATGGGCATTCCAGTCTTCGGCTTGTTGCAGCGCTTGATCGTCCGGCAGGGTCAGCCGTTCCGCCGTCCCCGCCAGCAACGCACGCAACGTAGGCAAAAACACCTGCTCATCGGCCGCCACCAGGATCCCGTACGTCTCCCGTACCGAAGGTTCTTCCGGCAGCGGCCGCGCCGTCTGGAGCGGTTCCGGCACCAGATCGATAACTTGCTGCAGTGCTTCGATCTCGCGAAGCAGATGGGCCAGTTGTTCGATCAGCGCTGTACGCAGGGAGGCTTCGTCACGCGGTCTGTGGCGCATCTTATCCTTCGGCCCGCACGCCTCCCCACGACTGCTGAGTCGCAACGGGCGTCTCAGGTCGCAGGTGCGTGCTTCTAAGTTCCTCCATACCCTCCGTTTCCAACAACCACT
>JALSJJ010000034.1 GCA_026989375.1 Rhodothermus sp.
GCTGCTGGAAGGCTTCCTGGTGCTACGCTATCCTATGTCGTCTCTGTGGAATGACATCGAATGAGCCGGGCGCCCGCCATCGGCAAACAGACGTCGCACGAAACTGGGTAGCGCAAAAGCAGCCCGGTGCAGCTCGACATTATAGTAGCGCAGCCGATCCGCGAACGAGGCCATCCGGCGGGCGGCCTGCTCCGGGTCGAAATCGACGACCGGATGTAACCGCTTGCTGGCCAGCGTGAACGACCAGAGCCCCATTGGATAAGTGGGAATATGAGCCAGGTACATGTGTACCCGGGCAAACATCCGCCCCAGCATGGCATAGGCTGCCTGAATGGACTCCTGAAAGGTGTGGTCAAAAGGAGACTCACTCTGGGTTACCAATATGCCTTCATCGGTCAGAATACGAGCACAATCCCGATAAAACGATTCACCAAAGAGTCCCTCGGCAAAATTTACCGGATCGGTTGAGTCGACAATGATCAGATCATACCAGGCATCCGCAGCACGCTGCACAAAAGCCACGCCATCCGCCACATGCAGACGAGCCCGTGGATCTTCGAAGGCAACGCTCAGCTCTGGAAAACACGTACGCGCTGCCTCAATAACTACCTCGTCGATCTCTACCAGATCCACCTGTTCGATTTCCGCGTAGCGCAACACCTCACGCAACGTACCCCCATCACCGCCGCCCACAATCAGTACGCGTCGTGGTCGAGGCAGCAGGCACAGCGCCGGGTGCGCGATCATCTCGTGATAAACGAATTCATCCCGCTCGGTGAGCATGACCAGCCCATCAAGCGTAAGGACCCGTCCAAAGGCATCGGTCTGCAACACCTGCACATGCTGATAGGCACTCTGACGGTTAAACAGAATACGCTCGACCCCGAACGTGAGTCCGGTTCGCTCCTGCCAGAACTCCGTATACTGGAGCTGATGTTGCTTGGGGGCAGTCATCATACTTCTGCGATATAAAAGGAAAACGGCATGATGCGCTTCCTCGCAGGAAGCTACACCATGCCGCTGAGCTTTCCGAAGGAAGGCCGCATCAACTCAGGCGGCGGCTGCCTCCTCAAGCACGGGCTTATGGGGCACCCGCTCCGGAAAAAGTCCCCGTTTAAGCTCCATGCTCGAGACGCTCCGTGCCTTAAACCGTTCCTCCAGGTACTGCTGAATGACCCAGGGATCGATGGTCTCGCCGCATGTAAAAATGTCAACGGCCGCATAGCCATGCTCCGGCCAGGTATGGATGGCTACATGCGACTCAGCAATAACCACGACGCCGCTGACGCCGTGAGGACTGAACGAGTGAAACGTGTCGGTGATGACGGTGGCACGGGATCGACGAGCGCCCTCCATCAAAATCTCTCGAATCAGGGCCTCGTTGTTGAGCACCTCTCGGTCGCAGTCATAGAACTCGACCAAGATCTGCCTTCCGAGTGCTTCCATTGGCTACCCTCCTTTTGGTTTGCACCCCCCGTCTGCCACAAACGGGGAAACATTGTATGGTGAACAATTAATGCCCCCATACGGAGGCACCCCATACAACCGCAGTCCTGGCGAGCGAAGGGTAGGAGGACGCCGGAAGACGCATGGGCCACGCTACAGACGCGTCCTCTTTAGCTTGCGAACTCGCCAGCCGCTAGCGCATCACGAGCACGCCTGCCCCGGCAGGGCGCCTCGTGAAAAAACGCATTCAAAGAACGCGGGCGTTGCGGTTCAGGATCGTACCTGGTGGCAGCAGGCCTTTTCCCGAAGGAGACTCCAACAGTAACAAAACTAAGCAGCAGAACGATGTTTGTAAAACCCGGTTTTCTCCGATTTTATTTTTTCACAAACCCCCATCCCTTACCGGGGGGCCAATGAACGAGACCCCTGCCCCAGGGTTCCGTTTGAAAAGGGCCAGCCCTTTGCCTCAGGCTGGACTTTTAAGAGTTTTTTACGATGCAGCCAGCCACCTCAATAAGATTTGCTCGAAACTCTTCTGGGGGCTGGGCGTTGCTCGTTCCAAACTAAACATTGACGAATGCGGCGACCGTTATCTTTCATTTTGCTCAGGTTTAACCAGCATTTGCTATGACGCATCGGCCAACCACACAGCATCAAGCAGCGTGGTACCTCAGGCCTTTCCAGACCACGGCTACGCTACAGGTGGGGGGTCGATGTCGCTGTATGGGCTGATTGCCTTTCTTATTGTTCCGGTCTACGAGCGCATACTTACCGCCTAAGCCATAAGGGCGATACGTATTTCCACTGTCCACAAGCAGTGCTTCTGTGTCTCGCAGACCGGCGGTTGTGAGGGATTGCTATTTCCTGCTGCACCCGAACGCAACCGGTGTCGCTGTCCGCTTCCACTGTTCACCAAAGCCTTGGTCGCGCTATGTCCGGTTCAAGAACTTTTGTCCGCTACGGCCGACGCACCCAAGAACTCAACTGGGAACTGGTACTCAAGCGCAACAGCATCGAGCGCCTCAAACAGGAGCGTCCTCCTCTGCGCGTTGTTGAAGAACTTCCGGAGCTGATTGCACGCGGCTACGAAGCCATTCCAGAGGAAGACATTGTCCGCCTGTACTGGTACGGCATTGCGCACGACAAGCCCAAAGTGGGCACGTTCATGGTGCGCATCAAGGTACCGGGCGGCTTGCTTCGACCTGATCAGCTCCGAGCCATCGGAGAGATTGCTGGGCGCTACGGCCGCGATTATGGCGAGCTGACCACGCGCCAGGGCATCCAGCTCCACTGGGTGGCCATGGACAAACTGCCCGAAGTACTGGAAGCCATCGCTCAGGCTGGACTGACCACCGTAGGCGCCGAAGGCGATACGGTACGGAATATTACCAGTTGCCCGGTCAATGGAATCAATCCAGACGAGCTGTTTGACGTCCGCCCGGTCATTGAAGCAGCCGCCCGCTTCTTCTGGGGTAATCCGGACTACTCCAACCTGCCCCGTAAGCACAAATTCACGATCAGCAGCTGCCCTCACCAGTGCAATGCCCCGGAAATTCACGACATCGCACTGATCGGCGTCCTGAAGGATGGACGACCGGGCTTTGCCGTCAAGGTAGGGGGCGGCCTGTCGGCTACGCCACGTCTGGCCCGGGATCTGGGGGTGTTCGTACCGGTGGATGAAGCTGTCGACGTGCTGGCTGCCATTACCGATGTCTGGCAACACAACCTGCGCTACCGTCTGAGCCGGGCCAAGGCACGTATCAAATTTCTGGTGGACGACTACGGCCCTGAAGGCGTACGTGAAATGGTTGAGGCGCGGTTGGGACGCCGGTTGGAAGACTTTCAGGCACCCGATCCCGTGCCGGGCGATAATCATCTGGGCATTCATCGGCAGAAACAGGAAGGCTTCTACTATGCAGGCTTTCCGGTGCCCTCAGGGCGGGTAACCGGCACGCAGCTACGCCAGATCGCCGACATTCTGGAAGCCGTCGGTGGCGACATCCGCTTTACGCGCGAGCAGAACTTCATCCTGGGAAACATTCCAGAAGACCGGCTCGCCTGGGTACTCCATCAGATGCGGGCCGTGGGCTTCCCTATCGAACGTCACCGGCTCTACGGCAGCTCAACGGCCTGCACCAGCCACCAGTTCTGCAACTACTCCGTTGCGGAAACCAAGGAAAAGCTCGACGAAATCATCGCCGAGCTGGAAGCTCATTACGGCGACGAGGTCCAGAACCTGACCATCTACATGGATGGCTGCCCGCATGCCTGCGCGCATCACTGGGTAGGCGACATCGGGTTGCAGGGCACGCGCACAGCCGGTCCCGACGGTACCAAAGTCGAAGCTTACGACGTAACGCTACGGGGAGGCCTGGGCCGGCATGCCGCCATCGGTCGTCCTATTCTGCGCCGCATCCCTTCCACAGAAATCAGCCAGGTGATCGTCCGACTGGTAGGCACCTGGCTACAGGAGCGTCGCCGCCTGGGTGATCACTACACGTTCCAGGCTTTCTGCGAAGCCCACACGAACGAAGAACTACAGGCCATTGCGCTGGGCGAGATCACGGCCGAAGAGATGAAAACGACCCAGGGGGTGCTTATTCGCATCCCCGGCCCCTTGCTGGAGCTGACCGATGGCAGCGACCTCGTCGAGGTCAGGGCTCCAACGGTGCGCGTTGCGCTGGAGCAGGCTGGCCGCCGCTATCCCCGGTTAAAAGCCACTGTGCTTACCCCTGACGGTCAGCTCAACGAAGCCTTTAACCTCTACGTGAATGAAGAGGACATTCAGGGCCTGCAGGGACTCGACACGCCGCTCAAGCCGGGTGACGAGCTGCTCATTCTCATGGCAATGTCCGGTGGTTAAGTCGTTCATCCAACCCGCATACAGCCATGGCACGCCAACCCCTGTTTGACGATCTGGAAATCGGCGAAATCGCACTGCAACTGGACGACCAGGAGCCTGAAGACGTGATTGCCTGGGCGCTGGAAACTTTCGACGAAGACCGCATCTCTATCGTGACAGCACTCCAGGTCGATGGCATGGTGATCCTGGACATGGCCTACCGGATGAAACCCAACATTCGGGTGATCACCATTGATACGGGACGCCTCCCTCAGGCCACCTACGACTTCTACGAACAGGTGCGCACACGCTATCCAGAGGTACGCTTTGAGGTGCTCTTTCCCGATTACCGGGAAGTTGAAGAGATGGTGCGCCGCCACGGTATCAACCTGTTTTATCGGTCGGTACCCATGCGCCTGCTCTGCTGCCACGTGCGGAAGGTGCGGCCGCTCATTCGTGCACTGAATCAGCTCGATGCCTGGTTTACCGGCCTGCGCCGCGACCAGTGGGCCTCACGCGCGGCTATCCGTAAGGTGGAGATCGACCACGACCACGATGGCATCATTAAAATCAATCCCCTGGCCGATTGGACCAAGGAGGAGGTGTGGGCCTACATTGAGGAATTCGACGTGCCCACCCATCCGCTTTACGCCGAGGGCTACACGAGCATCGGCTGCGCGCCCTGCACTCGTCCCATCCAGCCCGGCGAAGACGACCGGGCCGGCCGCTGGTGGTGGGAGACAAACGCGCCTAAAGAATGCGGCATCCACTGCCCCATCGAAACCGGCGGCTTTGAGCACGAGGTGGAAGCCATTATCGGACACGGATCGCACAAAAACTACCATACCTCTTGATATTACAATCAT
>JALSJJ010000035.1 GCA_026989375.1 Rhodothermus sp.
TTTGCAGCTACTGGCCGACCACCTGCACGACTTTCCACTGGACCTGCAGGACCTCTGCCACGGCACCAGCACCCGCGCCGATGAAAGCTGGCCCTTCGCCGTGGCCATGTTCGCCCGCAATCCCGACTTGCTTGAAGCCACGCTGCTGTCGGCCATCAACGTCGGCGGCGATGCCGACACCGTAGGCGCTATGGTCGGGGCCCTCCTGGGCGCCCGCCATGGCTGGGCTGCTTTCCCTGAAGCCTGGCGTAGTGGGCTGGAAGCAGTTGATCGCCTTGAAGCCACTGCCCACGCATTCCTTCAAGCCCTGCATGTGGCCCGCTGATGTGCTCCATGGAAAGCACCGGAACAGCCTCCCCGGAAAAGTTTACTCCGTTCACTTTCCAGTAGGGGAAATCACTTGCTGATATGCGTCAGCGTCCAGAAAGATTGGTCGTGATCGTACCCGGATCTCCTGCTTGCGTGCTTCTTAGATCCCCAGGCCTACCGGCCATCCCGATTGCCGCACAACGCACCTGTACCATCCATTCCGTGAACGCCGGCGACGCTCAGGCCGGACCTTCGGCCCAGACAATGTCCGCCTGCCTGTGAACAGGATAGCGAGCGGAGCGTTGCCGTAGGCAAACAGAAACCTGGCATGATTCCGCACGAGCTGTTTCAGAAAATCCGTCGGCTGGAGGTCCGCACACGGGGGCTGGTGGATAGCCTGTTTGGGGGCGAGTATCACACCGCCTTTAAAGGACAGGGCATTACGTTTGCCGAAGTGCGCCCCTACCAGATCGGCGACGACGTACGCACCATCGATTGGAACGTCTCGGCTCGCATGGGCACGCCCTATGTAAAGCTCTTCGAAGAAGAGCGCGAGCAGACGTTGCTGTTGGTGGTCGATGTATCGGGCTCGCAGGCCTTTGGCGTGCGAGGGCGTACCAAACGCGAGCTGGCCGCTGAGCTCTGTGCCGTGCTCGGTTTCAGTGCCCTGCGCAACCACGATCGCGTGGGCTTGCTGCTGTTTTCGGACCGGATTGAAGGATTCGTCCCCCCTCGCAAAGGTCGTCGGCACGTGCTCCGGCTCGTGCGCGACCTCTATGCCTGCCAGCCGCGATCGATCCGTACGGACCTGCGCGTGGCGCTCGACTACCTGATCCAGGTGCAGCGTCGCCGCGCGATCATCCTGATCCTGAGCGACTTTCTGGATATGCCGGACTTTGAACGTCCTCTGCGGGCGCTGGCCCGGCGCCACGATGTGGTGGCCATCCAGTTGCAGGATCCGGTCGAACAGACCTGGCCCGATGTGGGGCTTGTTGCACTGATCGATGCAGAGACCGGCCAACGTCACTGGCTCGACACCCGCAGCGCCCGCGTGCGTCGCTGGCTAGCGGCCCACGCCCATCAGCAGCAGGCCGCGCTGGAAGCCCGCTTTCGTCGCCTGCAGATTGACCACGTACGCCTCCGCACCGACGCCGATTACGTAGAACCGCTGCTGGCATTTTTTCACCGTCGCAACCGGCGCCGCCGATGAACCGTCTGTTGTGCCTCCTGCTGATCATAGGCTTTGTCGTGTCGGCCCACGGACAGGCACAGCCGAAGGCTTTTCTGTCGGCCGACACGGTGGCCATTGGCGAGCGCTTTACGCTGACGCTGCTCATCGAGCGCCCGGCGGCTGCCCAACTGGACCTGCCCACCGATAGCCTGCTGGGTGATCTGTACGTGATCAACGGTCCATTTCGTTACAGCCGCCCACTCGATGCGAGCCGCCTGCGCGACAGCATCGTGTACACGGTTACCACGTTTGCGCTTGATTCAGCCCGTGTGCCCCCCCTGCCGCTCGTGCTCTATACTGAAACCGAACGGCACACGCTCACCACCCCGCCGCTTCAAGTAGCCGTCCGCTCACTTGTGCCACCAGATGCCTCAGGCATACGGGACCTGGCGCCGATCGTGGAATTTCCGGCTGCCCGTTGGCCCTGGGTGGCAGGAGCTGCCCTCCTGGCACTCCTGATCGGACTGGCCGCCTACCTCTGGCTACGCCGTCGCCCTTCACCGCCCCCTCTCCCGCCTCCTCCCTCCCCTCCCCGTTTCGATCCCTACGTTACCGCCCTGCAACGACTGAAGGAACTGGAAGCGGTAACGGCGCCGTCCTCCTCCAGACACTTTTATATAGCGCTGGCCGATGTGCTGCGCAGCTACCTGGAAGACCGCCTGCAACTGCCGGCTCGCCACCTGACTACCCGCGAACTCACCGAGCGCCTTGCAGCACACCCTTCCCGGCACATAGCCGGATTGGCCGATACCATCCGACAGGTGCTCGAAACAGCCGATCTGGCCAAGTTTGCCGGCCGCACCTTTCCGGCGGACTACAACCATCAGATGCTGACCGTCACCCGTACACTGATCGAACGGCTGGAACTGAGCCTTCACGCCTACCCTACGCTTCAGACAGATATCGACGCAGCCACCCAATCCACACAAGGTCGTCATGAATAATCTGTCTTTTCCGTCGGAGCTAATCGCCCGCCTCGCACGCGCCCGATCGGTGGCCGTGCTGACCGGCGCGGGCATCAGTGCCGAAAGCGGCGTGCCCACCTTCCGCGACCCCGGCGGCCTCTGGGAACGGTTCCGCCCGGAGGAACTGGCCAACGTAGAGGCCTTCCTGCGTAATCCCGACCTGGTGCAGCGCTGGTATGCCTACCGACGCAAGCTCGTGCAGGAGGTGGCCCCCAATCCGGGCCACTACGCCCTGGTTGAACTGGAACGCATGGTGCCCGACTTCACCCTCATCACGCAGAACGTGGACAACCTGCACCGGCGGGCCGGTAGTCAGCGCGTCGTGGAGCTGCATGGCAACCTGCTGCGCAGCTACTGTATCGACTGCGGCCGCCCGGCCGAAGAAGTAGACCTGGAGGCCGCTGCCGAAGGCAAACCAGCCCGCTGCCCGGCCTGTGGCGGCCTGATTCGCCCTGATGTGGTCTGGTTTGGCGAAATGCTGCCCGAAGAAGCCCTGGCCGAAGCCTACGCCGCCTGCGAACGGGCCGACGTTTTCCTGAGCATCGGCACAAGTGCCGTGGTCTATCCCGCTGCCGGATTGCCGCTCGAAGCAAAGCGGGCCGGTGCCTACGTAGCTGAAATCAATCTTCAACCCAGTGCTATCGCTGACGAAGTGGATGCTCTGTTGCTGGGTAAAGCCGGCGAGATTCTGCCAGCGCTCATTGATGCCCTACAGGCAGCCCGCTCCTCCAATGCTCCATAACTACTCCCAGGTTTACGCCGGAAACACATTGCATAATTTCTTAAAAATACGTTTCTTATGTTAGTGTGGTGTTTTCTGACGTGGTCGCTTTGAAGCACATAAGCGTGCGCCGTTCAAAGCTGTCAGGATAGCCACACGTCAATGGACCTGCCTCCCAGCAGTCTGCTACTGTGTGGCCATGGCGTATTGGCGCTTTTGCCAGACAGAGGGGGACCTGTCTTCTTTTCGCACCGGTCTACAGGTCATCCGACCTCAAAGGCACACAACGGCCATCCTGCTTGAACCAGCGGCACACGACCGCATCATTTCCCAGAGACACTCCCCTGCATGCTACCTGTGCCTGATTCTGTTCCTGCTATATCCTGGCAGTGTGGGGTTTGCACAACATCACATGGGGCTGGAGACCACATCGGACGACGCGCTTCTTCAGGACGTTACAGACGTGGCCCACCCGAAAGATCATCCTGCTGTCATAATGCGCATAGAACACACCGACCATGGAGGCGACCATGATAGGTTCATCTAACATACAGCGCATCCTCCTGCTTTGCGCGCTTTCCCTGAGCCTTGGAGCATCGGCCTTTGCACAGCAGCTCACCTGGCTGGGAACCGTACCAGGTGGTTCCTGGAGTCAGGCTTATGCTGTTTCAGATAGTGGGAAAGTTGTTGTAGGCAGGGTTTTGGTGACTGTAGGCACACAAACCAACTGGCATGCCTTCCGATGGACACCTAACTCCGGCATGGTGGACCTGGGGACGCTCGGCGGTCCCCAGAGCGTGGCCTGGGACGTATCCGCCGACGGTTCGGTCGTGGTTGGTTGGTCCGAAGATGCTTCAGGAAAAAACCGAGCTTTTCGCTGGACGGCCGCTACGGGAATGGTTGCCTTAGGTACGCTGCCAGGTGGCGGAGAAAGCATGGCTTTTGGCGTCTCTGCCGATGGCTCCGTTATCGTTGGCTGTGCGATAGATTCCAATGGCGAGCAACGTGCCTTTCGCTGGACCGCTGCAACCGGAATGCAAGACTTAGGAAGTGATTTAGGTCATCAGCAAACCTGCGGCTTTCTGCCAGATGTTCCTGCTGTTGATGTATCTGCTGATGGGACGGTCGTAGTAGGTACGGCAGTTGCCAACCTGGGTGGCGGGTCCTATAACTGGCGTGCCTTCCGCTGGACAGCCTCAACCGGAATGCAAAATTTAGGGACATTGGGGGGAGAAAGCCGCGCTTATGCGATCTCTGCCGATGGGTCCACTGTGGTAGGAACATCTGACTTTACCGGCAGCCAACAGTTCACTCCTTTCCGATGGACGAGCGCAACCGGAATGCAGGATATTGGTGATCCTAACCGAGATGCTGTAGCGGCTTGGGGCGTTTCTCTAAACGGTTCAACTATTGTTGGAGGCGGCAGATATGCCTTTCGCTGGACTGCTACGGGTGGAATAGAAGATCTGAACCAGACCTATTTTTCGCTTGTAGGCTACTCAAGTCTTGATTGGGCAACGGATATTTCCTCTAATGGCCGCTATATCGTTGGATATGGATACCATTTAGGAGGAATGATCGTTGAGGCATTCCTTCTGGATACTGGAGGGTTAATCGTCAACTCCACGGCTGACCGTAGTGATCAGAATCCAGGAGACGGTGCCTGCGACACCGGACAGACCATCCAGCGCGGCAACAATACCGAAGCGGAATGCACCCTCCGAGCCGCCCTCGAAGAAGCCAACGCCAGTTCCGGCCCCGATCAGATCCAGTTCGACATCCCCACCAGCGATCCCGGCTACGCTAACGGCGTGTGGACCATTCAACCTGGCTCACCGCTTCCAGAGATTACCGAGCAGGTAACCATCGACGGCTACACGCAGCCGGGAGC
>JALSJJ010000036.1 GCA_026989375.1 Rhodothermus sp.
GTAACACTACCCGGCAGTTGAACGGCCGCACTGTTGCTGCTCAGCGTAAACGTCTGTCCCCCGGCTGGAGCAGGCGCAGCCAGGCTCAGCGTACCCGTAACCGCCTCGCCCCCAACCACTTCCGAAGGGACCAGGCTCAACGATACAGTTGAACAGACCTGGGGGGCCGCATTGACCGCCAACTCGGTATCGTTCCCGCCGGAACGCAAAACGTGATGCGTGTCGGTGCTTCGTAACTCATAAGGCACCAGCGTAGTGGTCTGACTGGTAAGAACCTCACCATTCCGGGTCCGATACAGGGTGACCTGCATTTGCGTGGCGCCTGACTGGACCACCAACCCGATCACATCCCCACAGGGCGCAAATCGCCACGCCGCCCCGCTCACATTACTTATCGATTGCGTCTGCATCACCTGGCCTGCGGCCAGATTTACCAGATACCAACTGACCGAATTCGGCCCGGTATCTACCGCATAAGCCAACGCCCGATCCTGTGCATCCGGACTGAATCCCCAGCTTATCCCACCCACCTTATCGCCGGCTTGCCCGGCTTGATGAAACACATGATTTGCCTGGTATGCGATGCGGCCGTCTCGAGCGCTCACGCTCATAAAGGCCTGTCCCGGGCCGGTCACCACAACGTAAAGCAGATAATGCCCCCGATCCGAAAAACGCACAACCGAGGGGCCTGCCTGGGTTAGCTCATATCGCTGAACCAGATTGCTGGAACCGCGCTCCAGGTCATACAACAACACGCGCTGCTGCCCTGTACCATCCACCCCCCACACCACGAATCGATGATCATCCGGGCTGAATCCCCACCGCAAGTCTGCGCCATGAAACGAAACGCGTAATACTTCTTCACCACCGGACACCCTGACAATCGTCAGCGTCACACTGCTCCCTCCGCCTCCCTTTACAGACAATGCGTAAAGCCCATTGGGCGATGTCGCCCGGTTTTCATACTGAGGATCTTCAACCAGTGCCGGCGCTTTCCCTTTATCTGGCCGTTTATATGCACCGGTTTTCTCACACGCACAATCGATACCTTCAACAGGAACTGTCTGGGCGGTTGCTATGGATACCGTGACCAGTCCAATTAACAGTACGCCACCCCCCTGCCAGAATCTAAGCATCCCCATGGCACACCTCCACGTGCATGCATTAAATTTGCGGAAAGGCAAAACGCAAACTTTGCAGCCTTCCTCCAGAATAAGGGCAGTTGCACTGCTGTCCCGGCAGAAAAAGATCGTCCTACTGTTTACTTATAGCCCGGATGGTCTGCAGTTATCGATCAAATTTTTCTGCGCCAGGAGCCTATACTCCCTTACGAAGTGCGACTATTGGAGTAAGTGCGCCCTAAAAAGGGTAAATGCATACTGCCTGAGACAGGGCCTCTGGATGCCACCCTGACCAGATGACCAGATGAGCACATACAGACCACGATTTTGAAAGCGATCTCTGACGAGCCTATTTCACCCTACTGCGCTCCCAGACCCGGACGCAGCGAGAAGCTGCATATGTCTTGCGCGTTGCCTCCAAAATGAACCTAAAGCAGTTTTTTTCTGCATCATGCCGGTTGCACGGAGCCCCCGGACGTGCTCCGGAGACGTTGAGAAATATTGACCAGATTCCCAAGTGACCTCGGACCGCGTATGTAGTGGTTCTGCTGATTTTGTGACTTATGCCATTATTCTCTTTCATCCGCTGCGAAACAAACTGTCCATATCGTATTTTCTGTTGCACGACACACACAACCATCTGGGTGCCATGACCGACCCAAAACTTCAGCCACAGGCTATAACCCTCACGCTGGAGCAGCTCTGCCAGGATCTGGCCCGACAGGTAGGTCCGGCGCTGCTGCGTCGGTTTCATCAGATGGGATGGACGTCGGCCACCCTGCGCGATGCGGAAGCGTTCGTCACCAAAGTGGTGAGGGAAGCCTGGCGCACGCCCAAAGAGCAATATGATCGCACCATTGCCGCCTGCGTCAACCAGGCTCTGGAGCCGGTGCTGCAACTACACAAGCGTTCGCGTACCCGCATTTCGCTGGAAGTACTTCCCGGCTAAGCTTAACCCATACCTGACATGTATCGCTTTTACCCAACCGGTTTGCTACTGGCCCTGCTGATCGCGCCGGTGCCTGTTCATGCGCAGGATACGATCGAGGTTGTGCCGCCCCCGCGTTCGGGCAGTCTGGAACGCAGCCCGCTGGCGCTGGCCACCACCTGGATCGACAGCACGTACGTCAAAATCGTTTATGGCTCGCCCCGCAAGCGCGGCCGCGAAATTTTCGGCGCGCTGGTCCCCTATGGCGAGCTCTGGCGCACCGGTGCCAACGAAGCCACGGAGATCACGACGACAGGCGACCTGATTTTCGGCGGCCACCGCCTGCCGGCCGGCACCTATAGCCTCTACACCATCCCCTATCCCGACCGCTGGACGATCATCATCAACCGGGCGCTGGGACAGTGGGGCGCTTTCGATTACAACCCCGAGCTGGACCTTTTCCGCTTCGACGTGCCCACACGCCAGACGAACAAACTCTACGAAGGATTTACCATCTCCTTCGAGGAAGAAAATGGTCAAACTTATCTATACCTGCGCTGGGATCGTACCGAAGTACGCATTCCCATAGCGGTTGCTTCGGAATAGGCGGCCTATTTTAACTACGGCGTAAATTCTACCACCACCGGGAACGTTTTCCAGAGCGGGTGTCCTATCTTTTTTGTTTCTGAAGTGATCTCTCCCAAACCAAACCGGAACGTAACCCATGGCACAGATCAAGTTTGGTACGGACGGATGGCGCGCTGTCATTGCTGACGACTTCACCTTCGCCAATCTGGGCCGTGTCGCTCAGGCTACCGTTCGCTGGCTGAAAAAGCGCTATGGCGATCACCCGCAGGTAGTTATTGGACACGACACGCGCTTTCTGGGACGGGAATTCGCCGAGCACGTCGCCCGCATTTTTGCAGCGCAGGGCATTTCGGTACGTCTGGCCAATACGTTCACCACAACCCCGGCTGTGAGCTGGGCCACCAAGCACTTTGGCTGCAACGCCGGCATTGTGATCACAGCCAGCCACAACCCCCCCAAGTACAACGGTTTTAAGATCAAGGCGGACTTTGGTGGGCCCGCCTCGCCCGAGATGATCGCCGAAGTAGAACGCGAACTTCCCGAGGCCACTCCGCCCGCCGACCTGCCCGCCTTTGACGATCTTGTCAGCGACGGCCGCATTACGCTGGTCGATCTGAGCACGGCCTACCTGAACCACCTTCGAGAAAAGCTGGACATTGACGGCATTGCCCGACATCTGAAAGTGGCGCACGATGCCATGTTTGGAGCCGCACAGGGCATGGTCAGCCGCCTGCTGGGCGCCGAGCGTGTCGTCGAACTGCACTGCGACTGGAACCCGGGCTTCCACGGTCAGCCGCCAGAGCCCATTGAACGCAACCTGAAGGAGCTGGCCGAGGTGGTTGTCCGTGAAAAGTGCGCCCTGGGCATGGCCAACGACGGCGACGCCGACCGCATTGGCCTGTTTGACGAAAACGGCCGTTTTGTTACCTCCCACGAAATTCTGGCCTTGCTCGTCCGGTATCTCCATAAAGAGCAGGGACTCAAGGGCGACATTATCAAGACGTTCTCCACCACCCATCTGCTCGACAAGATGGGACAAGCCTACGGATTGCGCGTCGAAACAACCCCTATCGGCTTCAAGCACATTGCCAAGCAGATGGTTGCGCGCGACGTACTCGTAGGGGGCGAAGAGTCGGGCGGGATTGCCGTCAAGGGCCACATTCCCGAACGCGACGGCATCTATATCGGACTCCTTGTGGCCGAACTGCTGGTGCGGCGCGGGAAGAAATTATCGGAACTGGTACAGGAACTCTTTGATGAATTCGGTCCGCACCATTTCTTCCGCATCGACCTGCACACCACGGACGAAAAGAAGCAAGCGGCCCTGAACCATCTTCGTCAGACAGGTGGCCTGAAGGAGGTAGCCGGCGATGCCGTCCGGGAGGTGCAAACGCTCGACGGCTTCAAGCACCTCACGGATCGCGGCTGGGTATTGATCCGGCCTTCGGGTACCGAACCGCTGTTGCGCGTCTATGCCGAGGCGCCCACGCCCGAGCTGGCCGAAGCCTACGTGCACCATGCCATCGAACAATTAGGCTTCGCCGAAGTGGCCGCCCACTGAACAGCCGCCGGTTGATGCACGGCAACGCCAGGCTCGATCAGCCTGGCGTTTTTTATCACCGCTGCGTCGTATGAGCAAAGCGTCGGCCCAGCGCAGCACAGAGCTGCTCCAGGTAGTGCTGATCGGTCGCGTTGAAAGCAGCCGGTTCGTCCGAGTCGACATCCAGCACGGCGAGCAGACGGCCCTCGGGCGTCAGCACCGGCACGACGATTTCGGATTGCGTGGTTGAGGAGCACGCGATGTGGTCGGGGAACTGGTGTACGTCGGGCACGAGCTGGGTCTGCCGGGTGCGGGCCGCAGCACCGCACACCCCCCGACTGAAGGGAATGCGCAGGCATCCGTGCGTGCCCTGGTAGGGTCCCACGATGAGCAGATCGTCTGAAACGGCCCGATAAAAACCGGTCCAGTGATAGTAATCGAAGGCGTGGTGCAGCGCACAGGCTACCGTCGCCATCGCGGCAATCCAGTCCGTTTCGCCTTCGAGCAGGGCGTCGATATACGCGAGCACCGCTTCGTAGTGCCGGGCCCGTTCCGGTTCATCGGCATCGACTGGAAGCGACGAAAGCGCCGGCAAGGATACCGTCATAATACCCTCATCGTTCGCAGTAAACGTCTGGAGCCCCTTCTACGCAACATCCTCACAGAAGATGCCCTTCTTCTTCCCCTCTACGCCTCTTCCTGTCCCCCTGTCCTCCGCGACAGCTCCCCCCTACAAGAGGGAGCAAAACTTTCTGGCTTGGCCACATAACGTTTACTCCAGCACAGTTGCCCGATTCCGGACAAGACTTCTTCTTTACGTCCCCCCTCCCCTCCGGGGACAGGGGGAGGGGCCCATTCCTCCCCGCCGATCCAGCCGCTGTGCTGGCTCTGAACGCAACGCTGCTCCCGACAGACACCCCCTCAGTC
>JALSJJ010000037.1 GCA_026989375.1 Rhodothermus sp.
ACTCTCCTGCACCTGACGGTGCAATTCATCGCGCAGGTCGTGGCGGGCCAGTGGTCCCACTTCGGTCGCCTCATCCAGCGGATTCCCTACCCGTGCCGCCTGCATATGCGCCACCAGCAGGCGCTCAAACGGCTCCCGCACAGCCTCCACGACCACGAAACGCTTGGCCGCAATACAGCTCTGCCCCGAGTTGATCAGCCGGCTTTTGGCACAGATGGCCGCAGCCTGCTCAATGTCGGCATCTTCCAGAATCACGTACGGGTCGCTACCGCCCAGCTCCAGCACGGTCTTTTTAAGCGCGGCACCAGCTCTGGCGGCCACATCTCGACCGGCCGGCGTGCTGCCCGTCAGCGTCACCGCGCGAATCAGCGGATGCGCAATGACTGCATCTACCTGGTCACTGCCGATCAACAGCGTGCGAAACAACTGCTCCGGAAAGCCAGCCTCCCGCAACAACTCCTCAATGGCCAGCGCACAGCCGGGCACATTCGAGGCATGCTTGAGCACGGCCGCATTGCCCGCCATCAGCGTGGGCGCGGCAAAGCGAAAGACCTGCCAGAACGGAAAATTCCAGGGCATGATGGCCAGGATCACGCCCAAGGGCTCGAACGCCACATAGCTCTTTCGGGCATCCGTCTCAACCGGCTCCGGAGCCAGAAAGCGCGCGGCGTGTTCGGCGTAGTATTCGCATACCCAGGCACACTTCTGCACCTCAGCCCGCCCATCACGAATCGGCTTGCCCATCTCTTCAGCCATCAGGCGGGCATAGCGATCGGCCCGCTCCCGCAGCAGCGCAGCCACCTGCCGCATCCGAGCAGCCCGCTCGGCAAACGACACGTGCCGCCAGGCCAGAAACGCCTCGTGCGCCTGCTCAATAGCCTGCGTGACTTCCTCCTGCGTCATGCCCTCGTAGATCCGAACTTTCACACCGGTAGCCGGATTGATTACGGGAAAAGATTTGCGAATGGCAATCTCCTGCATGGCTCCTGCTGGTCTGGTTAGACAGGGAACGCTCCAGGTTTATATGGCCAGCGCCCCGAATCGATTCCACCCGGCATAACCTAAAACAACATACAGGCGGGAACCTGAAGGCCATTTGGACAATTTTGTGCCCGTTCCGTTTTAGGATAAATGTATCTCTAAGCCGAAAACCCAAACAAGCCCATGTTTTCTCGCGCCTGCGAATACGGATTGCGTGCTGCATTGTATCTGGCGTCCCTCAAACACAATGGTTACGTATCGATTCGAGAAATCGGAGAACGGCTGAACATTTCCGTGCCTTTTCTAACCAAGATCTTTCAAAAGCTGACGCAAGCCGGTCTGATGCAGTCGCTTCGGGGACCCAGCGGGGGCGTCATGTTTGCGCGCTCTCCGGAGGAGATCACGCTCTTCGATGTGATCGTGGCCATCGACGGTCCCGACTTGTTTACCGAATGCGTCCTGGGTCTGCCGGGTTGTGGCGAGGCTGCCCCCTGTCCCCTACATGACCACTGGAAGGAAGTGCGCACCCCCATCCGCGACCTGTTTGCGTCTACTACGCTGGCCGATATGGCCCGTCGCATCCAGGAAGCCCGCCTGCGCCTCACAGCCTGACTGTTACCGCTTCATGTATATCCCGCCAAATCCCCGTAAAAGTTTGTCCAAGCGCTTTTTTAAGGATTAAATACTACTATTTTCTCTTAAAAGGAGACGCTTTCGTGTAAGGGAAAGCCTTACACGAAATACCGGGAAAGACGGCAGGCTGCTGCCAGATTGGCCTGACAGTCTACGGTCCCCACCACCTGTACGTTAAAGGCCAGAAATCAGACAAATGAATCCGCAAACAACAATGATCAGCCGGAGCGGTCAGCAGGCGCTGGTGGCCATGCAGGTGCTGGCGCAGCAAAGGGCGCGACGTTTCCTGCCGGTGCATCAGCTCAGCCGCATGATTGGCGCCTCTCCGCATACGCTGGCGCGCATCATGCTCCGGCTGACGGCGGCTGGCCTGACCCATGCGCTGCGTGGCCCTGGTGGCGGTGTGCGGCTGGCACGTTCAGCCCGTGAGATCACCCTCTTTGAAATCCTCCAGGAAATCGATGGACCGGACGTGCTCAACCAGTGTGTGCTGGGATTGGGGCCCTGCGACGAAGCCAGGCCTTGCCCCCTCCACGCACTCTGGTTTCCCTGCCGTCAGCAACTTCGCCGATTGCTAACGGAAACTACCTTGGCCGACTTAACCCAACGCACCATCCCCCTGAACCAACCTGAAAAGCCATGTATCTGAAGCGCCTGACCTCATGGAGTTTGCTGCTGCTTTTGAGTTTGACGTTGACTGCCTGCGGCGGTAGAGACTCTGGTTCAACCTCGCAGCCTTCTGGTGCGACGAAGCAGATGGAAAGCGGAGCGACCGCGCAGGATCCGGAAGCGCTGGCAGCCGAAATCGGGCCGGTCAAGCAGGTATCGCTGGGCGAACAGATCGATGCTGCATTGGCCCAGCAGGGCGAGCAGCTATTCAATACCTATTGCACAGCCTGCCACCGCCTTGATGAACGCTTTATTGGTCCGCCTCTGGGAGACGTGGCTCAGCGGCGCGGTCCGGTTTATCTCATGAACGTGATGCTAAACCCGAACGGGATGATCCAGCGCCATCCCGTCATGCAGCAACTGGTTGAGGAATACGGCACCCTCATGACCGATATGGGCCTGACCGAAGAGCAGGCACGTGCCATCCTTGAGTACCTGCGCCACACGGCTGAAAACCGCTGATTTTCATAGATCACCACTAACCCAGGAGGTGCAGCCATGAAACGGAATATCCTATTTAGCCTCACGGCGTTTACACTGCTCACCTTGCTGCTGATTGGCTGCCGCGACGATAATCAGACGGCGGCGCTCGTCAGCGACGACCCCATGGAAATTGCCCGGGCCCGTGGCTTAAGTCCGGCCGACGTCGTAGCTGCGGTCAAGACCTACCAGCCCACGGGCACTTATGATGAATACATCATGTTCGCTTCGGGTGGGCACTCCGGACAGGTGCTCGTTATCGGTCTTCCCTCCATGCGTCTGTTGAAGGTTATCGGGGTCTTCACGCCAGAGCCCTGGCAGGGCTGGGGATTCTCGAAAGAAACCCAGGAAGTGCTTGCACAGGGCAACTATGATGGAAAGCAACTGACCTGGGGCGACGTGCACCACCCCGCTCTTTCTGAAACGAATGGCGACTATGACGGGCAATTCTTGTTCGTCAACGAAAAAGCCAATGCCCGTGTGGCCGTCATCGACCTGCGGGACTTTGAAACCAAACAGATTGTCAAGAACCCCCTATCGCTGAGCGACCACGGTGGTGCATTTGTAACCCCCAACACGGAATGGGTCATCGAAGGGGGGCAGTATGCCGCCCCCTTTGAGGGTTACGCGCCGCTGGATCAGTACGAGGAGAAATACCGCGGTCTGGTTACCTTCTGGAAATTTGACCGCGAGCGGGGTCGGATTCTTCCGGAACAGTCCTTCGCATTGGAGCTTCCCCCTTACTGGCAGGACATCTGCGATGCAGGCAAACAGGTCAGCGAAGGGTGGATTTTCTGCAACTCGTTCAACACCGAGATGGCTACCGGTGGCGTAGAGAAAGGCAATCCGCCCTTTGAAGCTGGCGCCTCACAGCGCGACATGGACTATCTGCATGTGATCAACCTACGGAAGGCGGTTGAGCTGGTCGAGGCCGGTCGCACGCGCACGATCAAGGGCTTCAAGGTGTTGCCGCTGGATGTAGCCGCCTCGGAAGGCGTACTCTACTTTGTCCCTGAGCCCAAGAGCCCACACGGCGTAGACGTATCTCCAGACGGCAATTACCTTGTCGTCTCTGGCAAACTGGACCCCCATGCTACGGTCTACAATTTCCAAAAAATACAGGATGCTATCGCAAATGAACGCTTTTCGGGGCGTGACGACTACGGAGTGCCCATCATTGACTTTGACGCTGTCGTTGAAGCACAGATCGAACTGGGCCTGGGGCCGCTGCACACGCAGTTCGACCCGAACGGCTACGCCTATACGAGTCTCTTCCTGGAAAGCGCTGTGGTGCGCTGGACGATGGGCGGTCCCTGGACCGAAAAGCATGGACGGGATCCTTGGACTGTGGTCGACAAAGTCTCCATCCACTACAATATCGGCCATCTGGCTATAGCAGAAGGGGACAACGTGAATCCAGATGGTCGGTACTTAGTAGCGATGAACAAATGGTCCGTGGACCGTTTTGTGAATGTTGGACCGTTGCTGCCGCAGAACTTCCAGCTGGTCGATATTGGTAACCCGAACGGTCCAATGCAGTTGCTCTACGACATGCCTATCCCCTTGGGCGAACCCCACTATGCCCAGATCATCAAGGCCGACAAGCTTCAGCCATGGGAAGTCTATCCAGAGGTTGGCTGGGATCCGGCCACTCAGTCGCGGCATCCGGACGCTACACAGCCCGGTCAGGAACGAATTGAGCGCCGGGGCAACACGGTGGAAATCTGGATGACCGCCACGCGGAGCCACTTTACGCCGGAGCATGTGGAGGTCCGCAAGGGCGACCGCGTGATCTGGCACATTACGAACATCGAACGGGCACGAGACGCTACGCACGGCTTTGCGCTGCCCGGCTATAACTTCAACCTGAGTATCGAGCCGGGCGAGACGGCCACGATCGAATTTGTGGCCGATCGCGACGGTGTCTTTGCCTTCTACTGCACCGAGTTCTGCTCGGCGCTTCACCTGGAGATGGCCGGCTATTTCCTGGTGCGTCCGTAACGCCAACCCACGGGTCAGGGCGGCCAGTGGGTCGCCCTGACCCGTCTTTTTATCAAGACCGGAGTAGAACCATGACCTGGCTGGACAAAATCGTCGGTCCGCGCATTCCGGATTCGGTGCTGCATCGGGAGCGGCGCCGCTTCCGTCGGCCAACGCTACTACTGGGAACGGCAGCGCTGTTCCTGCTGATTTCCATTTTCTTCCCCTACTGGCGCATTCGCCTTTTTGCCCCGCAGTATCCGGGTGGCCTGGTCGCCAAGGTCTATGTAAATCATGTGGCAGGGGATGTGCGCGAAATTGATGCGCTCAACCACTACATCGGCATGCGC
>JALSJJ010000038.1 GCA_026989375.1 Rhodothermus sp.
CAGGGTATCCAGCGCATGGCCCTGCGCATCGAAGAGATAGATCTGCTGGGATACGTTGTCGGCCACGAATAGGCGTCCGGATGCATCGGTGGCCAGCGCAATGACGCGCCCGAAATGTTCTGGCGGAAGAGTAAGGTCCGGGGACAGGTAAAGCGTGTCCTGTCCCCAGACCGCTCCTTGCAGGCCCAACCACAGGCAGAGGACCAGGAGCCCGCTCCTCCAGGGCCTCCTCGCTGTTATGAATCCCGCTACCATGGGCTTTTCAGCTCAGGAAGCGCGGCCTGCCTGTCGCTGCTGCCGGCGGACATGCACCAGGTAGACAAAGGCCAGCGTAAAGAAGGCCAGGACAAAGGCCAGATGTTCGGTTGCCCCGGCCAGGAAGGCTGCCAGCACCATCAGGCCGATGACGCCCCAGTAGAGGCTGTAGGCCACCCGGTCTGGCAACCGTTGATAGACCCGGCGGAAAGGGAGATAGAGTAAAAAGAGACCCACCATCAGCAGGAGCGGTAGCCAATCTTGAAGCTGCATGATCCCTCGCCTTTTTGTTTCAAAGCCCAGCGTTAATTTGAGGAGGTCTGAAGCGTACGATACTTCCTCAGGTATCGTACGCCTGCTCCCAGAGCGACAGTGGCAAGAAATAGATGAAAATATTTATTCTGTTCTTCCACGAAAGCAACGACCAGAAAGAACAGCGCAAGTCCGCCCACAATAAGCAAAACAAGGAGCGGCGGCATTCTTTTCCATGCAAATGTCAGGGGGTAGAGTAGAAGAATCAGCAACAAGGGCAAGATTTTTGGAATCATGGTTACAAGCTACGTGCGTTTTTTAGGTGTCCGTATCGGCAGACAGTATCAACACATCCTCCTTGACAGAAAGAGCATAAGGCCAGATACGCACAAGGCCAATATATAACCGGACCTGCTGTCGTGCAAACCAGCGATGATAGTCATGATAGTGGAGTGAGGGCCCTCCTCTCTGAGGAGAGGGGATGCGAAGAAGCTTTGCCATGAATCAGGCAATCGCGCTGGAGTAAGCGTTACGTGGCCAACCAGAAGTTTTGCTCCTCCTGTGAGGGGGAGCTGGCCCGAAGGGCCTGAGGGAGTGTTTTTCTGGGCTTGCGTTGCGGTGAAGGCAAGACGGTTAGCCTAATCGGGCGGCGGTGGTTGGAGCCCCTCCCCCTGTCCCTCCTCCCCGGAGGGGGGACACCATGTAACAGTCTCCGTAGAGGTTCAGCGGTTAGGCCACAAGCAGCCGCCCTCGCGGAATCAAACATCTGCGACAGCACAGCGGCTGGATCGGTGGGGAGGAATGGCCCCTCCCCCTTTCCCCCTCCCCAGCGGGGAGGGGGGAGTCAGGAAAAAAGCTGGGCTGGGTCTCTGGCGTAGGCGTTGGAGTATGTCCTTGCCATGGAGTCCCAAAAATTTTGCTCCCCCTACAAGGGGGAGCTGGCCCGAAGGGCCTGAGGGGGTGTCTGTCGGGAGCAGCGTTGCGTTCAGAGACAGCACAGCGGCTGGATCGGCGGGGAGGAATGGCCCCTCCCCCTTTCCCCCTCCCCGGAGGGGAGGGGGAAGTCAAAGATACACGTTGGTCTACAATTCGGCGGCCCCACTGAACCCAGCAAAGGCCTTCAAACTAGAAAATTCTGCTCCCCCTTGAAGGGGAGCTGGCCCCATGGGCCTGAGGGGGTGATTGGTCCGAAAAGACGCTGGTGTGCACTACCGACGGCTGTAACCAACGGCTTCTTGCAAGCACGACGGCACCAGCGCCGTGCCGTCCCTCCAGGCCCCCGTCGGCTCTTTAAGCCTGACCGGAGGTAAATATAACTGACACAGAGAGAAGCGAAGGAAAGTAAAGGGCACATTTCCCTCTCGGCTGAAGCCAACAGTCCCCTGCGTCCGGTTTCTATGAAAAACACACAGGGAGCAAAAGCACGATGGCTTTGCCAGTGCAACCCAAACCAGCTTCGTCCGCAGTTCCCTTTACATAAGCCGGACTGACAGGAATGGCTACGAGCGTGCGGGGGACAGCTCCCCACGATACACGTTATCCCTCATGGCAGCACCGGTGGTCTGGCCATTGCCCTTAGCTGACCGTACAGCAGAAGCGATTGAGTGGTCAGGCAATACGCCAGGTCTCCACAATCCAGCGCACTCCCCGTTCTCTGTCGCTATACTTCGGCACGGGACAGCGACGTCCCGCCTGATGCCTTCCGCTCCACGTAACCACTCAGGTAAAACGATCTTTTCGTACATCGCTGGTTGTGGGCATTGTGAGCAGAAGGAAAAACGCCAGCTCGTTGAGCGAAGGACATTACCTTGAGGTTCAGTTCGGATCTTCCGGTAAGCGAAAGCGCACGACGGAAGTCAGTCCGTCTTCTTCATATCGAATGCCCCAGGCATGGTGCTGCCGGATCACCTTTAACGTAACTTTGCCTTGCAGGGCAACAAATCCTCGTCCCTCGGTCCAGTAGACCGTCCATGTCGGGGAATCCGGGTACAGACGCGCCCAGACCCGCCCTCGATCATCTAACAGTAAGTCTGCTACATAGGGCCAGAAAGTCCGCTGAAGCTGCTTGAGGTGGCTTGTACGGAGCGGTACCGGTGCGCGACGCCGTAATCGTTCCAGCTCCTGTTCCCAGGTGGTTTGCGGAATCGGGACCCGTCGGTGCAGGGGCAAACGGCGTTGTGCACGCACATGTCCCTGCAAATCGCGCAGGCGAACCACCAGGCTGTCGTTCCAGAGGGTGGCAATGCCAAACGGAGGATGTATGTCCACCAGCGTGCGTGGCATGAACGGCAGCGACACCACGCTACTTTCGGTGCGAAGGGCTTCAGGCGGCGACAGCGTAAATAGCAGGGATCGCTGCCGGTTCGACCAGCGGTACAACCACAAGGTATAGGCACTCTGCAGGGGTGAGAGGCGCGTGCGCTGTTCGTAGAGAATCAGTGTGTCCGGGCTCCAGGCCCAGAGTGCCAGCAGCACGCCGATGTCTCCGGTGGAAAGCACGTGCGTGTTGAGTAGGTGCACGTTGGGCTGCAGTTTCCAGGCATGGAGGCGCCGGGGAAGGGGCTCGAAGGCGTAGAGTACGTCGGTGGCGGGCAGATAACTGAGGCCGATCCAGCGGTCTTTAAATTCGCCGGGTCCTTCGCCGCGGCGTCCTATGGTATCCAGTGGAGTTCCCTGAGCGTCAAAGCGATAGATGCGGTAGGCCCGGCTGTCGGACACAAAGAGGTGTCCTGTGCGATCGACGGCCAGGTCAAATGCTCGCCCAAAAAGTCGAGCGGGCAAAATGAGGTCCGGGGACAGTCGCAACGTGTCCTGGCCCCGGACCTCTGGGATGCCCATCAAATGGAGCACACTACTCAGCGTGAGCGTCAGGATTATTCGGGACAGAAACCACCCCATGTGCCTGTTCCAGTATAAACTTCGACGTCTGTTATTTCGCCGGTAGGATCTGCGCAAATGATGGTCAAAACCCATTGGGTAGCGGTCTGATAGACCGTGGAGGCGCATAACTCGGTTTGCCAGGAGCAGACCACCTCTGGACCTATCAGCGTGATGCCTTCTGTTTGAGGAAAACTGCCAAACCAGAGCAGGGCTCCCAGGAAGGCGAAGCGAAGTAGCTGCCTCATAACCCACCTCCTTTAAGATTTGTGGTTCGCACCCGATGGGCCCGGACCGGCCGTCGGGGGTGCGGGCCGGACGACCGACCTCGCCCCCTAATTAACACACACCCATTGTCAAGAGGGACGATGGGGGAGAAATGGCTGAAAATTCAGAAGCTTATGAGAAGAAAGGCGCATCCATTAAAGGGCGCTGAGGTGAAAGGCAAGATGGAACGCTGGAGGAAGCCGAAGGGTCGGGACGCTCCGGGCGGCTGCCTGCCAGATGAACCATCGGAAAGCAACGCAGCGCGTTTTCTCAGACTATTGACCAGCGTGCATGCAGGATCGGGGTGTGGTCTGCAAAAGGGATCCAGCAGGTTCGATAGGTCTGCCCACGGAACGCCGGTGCCGTGTTGTTTCTGGAGGCGGCCCTTTGCGTTGCTTTGTGCCTGCTTACGAGCGGGGTTTATAGTGAGCCGCGCGTCAGACGCAGTGGCGTGTTTAGGAGCCAGTCGGCGCATGGGAGTGCGCTGCACCCAGCCCTGGGGCAAAGCGCAATGGCATCAGGTTACGCGCGCCGTCACCCACGGAGCGATAGCGAAGGAGCCTGATCCGCCAGCGCAAGGCTATTGCTTCGGATGAAGCCGCAACCGGGCCTTTTCAATGACCGGCAGATCCTCCTGCCACCGCAGCAGATAAAACGTGTCCGTACCAGGCTCCTGCCACAAAATCTCGTAAGGCGGCGCCGACAGCTCGGCATAGCCGAGATAGTGCCCCCGAGCATCCCAGATTTCCAGAAAGCCGATCGGCGGCTCATGCTGCTGGTCTACACTGAAATGCCCCCACCAGCCATTGGCCAGCGCAAAAACGCCCAGACTGCGCCGATGAATGCGCAGGGCAAGGCGCCCATACGGACCACTGGCAAAGAACATGTGGTTTTTTTCCGAAGGCGACAGGTCCCAGGGAGCTGTGCCGTCTGGCAGTTTGGTGTAGGCCGATTGGCCGGGGTGCAGGCCGGTAAGCCGCGTTGCCTGCCAGCGGTCATGGCGTTGTTCCAGGCGGAAGACGATGCCTTCATAGAGCCAGGGTGCGGCCATGATGACGCCCCGGCGATAGGCCACCCGAATGGCGCCTCGACGTACCAGCATGGCATAAAGCGGATCCTCGGGCGACCAGAACAGCGAGGCACGGGCTACACAAGACTTATGATCAACGTTAAACTTTTTGTCAGTAATGAAAAGTATACAATCTCTTTTCCTTTTCTTTAACTTTAACCGTGCAATAAGTAACAAAGAATCCTTACGGATAGAGTATGCATGATAGATGTATAAAGGATAAGGTGTTGTTACAAAATTTTCCCTGCTATGATCGTAAATTGTAATACGACCATTGATAGGATCACTAATGTAAAGTTTGTTTTTAGAATCAACAAAAAACTGGTCGATTACCTCGAATTCACCAGGTCCCTGTCCTTTGCGTCCGAGGTA
>JALSJJ010000039.1 GCA_026989375.1 Rhodothermus sp.
CACGAGCTGCTCCCGGAACTGACCCGGCGACGTGCCGATCGGCGGCCTATCCGCATCTGGTCGATTCCTGCATCGACCGGCGAGGAGCCTTATTCCATTGCCATCTACCTGCTGGAATACTGGCCGGAGTTGGAGCAGTGGGACGTCGAACTGGTTGCCTCCGACATCGATACCCGGGCGCTGGAACAGGCGCGTCGCGGACGCTACAGCGCGCGCTCCGTGCAGCATGTGCCGCACCACCTGCGCCGCAAGTACTTCACGCGCGTGGGCGCCGATTATCAGATCTGTGACATGCTGCGGGAAGTGGTCACCTTCACGCGGGTGAACCTGTGTGACGCAGAGGAGATGCGTCCCTATCGGGACTTTGCCGTGATTTTCTGCCGTAACCTCCTGATTTACTTCGATGAAGCTTCTCGAAAGACGGCGGCGCATCACCTTTATGACGCACTGGAAGCTGGAGGATACCTGTGTCTGGGGCATTCCGAGTCGATGAGCCGTATTTCCTCCCTGTTTCGCGTGCGCCGTTTTGCTGAAGCCATCGTGTACCAGAAACCCGAAGCGATCTATGAAACGTGTGCTGGTCGTGGATGACGCCCCCACGGTGCGCATGTACCACCGTGAGATCCTGGAGTCGCTTGGCCTTGCTGTTGATGAGGCCTATAACGGCGTCGAAGCGCTCGAAAAAGCGCTGACCCAGCCGTATGATCTGTATGTAGTCGATATCAACATGCCTGAAATGGATGGCTATCGGTTTCTGAGGGCACTCCGACAACAACCGGAGCTCCCACAGACGCCTGCCATTATGGTGTCTACGGAAGCAGCGGATATTGACCGAGTACAGGCTTTCCAGGCCGGTGCTAACCTTTACCTGGTTAAGCCGGTCAAACCCGAGGTTTTGCGCCAGTATGTGCAACTGTTACTGGGGGAGAAGCCGTCATGAGCAACCTGATCGAACAATTCGTCGTCGAGGCCCGCGAACTGCTGCAAGGTATCAGCGAGCAGATTCTGGCCCTGGAAACGCAGCCGGACAACACAGAAGCGATGCATGAGCTTTTCCGGCTGGTGCATACGCTGAAGGGGAATAGCGGGCTGGTGGAAGCCCCGGCCATGACGCGGGTGCTGCATGTGGCTGAGGACTTGATCGGAGCCGTGCGCGACGGCCGTCAGGTCTTCTCCCGGGAGCTTGCCGATACCCTGTTAGATACCTTCGACTTTGTGGCCTGCCTGGTCGATGAGCTGGAGCGGGAGGGAACGGTCCAGGCCTCCTATGACCATGAGGCCAATCGGTATATCCAGCAACTTCAAGCACTGGGCGGCAACGTGCCCGAAACGGAAGCAACGCCATCTCAGACGCAGGCTGAGACGTCCGCTGAAACCGTTTCGATCGAAACGCTTCCTGTGGAAGCGCAGGGGGTGGCCCGGCGATGCCTCCAGGCAGGCCATACGCTTTGCTGGATCGTGTATGAGCCTGAAGCCGACTGCTTCTTCAAAGGGGAAGATCCTTTCCTGCTGGTGCGCCAGACACCAGCGCTGTGCTGGGGACGGATTGTTTCACGGAAGCCCTGGCCACCGCTGGACGCGCTGGATCCCTATCACTGCGTGCTCCGCTTTGAGCTACTGTCCGAAGCCCCGCTCCCAGAGCTGGAGGCGCATTTCCGGTATGTGGCCGATCAGGTGCAGTTGTGCACCGTCGTTGCTGCCCAGCCGACAGCGCCTGCTGACACTGCAACGGAGGCCGATGGGGCGCCGGTCCAGGTTTCGGCAGAAGCCATTGACCAGATCTTGCAGGCACAACGGGCCGTGCTGGATAGCCCGGTTGATGAAGGGTTCGATGGCCGGTTGCAGGCCGTGGGGGCCGCTCTGAGTGGTCTGTTGCAGGCAATGGGGCGGGGAGACGAATGCACCGCGCTGGAAGCCGCGCTGAGCGAAGCGCGCCAGGTCCGAAACCCGGAGCCTGTGCGCCGCTGGATGGAGCAGACGTTCGCAATGCAGGAAAACCAGACAGCGCCCGAGACCAATCAGCAAGCTTTACCGGAATCCGCTGCTGAATCGGCTTCTCCGGCAGCTACCGAGGCGAGACCAGCCGGCCAGCGTTCCCGGAGTAGTTCGACGCTGCGCGTCTCCCAGGAGCGGATCGACGCCCTGATGAGCCTGGTCGGCGAGCTGGTGGTGGCCAAAAACGGGCTGGCATATCTGGCCAGTAAAGTGCAGCGTGATTATGAGCTCTCGGAGCTCAGTCGAGAGATCAAAATGCACTATGCGGTCATCCACCGCATTGCCGAGGAACTGCAAGATGCCGTTATGCAGGTGCGCATGCTTCCCTTTGCCCACGTGTTTCAGCGTTTTCCAAGGTTGGTGCGTGACCTGGCCCGCAGGTTAGGTAAAGAAGTACGTCTGGAAATCATTGGCGAAGATACTGAGGCTGACAAGCGGATCATCGAAAGCCTGGCCGATCCGCTGATTCACCTGATTCGCAACAGCCTTGATCACGGCATTGAATCGCCAGAAGAACGGAGAGCATGCGGTAAGCCAGAGACGGGATTGCTTCGCATTCGGACGCGCCAGGAAGGCGATCGCATCTGGATCGAGGTGAGCGACGATGGCCGCGGCATTGACCCTGAAAAAATCAAGCGGAAGGCGTACGAAAAGGAACTGCTCGATGAAGCCGCACTGGAACGCATCGGTCCTACCGAAGTGCTTCAGTTGCTGTTTCGACCAGGCTTTTCTACGGCTTCCAGCGTCAGTGATATATCCGGACGCGGTGTGGGCCTTGACGTGGTCAAACGCACAGTGGAACAGTTAGGGGGCAACGTTCGGCTGGAAAGCGAGCCCGGCAAGGGCACCCGTTTTATTCTGTCGTTGCCTCTCTCGATGATGGTGACGCAGGTATTGATTGTGGAGGTGGCCGGGCAGCTCTATGGATTGCCGGTAGAAGCCGTGGTTGAAACCGTGCGCATAGCACCAGAAGATATCCAGCGCATTCAGCACCAGGAAGCCCTGGTGCTTCGCAATCAGGTGATTCCTGTGGAATCTTTGCAATATCGACTGAACGGTTGTAAACCTTCCATAGAAGCTGCCGATACCTTGGCTGTGGTGGTACTGCAACTGGATACCACGCGGGTAGGGCTGCTGGTAGATGACTTCCGTGAGACCATGGATGTGGTGTTGAAGCCATTGCCCGGCGTGCTGGCCGGCCTGTCGGTTTACGCCGGCTCAGCGTTGCTGGGAGATGGAACCGTCTTAATGATTCTTAATCCCCAAACCCTGTTCGCATCATGCCGGTCGAATTCCGGAAGCGAAGCGTTCGCCTCGTTGACCATGTAAGCGTGGAGGAGGCGGAGCCCCTGCTGAGCTGGTTACAGGACCATCCGCGCGCACAGGTCAACCTGAAGGACTGCCGGCATCTTCACACCGCCTGCCTGCAGGTATTGCTGGCAGCCCAACCACGAATTCGCGTGATGCCCTCAGATCCGGATTTGCGGCGCTGGTTGGAGAGCTGTGGATTCCACGAACCATCCTGAGCGTGTTATGGGACGAACGATCTTCATCGTGGACGACTCCACGGTCATGCGCTCCAGCTTGAAGGCTAACCTGGAAATGCAGGGATTTCAGGTGGCTATGGCGGCCGATGGAGAGGAAGCTCTGGCCCAACTCAAAAATGGACTGAAACCAGACCTGATCCTTACGGACATCAATATGCCCAAGATGGATGGCCTGACGCTGATCCGTGAGGTTCGGAAACTGCCTGGCTTTCGGTTTGTGCCGATACTGGTGCTGACTACCGAAAGTCAGCAGGCCAAAAGGGAGGAAGCTCGGCGTCTGGGCGCAACGGGATGGCTTGTGAAGCCGGTCTCTGGAGTTGATCTGGTCAATACGATCCGCAAAGTACTACCTGGTAGCTGAGCACGTATGGGCATGTCTGCCGGTGGTAATAATCGCACACTGCTGGGCAGCAGTGTAGTTGGAGGACTGATTGGCGCTGTAGTTGGTGGGGGAGGCAGTCTGTTGGCTGTCAGTGTGGAAAGTACCGCGTTTGTCATGCTGGTGCTGACCGGGGCATTGGCGGGTGGGATGGGAGGATTCCTGGTTCAAAGCCGATTGCAACGCCGCTTTCAGCAGTGGCAGGCGCAACAGGAAGCCACCTGGCAGGCCCGACAGGAACAATGGGAAGCAGAGCGGGCGGCGCTGGTTGCAGCACAAGAGAGGCTGCAACAACGGGTGCAGGCTCTGGAAGCCATGCAGGCCCAAGAAGAAGCAGCAGGCAGTGCTGAAGGGGGTGCGGAAACGCAAGGAGCGGAAAACGGCGTATCCGCTGCGCTTCAGCAATTCTGGAGTCAGAGTCGAGAACGCCTCCAGACCTATCTACAGCTTCTGGGAGATCAGTTGAGTCACGTGCAGCAGGAAACCGAGCAGGCAGCGCTGGAAATTGTCGCAGAGCTGCAGCAGTTACACAAAGCGGCCCAGCTCCAGATTACGCAGATCCAGCAACTGGCTGCCTCGATGGAGCATATGTCGCAGCACAACACCCAGCAAGCCCATTCCATACAGGAGGCCGACCAAAGGATCAATGACTTTGTAGATCAGCATCAGGTGCGGGTCGAGCAGAGTCTGCAGCGCATCAGCCACATGGCTTCCGAGATCACCCAGTTAGAGCCATTCGTGGATGAAATGGCAGATATTGCCCGCCGCACCAATCTGTTGGCGCTGAATGCCTCCATTGAGGCAGTACGTCTGGGAGAGGAGGGCAGAGGGTTTGCCGTCGTAGCCGATGCCGTCCGGCAACTGGCTATGCAGGCTTCGACCTTGGCTCAGCGTATGGAACGACAGATCCAGACTTTCGGCGATCGCGTCCAGGAAGAAAGCGAGCAGATCAAATCTTTGCTGCACCTGGAGCACGATCAACTCAGCCAGATGCGATCCGCAAACATAGTACTGCGTGAGCGCCTGAAGCAGATTGTACAGCTCACGTCAGCTACTGTGGACCAGGTCAGTCAGCTCAACGATGAGCGGCTCAGCCGTTCGCTGGCCGACTTGCTGGGACGCATTCAATTTCAGGACGTGCTGCGCCAGAAGATTGATCTGGTGAAAACGG
>JALSJJ010000040.1 GCA_026989375.1 Rhodothermus sp.
TGCGCCTTGCTATGAAGACCCAAAAATTTTGCTCCCCCTTATAGGGGGAGCTGGCCCGAAGGGCCTGAGGGGGTATCTTTTCCTCGCCAGGGCATCGGTGTCTGAGATGATGGCGATGGGGGTAAGGTGAGTCCCCTCCCCGGAGGGGAGGGGAGACTTAATAAGAAGCGGTCTGGCTGCTGGTAGCTTGGGCCGGAGATGACATTGCCGAGAAGACCAGAGTTTTTGCTCCCCCTTTGAGAGAGACTTGGCCCGAAGGGCGTGAGGGGGCCTGTAGCACGCCGATGGTTGGAGACATCAGATCTGTTTTGTCTCCGCTCTTCTTCTCGGAAAGAAGTGGCTGTCGCAAGGGGGGCGGAGGAAGTGTGCCCTTGCTACCCTGTAAACCCGGTCTGACCGCAGGGGTACAGCACAACCCGCTACTTCACTTTCCCAAAAGCTTCGCTGGAACGAAAGGCTCCAGTCCGCGCAGCTATTCCTGCCCGAAGTTTTCCGTTCGGGTTATGGTCCTACCCGGGAAAGAATTCGGCTCAGCGCTATTGTTGCATGAATTCCTCGAAGCTCTGGGTGCGATAGGCTTCTGAGCCGATGAAACGCAGAATCTGCAGAAACGTCTCTTTGGGCACAAAGCCGGGCACTCGCGTGATGTAGGTTCCGTCTGGTTCCAGGAAGACTGTGGTTGGATAGCCTGAAAGCCCCAGAGCCTGAGCCAGCTCGGCCTCGGTCATTTCGTAGCCGCGGAAAGTGAGCTTGCGGGCCGTATCCTCACCATTGAGCCGGGCATATTCAAAATGTGCCTTCAGGTAGGCCGCTACCGTTGAGTCGGCGTAGACCTCTTTTTGCATACGACGGCACCAGGGGCACCAGGGCGCCGAAATATCGATCAGCACCTTTTTGCCGCTGTTGGCTGCCGCTGCCATGGCTTCTTCCACCCGCACCCATCCAATCGGGGCCGTGATGGAAGGATCAAATAACGAGGATTGGGCCTGAGCAGTTTGGGGAAGGAAGGCGATCAGACTCAGCCAACCAGAGAGAATTACGTATCGCATAGCAGATTCCGGTAAGCTTCTTGAAAACGAGAAACCAGGTGTGCCCAGCTATGTGCCGCAAAGGCTACACGGGTACGCGCTGCCAGCCGACGCCGCAGGGAAGCATCTTCAGCAAGCCGTCGCATAGCGGCTGTAAGCGCTTCGAGAGTGTGAATATCAACGACATAGCCTACCCCATAGGTTTCCACTATGCGACGGAGCTCAGGCAGATCGCTGACCAGGACAGGCAAGCCGGCTGCCAGGTACTCGAAGAGCTTGTTGGGCAGGGCCAGTCGGTGATTCAGACAGGTGTCTTCGAGCAGTACAAGCCCGACGTCGGCCGAAGCCGTGACAGCCAGCAATTCGTCGGGTAATACGGGAGGAAGCAGATATACGCGGTCGGTCACCCCCAGCGCTGCGGCACGTTCCCGGATGGCCGGCGCCAGCGGTCCGTCACCCAGATAGACCAGCACCGCTTCGGGCACCTCGGACAGTGCCTCCAGCGGTAGCAGGCAGCCCCGACCGGGCCGCAGATGACCCTGGTACAGAAACAGCACAGCCTTATCAGAAAGCTGCAGACGGCGTCGCAGAGAAAGGGCCGGCGAAATGCTGGCGGGTGCTGTTGGTGCATTATACAGGACCAGCGGGGGCGTAATGTTGTAGTCCTGCACCAGGTGGTTGGCAATACCGTCGCTGACCGTCAGCACCAGATCGGTCCGTTGGATGTAGTGGCGTTCCACCAGTTTCCAGAAGTACCGGTGCAGAGGGCGGCCCGTGGTGCCGGCCACATATGGATACCGCTCCCGTGCGTCGAATACCAGTCGCCCACCATGACGTTGAGCAGCCATCGCCAGGGCCGGCAGCACGTACAGATCGCTGGCGTGGTAAACGCGGGCGGTGCAGGACGCAAGGGCGGCCTTGAGCTGCCGATGCACCTGCCAGAAGAACCGCGGTCCGGTTGCTGCCGGAGGGGAGAGTGTCCGGTAATGGACAGCGTCGCGCAGGTCGGCCGGCAGGGGAGCCGGCGAGGCCACGCCAACAGCCTCGATCCGAAGCCCCATGCCGGCAAGTGCCCGAAGCTGCCGCAACGCCCGGCTGTTGTGGGGAATCGATCCGACCAGCGCAAAGCAGACGTCAACGCACGACATGCTCCATGGACAACGATTTACCGGCCTCAAGATACCCCGCCCTTAGCCCTGAGGCAATAAAAAAACCCGGCCTCCCTTGGAGGCCGGGAAATGCAGAAGGTAACCGCCTTTGTTAGTTAGTTATTATGGCCGCCGCCGACAGTAGTTGAACCGCCACTGGTACCACCGCTATAGTTATTATGGCCGCCTCCGACAGTAGTTGAACCGCCACTGGTACCACCACTATCCATAACAACCGGTCCTGTCAGGGCGTCCGAGCTGCAGCCCGACAGTGTCAACGAGCCGCTCAGCAACAATGCCGGCACGGCCAGCACGGCCATGAGTTTAAACAACTTCTTCATGGTACTTTAGGGTTGGGGTGAATGGATGAGGCCTCACTCTAACAGTGACCCGAAAACAGCCATGAACAAGGTGAGCAGATTAGCGCAAGGGATAGGATCATTTTCGCTGAGAATCGATCGAAAGATGGTAAAAAAGACTAAAGCATCTATGGGATCATTGGATTAATCCTTATATCAGGACCACCCGTGGATGTCCAGCAAGAGATCAGAAAGGATACTTGAGTTCATGGATGAATTTCCCGATACTGTAGCAGGGCAACGCACTGCTGGCATGGCATACGCATATCCACCGCAGAGCTACCGGACAATCAGGCACCTGTCGTTGTGCCCCATCGGCCGCAGATTGCTGCTGCTGTTCGGCGGGCTGGCGATTGCTGGCATGCTGCAGGCGCAGGAAGTCCCTTACCGGCTTGAGGCCGGGCTGCCGCTTTACCTGCAGCACTATGCCCCTCAGGACTACGGGCAATTCCCGCAGAACTGGGCGATCGTGCAGGATCGACGGGGGGTGATTTATGTAGGGAATGTGGATGGTGTTCTGGAATTTGATGGCGTACGATGGCGACTTTTACGGACAATCACCAATACGATTGTCCGTTCGCTGGATGTAGATACGATCGGACGGCTTTACGTGGGGGCCCAGGGGGATTTCGGCTATTTCTGGCCCGACTCGCTGGGCCGGTTGCGTTATACGTCGCTGGTCTCGGCCATTGCCGATTCTACGGATCGAAAATTCTGGGATGTGTGGGCCACGCGGGTGACCCCCGAGGGTGTCTACTTCCAGACGCATGCGCGGCTCTTCCGCTGGGACGGCGACACAATGCGTGTATGGCGGTCCCGCACGTATTTCCACACGGCGTTTGCGGTACGGGGCCGCTTTTATGTGCGGCAGGACAGCATCGGGCTGCAGACCGTTGTGGGCGATTCGCTGCGTCTGGTGCCCGGGGGCGAGCGCTTTGCCCATCGGCGTATCTATGCCATGATGCCGTACGACGCGGACCGGATTCTGGTTGTCACCCGGGAAGCGGGGCTCTGGCTCTATGACGGTCGTACGTTTCAGCATCTGCCCAGCGAGGTCGAGCCGCTGCTCCGGACCTATCCGCTCTATCATGGCACGGCCATGCCCGGTGGATTCTTTGCGCTGGCCACGCTGGGCGGAGGCGTGTTTATCATCGACCGAGAGGGGCGGATCGTGCAGGTCATCGACGAAGCGGTCGGCCTGCCGGATAGCTGGGTGAACTATGTGTACGTCGATCGTCAGGGTAGTCTCTGGATGGCCCTCAACAGCCGGGGGCTGGCTCGTGCCGATGCCGTGCCCTACCTCTCGGTGTGGGATAAGCGGCTGGGCCTGGATGGGTTTATGTATGGACTACATAGCAACGGAAAAAAATTGCTGGCTGCTACCAGCACCGGGCTTTTCGTGATGGAGTCTCAAGGCGCTCGTCCGCATTTCAGGAAAATCCGCGATGTGAACGAGCAAGCTTTCAAAATTGTCGAGGCGGGTGGCGAATTGCTGATAGGGGCAGGAAATGGCGTCTGGGTGCTGCAAGGATGGCGTATGGTGCAATATCTGGATATTGGCTTAACTTATGACTTAGTGCCCATTATCGACTCTCTGGTATTTGCCGGAGGAACGAAAGGGCTTGCTCTATTGCAAAAGAGAGGAGGAGGTCGATGGCATGTAGCGCTTCAAAACATTGGACGCCTGGTCGGTGAGGTGTTGCGTATTGTTCGCTCCGGGCGTACGCTATGGCTCAGCCTGCGGAATGGGCAGGTGGTGCGCATGCAGTTCCTGGATGGCTGGTTGCAGGAGCCGGAGGTGACCGTCTATGGACAGGCGGATGGGTTGCCGGGTGGTTTTGTGCAGATGGCCGAGTTGGACAATACGGTCCTCTTTTTCTCCAGAGAGGGCGTATTCCGTTTTGTACCGGGGGCGCAGCCGGCTTTTCAGCGGGACACGACGCTGCTGGCGCCGGGGCATGAAGGGCATGATGAGCTGCTGGCTCTGTTGGTCGATCGTTTTCGGCGCGTCTGGACCATTTTTCCCACGCACGTGGATATCGCCTATCCGTTACCGAACGGGGGGTATCGGTTCGAGACGCCGCTGGTGTTGCGCTATCCAGACTGGGGGGCACCCGTCCAGATATATGTGGACAATGCTGGAATCGTCTGGCTGGGCACCAGGGATCGACTTATCCGCTATGATCCACGGTTGCCTTTTCCCGAGGAAGCCTTTTCGCCTGAACCGCCCCCGGTGCTTCTCCGATGGGTGTCGGCCGGCGATCATGTGCTCTTTGGTGGGGGGTTTGTCGGGACAGATGGTGTGATTCGGGGGCAGCAGGAGGACGGCCAGGAATTGGTGGTCCCTTATGCCTT
>JALSJJ010000041.1 GCA_026989375.1 Rhodothermus sp.
ACTTTGCTGTTCGAAAGCGCCATTCCGTATATCGGGATGCTGGGGCCAAAGGAACGCACCGAGCGCATGCTGAGCGAACTGGCCCGCACGCATGGCAAGCGGCTGGAGGCTGAGCGACCGCGCATCTATGGCCCTGTTGGGTTGGACATTGGCACCGAGACGGCCGAAGAGATTGCGCTGGCGGCGCTGGCCGAAATTCAGGCCGTGCTGCACAGCCGTTCGGCGCGTCCACTTCGGGAGCGAAAGGCTCCGATTCACGGCGAACGTCCGCCGCTCCCTCGGCCGCTCAATGTGCCTTCCTGAGCACCTCAAACGCTTCCGGGGTGTCGATGTCCTGCAGGATGTGGTCGGTGGGCATGGCGACGCGCACGACGTGCTCGGGATAGCGGCGCACCAGGCCTCGACAACCGGTCAGCCGTTCTTCGGCCAGGATGGCGGCGCGATAGGAGGCGGCAAACAGGACGGGATTGCCACGTTGTCCCTGAAATTCGGGCACCACAATGCAGGCCGGGTCCCGGGCAAGGGCTTTGCGGAATGCTTCGAGAAGCCGATCGTACTCCGCCGTTTCGATCAGCGGCAGGTCTGACAGGCAGATCATGTAACCAAGCACGTCTGCCGGTGCCGCCGCCACGCCTGCCTGAATGGAGGTGGTCATGCCTTCGGCGTGGCGTGGGTTGTAGGTGAAGCCAATGGGTAGGTCGGCCAGTGCGGCGCGGACGGCTTCGGCCTCGTGGCCCAGTACCACCAGCACCGGATCGGCCTGGCTGTTCAGGATTGTGGTAACCACGTGCCGCACCAGCGGTTGTCCTCGGAAGGGCAGCAAGAGCTTGTTCCGGCCGCCCATACGCCGAGAAGACCCGGCGGCCAGCACGATGGCGGCCACCCGATTGGTTGCGTTCATGGCTCGGCCACAGTGTTGGTGCGCAAATGGTAGCCCTGTGCGTTGAGGGCTTCGGCCAGGGCGCTTAGCGTTACCTGACCGGGATCATAGGCAACCCGGGCCTGGCCGAGCGCCACGGCATGCACGATCACGCCGGGAAGTGCCTGGAGCGTTTTTTCGACGGTGTGGAGGCAGTGCGCGCAGCTCATGCCTTCAATGTGCAGGGTGATTTCGATCAGGCCTTCGGTGGCGGGCGGTTCGTCCGTAAGCGCTGGAACTGGATTCTGATGGCGTTCTCGCACGATTTCAGCCAAGATGCTCAGGGCGATTTCTTCCGGCGTGCGAGCGCCCAGATCCAGTCCGGCCGGGGCGCGGACAGCCGCCAGCCGGTCAGCCGACACGCCACGTTCGGACAGCAACTTGCGCAGATGGGCTGCTTTGCGGCGACTGGCCACCAGGGCGACGTATCGGAAAGGGTGGGACAGGGCGGCTTGCAGCGCTTCTTCGTCGCCTTCGCCCTGCGTGGCCACCACAACGAACGTCCCGGGCGTCAGCGGTAAATTTTCCAGCGCAAACGAAGGCTCGCACTGATCGGCTTCCGGGAAGTGCTCGGCGGATGCTTCGGGATCGGCCACCAGCACGCGGTAGCCCAGCGTGTGGCCAAGGCGCACCAGGGCCTGGGCCACGGCCGAGTGCCCCAGTACCAGGAGCTGAGGCGGTGGCAGCAACGGTTCGATGTACACGTCGAGCGTGCCGCCACTGTAGCAGGTCATGGAATAGGCCACGATGCCTTCCACCTCGACTTCGGCCGCTTCGGGCGTGATGCGCACCAGGCGGGGACGACCGTCGCGCAGGGCACGCAGCGCTTCCCGGATGACGACCGGGCGCGTGCAGCCTCCACCTATCCAGCCATGCAGCGTGCCATCCGGCAGAATAAGCGCTTTGTCGCCGGGCTTGCCAGAGATCGGCGCTTCGTAGCGGACGACGATGGCCAGGGCACAGGGCTCGCCCCGGGCTACCTGTTCGCGCGCGCGTTCCAGGATCGGGTCAAACATGGCGCAGGTGCTGCTCCAGGCGGAGCAGGCTGTCGAGGTTGTGGGCCGGGTGAAATACGTCGAGGTAGGGCAAAGCCGCCTGCATGCCGCGGGCAAGCGGTGCATAGCCGTCCATGCCCATCAGTGGGTTGAGCCAGATGATTCGACGGCAACGGGCACGGATGGCCTGCAGGGCGTGGGCCAGGAGCGCGGGATCGCCGGTGTCGAGGCCGTCACTCAGAATGAGCACGAGCGTGCGGCGCGAAAGCAGCCGGCGGCCGTACTGCTCCAGAAACGTCATCAGGCAGGCGCCGATGCGGGTTCCGCTGGACCAGGGGGTGGGTGTCTCGGCCAGGCGGCGCAGACTTTCGGGGAGTGTCGGCTGGCGCAGCAGCTCGGTGATGCAGGTCAGCTCGGTACTGAAGACGAACGAATCGACCCGCTGAAAGTGTTGCTGCAGCGCATGCAGAAAACGCAGCAGGAAATAGCTGTAGCGGTCCATGGAGCCGCTCACGTCGAGCAGCGCGACCAGGCGGGGCCGATCCGGGCGACGTTGACGATAGCGGAGCGTAATCAGCTCGCCGCCGCGGTCGAGGTTGCGCCGGATCGTGCGGCGCAGATCAATCCGCCGGCCGCGCCATGCCGCTTTTTCACGACGCGAGAGGCGCACGCGTAGCTGGCGAAAAAGCTGCTCGGCCAGCGTTTCGAGCTGCTCCTGATCGGGTGCGGGCACGCGGGCGAAGTCCACCTGGCGCAGGCGATGGGCTGTGCTGGCGCCGGTGGTCGTTTGGCCTTCTTCTTCGGGTGGCGTGGTGGCGCGTTGCAGGGTCATGAGTAGCGGCATGGTCCGTTCCGTCGCAGGCGGACGGGCGCGCCGTCGCGCTGGGGCAGGAGGCACGTTGCCGTCCGCCGTGCGGCCGAGCCAGTAAGCATCGAACAACGCATCAAAGCGCTGGCACTGGGCCGGTGAACTGCACAGCAGCGCCCGCAGGGCCACCCGGAAGCGATCGGGCCGATGCAGCAGTTCGCTGCGAGCTACCCGGAGCGCGTCGAGCGTTTCTGCAAGGCCCACCGTGAACCCGTGTCCCTTTAGAAAGGCGCAAAAGCCGCGCACTGCGCCGGTAAAGTCTGTCGCTGTGGTGAAGGTCGGCCATGTGGTGCGGGAAGCCGGCATGGCTCAGGTTGGCAGGTGGGCCAGCAGGTCTTCAAGCTGATGGTTGCGCAGGTGCTCCAGGTCTTCGGCCGACTTGAGCAGGCAGCCCGCCGTGCGAGCCACCACGGCCTCATCGATCCGACGCACGCCCAGCGCTATCAGGGCACGAGCCCAGTCGAGCGTCTCAGCAATACCCGGGATTTTGTGCAGGCGCTGCTGCCGAAGTGCCTGCACAAAACGCACCACCTGGTGGGCCAGATCGGTCTCGATGTCTGGCAGTCGCTTGCGGATAATCTGCAGCTCTTTCGCTGCGTCAGGGTAGTCGAGCCAGTAATACAGGCAGCGGCGTTTGAGGGCGTCGCTCAGCTCCCGCGTCCGATTGGAGGTCAGCACGACGTATGGAATATGACGGGCACGAATGGTGCCCAGCTCCGGGATTGAGATCTGGAAGGCCGATAGCAACTCCAGCAGGAAAGCCTCAAACTCTTCATCAGCCCGGTCTATTTCGTCGATGAGCAACACGGGCGCCTGCTCTCTGGCCTGGATGGCCTTCAGCAAGGGCCGCGCCAGCAGATAGGTTTCGCTGAAGAGCTGTCGCTCCCGTTCTTCCAGGGGCACGTCGCTCTGCTCCCAGAGCTTGAGGGCCAGTAGCTGGCGGGGATAGTTCCACTCGTAGACCGCTGAATGGACATCGAGCCCCTCGTAGCACTGCAGACGAATCAGTTCGGTGTCGAGGTGGCCGGCCAGGGCATAGGCAATCTCGGTTTTGCCCACGCCAGCGTCGCCCTCGACAAGGAGCGGACGACGCAGCGTCAGCACCAGATACAGCACCGTGGCCAGCGCCTCGTCCGCCACATACCCCTGCTGCTCCAGTCCCTCCATCAGCCCCGCAATGCGGGCGGCGGCCTCCTTACTCATTGCCCTCCTTCTTCCCGAAAAACCGTCCGGCAACCGACTTAATTCCCTCTTTGATCAGTGAACCGGCACTGAGCGCCTGTCCGGCTTCTTCCGGCGCTTCGCCGCTCAGCAGCGATTCGAAGCACTCGGTGAACTGGTCGAAGAGGCGGCTGGATACGTCCTCGATCAGGCGCGAGCCGAATTGCGCCAGCATGCCGGTTACAGAAATCTCAATCCGATTGGTAATTTCGGTGGTATTGTCGTCCAGCGCCCGGGCCTGGCCCTGCATGGTCATCGAGGCGCTGCCCTTGCCACGGGCGTCGAGTCCGCGACCCACCAGCTTGATCGTGTGGGTTTCGTGGTCGAGTGTTTCGATCGTGATTTCGCCCTTATAGCTGGCACTGACCGGTCCCACTTTCAGGCTGACCGTACCCCGATAGTGGCGCGCATCAACCTGCTCGGTGAGCTGCGCCCCGGGTACGCAGGGCACCACCTTCGCCGGATCGCTTAGATAACTCCAGACTTTTTCCAGAGGTTGACGTACCGTAAAGGTCTTTTCAATAGTGGTCTTCATGGTCTTTCCGGGTTTATACAGGGATGTTTCCCAAAGACCGACCTATGCTTTCAGGATAGTAAGGCGCGCCCAGGGGAGCGCCCCGTCCGAAAGTGGTACTTTCTTCGGGTGGGGAATACGTTCGACGGGCAGACCGTCCGAAAGTTCACCTCAGACCACGCCTTTCTCGTGCAGGATTTTCCAGACTTTGTACGGAGTGATTGGAATGTCGATGTGCGTCACGCCGTAAGGCGAAAGCGCATCGACTACCGCATTGACAATGGCGGCCGGAGCCCCGACGGTCGCCGACTCACCCACGCCTTTGGCTCCCAGCGGATGGTGGGGCGAAGGCGTAACGGTCCGGGCTGTTTCCCAGCGCGGCGTTTCGACGGCCGTCGGCAACAGGTAGTCCATGAATGAACCGGTCAGGATGTTGCCTTCTTCGTCGTAAACCAGCTCCTCCATCATGGCTGGCGCGAAGCCCATGGTGAGCCCGCCGTGGATCTGGCCTTCGACGATCATCGGATTGATGACATGGCCGCAGTCGTCCACCGCCACGAAGCGTCGGATCTTTACCTGACCGGTGCCCTTGTCAATGTCCACCACACAGATATACGAGCCAAAGGGGAAGGTGAGGTTGGGCGGGTCATAGTAGTGGACGGCTTCCAGGCCGGCTTCCATGCCCGGCGGATGATTGGTGTAGGCCGCCAGGGCGATGTCCTGGATGGTTACGGACTTGTCCGGTGCACCTTTGACGCGGAAGACGCCCGGTTCCCACTCCAGGTCCTCTTCGCTGACCTCCAGCAGGTAGGCCGCGATTTTACGGGCTTTCTCACGCACCTTGCGGGCGGCCATAGCGGCCGCGGCGCCGGCTGTCGGCGTGGATCGACTGGCATAGGTGCCCAGTCCATAGGGTGCCGTGTCGGTGTCGCCTTCTTCAACCTGCACGTGTTCAGCCGGAATACCCAGCTCTTCCGCGATAATCTGCGCGTAGGTGGTTTCGTGCCCCTGCCCCTGCGATTTGGTACCGAAACGTGCGATGGCCTTACCGGTGGGATGGATGCGCAGCTCGCAGCTATCGAACATCTTGATCCCCAGAATGTCGAAGTGCCGCGAAGGGCCGGCGCCGACGATCTCCGTGAAGCTGCTAATGCCAATGCCCATCAACTCGCCCCGGGCCCGTCGTTCGGCCTGTTCGCGCCGCAGCTCCTCGTAGCCGATCAGGTCCATGGCTTTGCGCAGGGCAGCCGGGTAGTTTCCGCTGTCATACTCCCAACCGAGCGCCGACTTGTAGGGGAACTGGTCCGGCTGGATGAAATTCTTGAAGCGCAGCTCGGCCGGATCCATGCCCAGTTTCTGAGCCAGCACATCCACCATGCGCTCGATGGCATGCACGGCTTCGGTCACCCGGAACGAGCAGCGATAGGCAATGCCACCGGGCGGTTTGTTCGTGTAAACGGCATCGACTTCGACGAAGGCATGCTTGATGTCGTAGGAACCCGTACAGATGGAAAACAGACCGGCCGGAAACTTTGAAGGATTGGCAGCTGCATCCGTGTAGCCATGATCGGCCAGCGTTTTAATCCGAAGGGCCGTGATCTTGCCCTCTTTAGTGGCAGCCAGCTCGGCCGTGATGTGGTAGTCGCGGGCGAACGAGTCGGCCTGCAGGTTTTCCGATCGATCTTCGATCCACTTGACCGGCTTGCCCAGCAATACGGAGGCCGCAATGGCAATGACATAGCCCGGATAGATGGGCACCTTGCCGCCGAAGCCGCCGCCGATGTCGGGGGAAATAACGCGGATTTTTTCTTCTGAAAGGCCCACATGACCGGCGACCATGGCCAGCGCTGTCCGCACTACATGCGGGGCCTGCGTGGTCATATAGACGGTCAGTTTGCCCTCGACCGGATCGTAGTCGGCGATGCAGCCGCACGTCTCGATAGAGGCGACGTGAATGCGGGGAATGTAGATCTGCTGCTTGACGACCACGTCCGCCTCCTGAAAGGCCCGCTCGGTCGCCTCGCGGTCGCCGACCTCCCAGTGCCAGATGTGATTGTCCGTTTTGCCTTTGTCAGTGCGGAGGACTGGTGCATCGGGTTCCAGCGCCCGGAACGGATCGATCACGGGCTCAAGCGGCTCGTATTCTACCTCAATGGCCTCGACGGCGTCGGCGGCTATGTAGCGGTCGGTGGCGATGACCGCGGCCACTTCTTGCGCCTGGTACATGACGCGGTCGGTGGGCAGGACCATCTGCGTGTCGCCCATCAGGGTGGGCATCCAGTGCAGGTTGTATTTCTCCAGGTCCTTGCCTGTGATGACCGCCACAACGCCATCCATGGCCAGCGCCCGTTCGGCGTTAATACTTTTGATCCGGGCATGGGCAAAGGGGCTGCGGACGATGTCCATGTAGAGCATGCCGGGCAGCTTGATGTCGTCCACGTAGCGCCCCTTGCCAAACAGAAAACGGGCGTCTTCCTTGCGCTTCATGCGATGCCCCATGCCGCAGATCGTGGGGGGCGTCCGGACTTCGGCTTCCATGGTTTTTTCGGTGGCTTGGGTGGTTGGCGGGAAGACTCAGGAGCCGGCCGCGGCCTGCTCGCGCTCACGCAGTTTCCGGGCGGCGTACTGGATGGCCTTCACGATGTTGACGTAGCCGGTGCAGCGGCACAGGTTGCCCGAAATGCCCCAGCGGATTTCCTCTTCGGTGGGATCGGGGTTTCTGGCCAGCAGTTCGGCCGCGCGCATGATCATGCCGGGCGTGCAATAGCCGCACTGCAGCCCGTGCTCCACGTGAAAGCCCTCCTGCAGCGGGTGCATCTGGCCATTTTCCGCCATGCCTTCGATCGTCTTGATCGTGGCGCCGTCGGCCTGCACCGTGAGTACCGTACAGGACTTGACGGCGCGGCCGTTCATCAGCACCGTACAGGCGCCGCAGTGCGTCGTGTCGCAGCCGATGTGCGTGCCGGTCAGGTTCAGATGCTCCCGCAGAAAGTGCACGAGCAACAGCCGGGGCTCCACTTCAGCCGTGTGCGTTGTTCCGTTGACCGTAAGGGTTACCGTAACCTTTTGTGTTGCCATGGCTTATTAACCTCCCTGGGCTCGCTCAAGGGCTCGACGAAAAGCGCGACGGGTCAGTTCACGAACCATCGCACGTTTGTATTCGGCTGAACCGCGCAGGTCCGACCGGGGATTGCAGTCTTCTGAAGCCATTTGCGCCGCCTCGTCGATGCGCTCCGGGGTAGGACGCTGTCCCTGCAGATGGGCACAGGAGCGGGCCGCAAACAGCGGCACGTGGGCGACGTTCGTCAGGCCGATGCCCACGTAGCTCAGCGTGCCATCTTCGGCCAGCGAAAGCTGCACGGCCACGGCCGCCGTCGCATAGTCACCCACTTTGCGTTCCAGCTTCTCATAGGCGCCTCCACTTCGCGGTGGAGGGATTGGGATCCGGATGGCTGTAAGAATCTCGTCTGGCTCCAGTGCGGTCGTGTAAAAATCCAGAAAGAACTCCCGGGCCGGGATAACGCGCTCGCCGCGGGGGCCCACCGCCACAAGCTGGGCATCGTAAGCCATCATGGTGGCCGGGTGGTCATTCCCCGGGTCTCCGTGAGCCAGATTGCCCCCGATGGTGCCCATGTTGCGCACCTGCGGATCGGCAATCCAGCGCGTTGTCTCATAGAGCAGTGGATATTTTTCACGGATCAACGGGTGCTCCTCAAGTTCGACTTCACGAACCATGGCCCCGAGGTGCAGGTATCCGTTTTCCTCACGGATCTCATCAAGGCCCGGCACGCGCCGCAGGTCGATCAGCACTTCGGGTTCCAGCAGGCGAAGCTTCATCATGGGCAGCAGGCTATGACCACCGGCCAGAATTTTGGCCATTGGTCCATGCTGCTGCAACAGCGCAAGCGCTTCCTCCAGACTGGTGGGCGCGGCATACGTGAAAGGTGGCGGGATCATGACGTACCCCCCGATTGGTAATGTTGAAACGACCTTTAAGTAACATTAAATAATCGAAGAACTATGCCTGTTGCAACAGGGAGGTGAAAGGTAAGCCGTATCAGACTGTAACGATCCTGTAACGGGATCGGCTATCGAAGACAAGAGCTGGACGCACTCTATAGAAAAAAACCCGTGCGCGAGGCACGGGGTGGGATAGCAGAGAGGGCGCCATGAACAGGTGGGCGGTAGTGGAGTCGAACCACTGACCTCCTGCTTGTAAGGCAGGCGCTCTAACCAGCTGAGCTAACCGCCCTAACAAACACGAAAAAAGCGATTGCCGCGCTCGGCTTTTGCGTGGCAATCGCCGTTGTCTGGATGAGCGGAAGACGGGACTCGAACCCGCGACCCTCAGCTTGGGAAGCTGATGCTCTACCAACTGAGCTACTTCCGCTCGTTCGTCACCGGCCCTTTCCGGGCTCCGGCAACTTTCTATTTTAATACTGACTTTCGAGGCTGTCAAGAGCCCCTCTCCCCGGGACTGCCGGGGCCTCGTGATCTCCAGCTCTTTCTATCGCGCAAGCAGGCCTTCTGGTTCCACGCAACCTGACCGGCGGGCCGGCGTTTCAGCAGCCGTTTTCGAGGGAAAACAGGTTTCAGGAACAGACCCGAACGCGTTATGCCCAAGCGTACGTATCAACCCAGCCGTCGCAAGCGCCTGAACACGCACGGATTCCGAGCCCGCATGAAGACGAAGAGCGGTCGCACGATTCTGGCCCGTCGTCGCAAGAAAGGACGCAAGAGTCTGACGGTCAGCGATCGGATGTCGGGCAAGTGAGTCGACGGCGAAGTGGAGGCGCCGCAGAGGCACGAAACGAGTGGGGGCGGGCCACGGGGGACCAACCGGCTGCCGCGGGCGTTTCGGCTGCGGCGTCAGCGTCTGATCCGGCCGCTATTCGACCGTTCCCGGCCCGATGTGGGTACGGTTGCTAAAGGTTGTGTGCGACTGCTCTACCGTGTGGTGCCGCGGGACGAAGTGGGAGCGGATGTTCCCGTACAGGTGGGGTTTACGGCCGGACGGCTGGCCCGGCGCTCCGTGGCGCGCAACCGTATCCGGCGCCTGCTGCGCGAAACCTATCGCCTGCATCAACACCCCCTGGTAGCGCTATTTCGAGATCGGCCAGATACCCTCACGCTGATGATCCTTTACCGGGCGGATCCGGCCCGGGCGCGCGAATGCATTCGACGCGATCTACCCGAGGCGCTGAAGCGCCTGACGGAACAGCTCAGAAAAAAGCTACTTGAAGGCTGAGCAGAGGCGGAACAGCGCGCTGTTCGGTCCGTATCCTGCCCCGTTTTGGCCTGGATTAGCTGGAGCTCGACCGTGGACCGTAACGTTGTCATTGCGACGATTCTGACTGCGCTGATCATGTTCGTCTGGCTGTGGTGGTTGGCGCCGCCACCACCGCCGACACCTACTGTGCGCGACACACTGCAAGCGGCGGAGGCAACCCCAGAGGATGTGTTAGCTGCAGCAGAGACGCCAGCCACTACTGAAGAACTACTGGGGCCGTTGACCGATACGCTACTGGCCGCCGCACAGAAGGGCCAGGCCCGCCTCATCACGATCGAAACCGATCTCTACCAGGCGCAGCTTTCGACCAAAGGGGCCACGCTGGTTTCGTTGAAGCTTAAAAAATACAATACGTACGATTTTGAAACCCCTGTTCAACTTGTGGACACGACCAAGCCGGGGGCGTTGAGTCTGGTCTTTACCACACCGGCCAGCCACCTGGTCGATACACGGGCCCTGTATTTTCAGACCACCGTATCGAGCGACACCTTGCGCGTCACAGACGGTCCAGTGGATGTGGTCTTTGAGGTGCCCATCGGTACTGGCCGCATTCGTCAAATCTATACTTTTGCGCCGGATGACTATGAAGTAAAACTTCGCATTGAGCAGGAAGGCGCAGCTACCTTCAGTACCCTCGAAGGATACGAGCTGGTCTGGAACGGTGGCGTGCCGTTTGCCGAGCGGGATCGCGATGACGAGGCGCGCCATAGTGGAGCCTTTGCGCGAAGCGGAGGTGAACTGGAGAAAATCACGCTCGATCGCAATCGTACCGAGGAAAAACGGCTGGCTGGCCAGGTCGACTGGGTGGCCGTCAAGAACAAGTTTTTCACGGCCGTGCTGATTCCTTCCGGCGAGACGCGGGGAGCCGAGTTAGTCGGGGAGCGCCTGGGGGAACCTGAGGATCCTTCCTACTGGGAAGATTATGCGGCCCGCCTGCTGATGCCCCGGCCCGAAGACGGACAGGTGGATGAGTTTCGACTCTATCTGGGGCCCATGGAATATTTTCGCCTGGCCCGCTATGACCTGGGGCTCTATGATATGGTCGATTACGGCTGGGATGCCTTCGAATGGATGACCCGGCCGCTGGCCAAGTTTATCTTTATTCCGCTTTTTACGCTGCTGGGGCGTCTGCTGGGCAACTACGGGCTGGCTATCATTGTCTTTGCCCTGCTCGTCAAGATCGCGCTCTATCCGCTCACGCGGGCGTCGTTTCGAAGCATGGCCCGTATGCGGGAGCTGCAGCCCGAGCTGGAGGCGATCCGTGAAAAGTATGCGGACAATCCGCAGAAGCAGCAGGAAGCCATGATGAAGCTGTATCGGGAGAAAAAAATCAATCCGCTGGGCGGATGTCTCCCGATGCTGCTGCAGTGGCCTGTGCTGATTGCCCTCTGGCAGTACTTCCAGCAGTCGCTTATCGTACGCCAGCAGGCGTTCCTCTGGGCTCAAGATCTCTCGGCTCCGGATCCTATCCTCCACCTGCCCTTTACGATTCCGCTCTATGGCGACTTTGTGGCAGGCTTTACGCTGCTGATGGGGCTTTCCATGATCATTCAGATGCACATCCAATCCGCTGCGACGCCTTCAAATCCACAGACGAAGATCCTGACCTACATCTTCCCGGTCTTCATCTTCGCGATCTTCAACCGATTGTCGTCGGCGCTGAATCTGTATTATCTCTGCTACAATATCTTTTCGGCCATTCAGCAGTTCTGGATCAACCGTTCCCTGGAGAAGGAAAAAGCGCAGGCGGCGGTGGATGGGCAGGGAGACCGCCGGGCGGCGCAGAAGGCAGCGCGTAAAGCAGCAGGACCCCGGGCGCGTAAGAAAAAAGCACGTTCCCGTCGGTAGTCCAGGAAACGTGGGGCGATGATGCGGCGGGGCGACACTATTGCGGCGATTGCTACGGCCCGTGGACGGGCGGCGCTGGCCATCGTGCGCCTGTCTGGACCGGATGCCTGTCGGATTGCGGCCGCCTGTTTTCGGGGAGCAGATCTACAGACCGTCCCTTCTCATACAGCCCATTTCGGCTACGTACTGAGTCCGAAAGGCGACCCCATCGATCAGGTCGTGGCAACAGTCTTCCGGGCACCCCGCTCCTACACGGGCGAAGACATCGTGGAGCTGACCTGTCATGGGGGGGATCTGGCGCCACAGCTCATCCTGGAAACACTCCTCCATCACGGGGCACGGCTGGCTGAGCCTGGGGAATTCACCCTGCGGGCTTTTCTGAACGGCAAACTCGACCTGGCACAGGCTGAGGCCGTAGCCGACCTGATTCACGCGGGTTCGATCCGGGCGCATCGTGTGTCGCTGGCGCATCTGCAGGGGCGCTATTCAGAACAGTTGCAGCGTCTGCGCAGCGATCTGCTGGAGCTGTGCGCTTACGTAGAGCTGGAGCTGGATTTCTCAGAAGAAGACGTGGAGTTCGCCGACCGGGCGCAACTCGAGGCGCTGCTGGATCGCACCGAACGCCTGCTCGACGAGCTGTTGCGTTCCTATCGGCTGGGCGAACTGCTCCGCGATGGCGTTCGGGTGGTGATCGGCGGACGGCCCAATGCCGGCAAATCGACGTTGCTCAATGCACTGCTGGGGCAGGACCGCGCCATCGTCAGTCCCGTTCCGGGCACTACGCGCGACCAGATTGAAGCCGAGGCAGAGATCGAAGGACTGCGTTTCCGGTTTGTGGACACGGCCGGTCTGCGCATCACGGCCGATCAGATCGAAGCCGAAGGGGTACGTCGGGCGCAGCAGGCCATTGCTGCAGCGGACGTGCTCGTGTACGTGTTCGACCTGACAGCGGGGCTGGATCCGGAAGAACGGGCCTACCTGCAGCGGCTGCAAGAGGAACAGCCCGCGCTTGCAATGATCGTGGTGGGCAACAAGCGGGATCTGATCGAAGGAACGCCGGTGCTGCCTGAACTGAACGTTCCGATGCTTGCACTTTCAGCCCGCCGGGCGCGTGAAACAGCCAGCGAACTGCAACCCCTCATTCAAGCGCTGGTAACGGTTGTAACGGCCGATCTGGGAAACATGGACGATTCCGCTGTCGTGATGAACCAGCGGCATCGTCAGCACCTGGCTCACGCACGCGCGGCGGTGCGGGCTGCCCGTGTGGCGCTGGCAGAGGGCGTCGGTGGCGATCTGCTGGCACTTGAGCTCCGGCGGGCCCTTCACGAACTGGGGGCCATTACCGGTGAGATAACCACGGAAGACGTGCTGGATCAGATCTTTTCACGTTTCTGCATCGGAAAGTAGCGCCGGAAAAGTGACGGTGAAGGTGGTACCCCGGCCCGGAGTAGCATCCACCGTGATCTGACCGCGCATCTGTTCAACCAGGCGTTTCGTAATGGCCAGCCCGAGTCCACTTCCTTCGTGACGCTCCCGTTCAGAAGGGGCTTGCTGAAACGGCTCGAACAGGCGCGGCAGAAAGTCCGGATCAATGCCCGGGCCGGTGTCTGTCACACGTAACACAACCTGTTGGCCCTGGGGGCAGGTCTCAGTTTGCACCGCGACCCGCACTTCGCCCTGCTCAGTGTACTTGATGGCATTCGCTACCAGATTGGTTACAACCTGGTGTAAACGCTGAGGATCGCCCAGTACGGGTGGACTCGGCTTGGCCTGAACGATAAGGGCCAGCCCTTTCTGACGGGCCTGGGGATGCAGCTCGGCAACAGCTTCTTCGACGATCGTGTGCAGGAGGCAGGGTTCGGTCTTCAGTACCAGACGGTCGGCCTCCAGCCGACTCAGTTCCAGAATGTCGTTAATCAAATGCAACAACCGACGACCCGAGCGCTGAATAATGGCCGTAAACTCTCGTAACGACTCCAGGCCATGGGCCGCAAGTTGTTCATCAAGCAATTCGGCAAAGCCCAGGATGCTGTTGAGGGGAGTGCGGATTTCGTGGCTTGTATTGGCCAGGAAGGCAGCCTTCAGGCGGGTGGCTGTTTCAGCTTCGGCACGGGCCCGTTGAAGCTCCTGCTCGTATTCGACCAGCGCAGTAATGTCGTGATTGAGTCCCATGAAACCAATCAGACGCCCCTGCTCATCCCGAAGCGGCTCGATGCGTAGCTCGTCCCAGAAGCCCGTGCCGTCTTTCCGGTAGAAGTAGATCCGGGTATGTACGGCTTGCCCCTGTTGCAGTTGTCGTCCGATTTTTTCCAGCGTCTTGAGGTCCGTCTGAGGGCCGGCGAGAAATTCAGGAGGGCGACGGCCATAAACATCTGCCAGCGTGTATCCCGTCAGCCGGGTAAAGCCTTCGTTGAGCCACTGCACACGCCGCTCCGGGTCGGTAATGAGAATTCCGGAGGAGGTCTGGCGAGCTACCTCGGCCAATCGGGCGTTTTCGGTCTGGATGCGATGGGTTTCCAGGATGAGCGCGGCCAGGGCGGCACCCCGTGCCAGTACCTCTTTTTCGGATGGCTCCGGCGTCCGGACTGTGGGGAAATAGACGGCGAAGGTGCCCAGCACTTCACCACGGGCGTTCAAAACAGGATAGGACCAGCAGGCGCGAAAATTGTACTGTGTGGCCAGCTCTCGGTAAGCGACCCACTTGGGATCCGTCTGCACGTCGGCTACCCAGACCGGCGTGCGGGTGAAGGCGGCGGTGCCACAGGACCCAACTTCAGGACCGATGGCTAACCCTTCGATTGCGGCGTCGTACGCGGGAGGCATGTGGGAGGCGCCGCGATAGAGCCGACCGTCACGGTACAGTAAAATAGTACAGATCCCATCGGACAGATACGTCTCAATCGCGGTGCACAGCGCGTCAAGTAACGCTTCCTGAGGAGTGCCCTGAAGAAGATCCTGTAAAATGCGGCTTTCGGTCTGGTAGAAGCGGGCCTGGCGCCGGGCCTTGCCCGTTTGTAGCATAACCCCCAGGATGGCCGGGTGCCCTTGGTGGGTCGTGGCCGAGCCGATGACCTCGACGTCGACCACCTGGCCCTGTCGATGAAAGAGTCGCAGCGTGCAGTGTAGGGCTTTTGTTTCTCCTGAAAAGCAACGGCGGATTTGCGCCTCAATATGGGGTAGATCTTCAGGATGTATCAGATCTGAAATGGATCGACCAATCAGCTCTTCTGGTGTATATCCAGTAGAATCAGTAATATATCTATTGACAAAGACAAAGCGATTGTTCTGGATCAGATAGACGCCGATCAGTTCCTGTTCGGCCAGGATGCGGTAATGGCTCTCCGTTTCCTGAAGCATGCGTTCCAGCTTCTGGCGAGGGCGTAAGTCGCGAAAGATGCCGACCAGCACAGGGCGGCCATCAAGCAGGAGGCGGGAGGCACTGATTTCGACAGGAATGCGGGTGCCGTCGCGGTGCACCACCTCAACGTTTTCGATGGCCCGGCCGGCTTCGGCGTGGCGCTGAAAGATGGAACGGTAGCGCGTCCGGTCCTCCGGGGGATGTAGTTCCAGGTGGTGCATGCCTTGGATGACTTCACGGGGGTAACCGATCAGTTCGCAGGCGCGTGGATTGGCGTCCAGGAGGCGGCCGGTCTCGACGTCCGCCAGAAAGATCGCATCGTTGGCCGCCTCGAAAAGGACATGGTAAAGCTCCGGATACTTTTCGCTGAGAAAGCTCATGAGGGGGCAGGATGCTGTGTAAGCAGGCGGTTCAGCTCTTGATAAAGCGTCAGGCGGTCAATCGGTTTGGTCAGAATCCCGTCGAATCCTTCGGCCAGAAAGTCCTCCGCCTGGAAGGGTTCGGCGTAGGCCGTCTGCGCCACAATGGGTATGTGATGGTAGGCTGGATGTCGGCGAATTTCATGCAGGAGGGCCTGGCCGTTGAAGTCGCCCGGCAGGTTCAGGTCCAGCAGCACGATATCGAAGGTTTGATCCTCCAGCAGGCTGGCCTTGATCACCTCCAGCGCCTGCTGGGCATCGGTAGCAAAGGTCACCTCAGCCACATCCTGCAGAGCCAGTTCCAGAAAACGGGCGACTTCCGGATTGTCTTCCACGATCAGGATACGGGGATGGTGCCTCCTGAGGGATTGCTGGAGACGATGGAGCTCAGAAGCTTCCGGATGCAGGGCGGAAGGCAAAGACAACCGTTCCCGTTCCACGAGCGGCAGATATACAGTCACTGTAGTTCCCTGTCCGGGCGCGGTATCTACGGCAATGCGTCCCTGCAAGCTTTCAATAAAGCAGCGGGCAACGGTCATGCCCAGCCCGGCCCCTTCGTGGCGCCGATTCAGTCCTTCTGATTCCTGCCGGAAGGGCTCAAACAGGCCTGTTCGGGCAAAGGCCGGATCCATGCCGGGACCGGTATCGATTACCTGTACCCAACCTTCCTGACTGTTCTGGCCGATCCGTAAACGCACATAGCCAGTTTCTGTGAACTTGATGGCATTATGCACGATGTTGGCGAGCGCCCGGTAGAGGGCTTCGCGGTCGGCCACCACGCGCACGGGAGTAGCAGCGGTTTCTATCTGCAGCGCCAGTCCTTTATCCCGAGCCATCAGGACAAAAGCGTCCTGCAGGCGTTGTATCAGCTCGTCAAGAACCACGGTTTCTGTCTGGAGCTGATATCGTTTCGTTTCGAGCAGACTTAAGTCCAGGATGTCAGAGAGCAGCCCCAACAGACGTTGACCATTTTTGTGAATGATATGGAGGAAATCCAGTAGTTCGGGTGCGATCTGCCCGGAGAGTTCGTCGCGAAGCAGCTCCGTGTAGCCCAGAATGGTGCTGAGCGGCGTGCGGATTTCATGCGTGATCAGTTCCAGGAACTTACTCTTGAGCTGACTGGCCTCCTCGGCTTTCTGGCGAGCCTGTTGGAGATAGGATTCCATCTGGCGTTGGGCACTGAGATCCCGGAAGAAGCCCAGCACAGCCGGTGCGCCTTCCCAGCGGATGCTGATCGAAGTAGCTTCGACGAGAATTTCGCTACCGTCTTTACGTCGGATCCAGAGTTCGTAGCGGGGGGGAACCGGAAGGCCTTGGGCACGTCGGGCCAGGCGTTCCTGCACCACGGGAAGGCTCTGAGGAGCCACCAGTTGCAGTGCATCGAATCCGGGCGTGGTCAGCTCTTCGGCCGTGTAGCCGGTCAGGCGCGAAAAGGCCGGATTGACCAGCAAAAGTTGCCGGTCGCGTCGTACATAGATAGGGGCCGAGGCGTTTTCAAAGATGGCCTGATACTGTGCTTCGCGTTCGGCCAGGCGTTGGGCCGTGCGGAGCTGCTCGCCCACGTCCCACATAAAAAACAGCACGGCCGGTGTGCCTTCCCAGGTGATGGGTACGCCCCGGAAGTCCACGATGGCGGTGCGGCCGTCCAGTCGTTGGATGCGTCCGCGGCCGTAAGAGACCGGTTCCCGTTGCGTTACGATGCGTCGCACATTGTCCAGCGCCGTTTCCAGATTGCTGGGATGGACCAGGTCGGCAGCAGTTTTGCCCAGTAGATCCTCCGGTCGGCGGGCGCCGAAAAGTCGGGCCGCGGCTGGATTGGCATAGACAATGTGGCCGTTGCAGTAGACGCCTGTGGCCACCGGATTGTTGGTGACCAGGTCTTCGTAGCGTTGGCGGGTCAGCTCCAGCTCCTGACGGGCTTCCTGTTCTCCGGTAACATCCAGCAACAGGCCGCGCAGGCGATGTGGGTGGCCCTGGGCGTCCGGTACCACGGTGACGATGTCGCGTACCCAGATCGTGCGCCCGTCGGCTCGGATCATCCGGTATGTAAAATCGTGGTTTTCACCTCGCCTGGTTGCCTGCTGACAGTAGGCCAGGGCCTGTTCTCGGTCTTCTGGATGGATGTGGGTCGCCCAGAAGTCCGGCTCTTCCAGCCATTGAGCTACGGGATAGCCCAGCAGGTCTTCGGCTTGAGGGCTGACGTAGGTGAAGCGAAGGGTGTGGGCATCAGCTTCCCAGAGCACCGCACGCAGGCTGTGGACCAGGGTGCGGAAAAACGTGTCAGATTCAGGAAAAACCGTGCGAGCGACAAGCAAAAGCGGAGGACGGGTAGGATAAGGAAACACCAGCAGGAAAAGGGGACCGGATGAGGTTTCGATTTCGTAGGTCTGAGGGGTATCGGGAGGGGATTGCCGCAAGTTGTCTATCCAGGCTTGCGCTGCGGGAGGCAGCCGATCGGTCAGTGAAGATGGGATCGGGGTGTCGGGTTGAAGTATTCCTTGATAAAGGATGTCCAAATGCATAGTGTAGCGGTTGTTTGATGCATATCTTGAAGTAGGGTATCAGAGATATTGCCTTAAACGAAGGGAGGCAAAAGCCATTCCGTAATGGTTATGAGGCATTGGGCATCGCCATAGAAATCAAGCAACGGACTGGAAACCTACGGATATTTTGTGACTTAAGCAGGCGGTGTTGGTAACGAACTTGAAAAAGGCAAGCTATGGAGTTTTTCCTGGAAGAGCGGTACGATGTGATTGTGGTGGGAGGCGGGCATGCCGGGGCTGAGGCGGCTGCAGCGGCGGCGCGGATGGGGGCGCGTACGCTACTTGTTACGATGAGCTTGGAGGCGATCGGTCGCATGTCGTGCAACCCGGCCATTGGGGGGATTGGCAAAGGGCATCTGGTCCGGGAGATCGACGCGTTGGGGGGGATTATGGGACGCATGGCCGATCAGACGGGCATTCAGTTTCGGATGCTTAACCGTAGCAAGGGGCCGGCGGTCTGGGGGCCCCGGGCGCAGTGTGATCGCAAACGCTACGCCGAGGCGGTGCGGCGCGAGTTGGAGTCGATCCCGAACCTGTGGATGCGTGCGGATACGGTGTCTGAGGTGCTTGTTGAGGCGGGGCGAGTGAGGGGTGTGCGTACGCAGTTGGGCAAGGTTTTTCTGGCACCCTGTGTGATTCTGACGAACGGCACCTTTCTGAATGGAGTGATTCACGTGGGGGAGCGCCAGCTTGGTGGAGGGCGTATGGGTGAGCGGGCGGCCACTGGACTGACGGCATGCCTGGAGCGTTTGGGCTTTGAGAGTGGTCGGCTCAAGACGGGTACGCCGCCCCGTATCGACGGTCGCACCATTGATTATCGTCAGTTGCAGGAGCAGCCAGGTGATTCAGACCCGCTGCCTTTCTCCTACATGACGGATCGTTTGCCGGATCGTCAGCTCAGTTGCTGGCTCACCTACACCACACCCGAGGTGCATGCCATTTTGCGTACCGGCTTTGACCGCAGTCCGATGTTTACCGGGCGCATCAAGGGACGGGGACCCCGTTACTGCCCGTCTATTGAGGACAAAATTGAACGCTTTTCCGAACGCGACCGCCATCCCATTTTTTTGGAACCCGAAGGATGGGATACCTACGAGGTGTACGTAAACGGCTTTTCGACCAGTCTGCCCGAGGAGGTGCAGGTGGCTGCCCTGCGTAAGATCCCGGGGTTGGAGCGCGTGCACGTGTTGCGTCCGGGCTATGCGATTGAGTACGATTACTTTCCGCCCTATCAGATTCGCTACAGTCTGGAGACCAAGTACGTGGAGGGTCTGTTTTTTGCCGGTCAGATCAACGGCACGACGGGTTACGAAGAGGCGGCGGCGCAGGGGCTTATGGCCGGTATCAATGCCGTGCAGAAACTACGGGGAGCGGAACCGGTAGTGCTGCGTCGTTCGGAGGCCTATATTGGGGTGCTGATCGATGATCTGGTGGCGAAGGGGACGGATGAGCCTTACCGGATGTTTACCTCGCGGGCCGAGCATCGGATTCTTCTGCGGCAGGACAATGCCGATCTGCGGCTGACCGAGCTGGGGTATCGGCTGGGCCTGGCCACGCGTGAGCGCTACGAGCGGATGCTGCAGAAGAAGGAGGCGATTGCCCGGACGCGCCGGGCGTTGGAGGAAACGACCGTGCGTCCGGAGCAGGTGAACGGCTATCTGGAGCGGGTGGGGACCTCGCCCATTGATCGACCCGAGCGGTTGGTGCGGCTGGCCCTGCGACCTCAGGTGAACCTGCGCGAGCTCCTGGAGGCCACCGGCTTGCGCGAGCAGGTGGTCGTACCGACTCCGGGGATGGAACCGGTGGAGCTTCTGGTGGAAATCGAGCTGAAGTACGAAGGGTATATGGACCGGGAGCGGGAGCTGGTCGAGAAGATGCGGGAGCTGGAGGACTGGCGCATTCCACCGGATTTTGACTATGAGGCGGTAGAAACCATCTCCAAAGAAGCCCGCGAAAAGCTCAGCAAGATTCGGCCGGAGAATCTGGGGCAGGCCTCACGCATCAGTGGCGTGCGCCCGGCCGACATTTCTGTACTCATGGTGCTGTTGCGGCGCCACCGACGACCACAGCCGGTATGAAACGTTTCACGTGAAACATCCCGGTGTTCCGAGCACATGCATGTTTCACGTGAAACACCGCCGCCAGGCTGGAATCCCTGGGAGCGGCTTACGCGGGAGCAGCAAGAGCAGCTCGCGTGCTATGCACGGCTGTTGGAAGCGCTGAATCGACAGCACAACCTTGTTTCACGTGAAACACTGGCCGAACTGCATCGCCGTCACCTGCTTCACTGCCTGGCCCTGACGTGGCGGCCCTTTCCCCCGGGTAGTGTCGTGGTGGACTGGGGCACCGGTGGGGGATTGCCGGCCATTCCGTTGGCCATTGCCTTTCCCGAGATCACCGTGCATGCTGTAGATGCTGTGCAGAAAAAAGTGCTGGCCGTGCGCACCATGGCCCGGCGACTGGGCCTGACCAATCTGCAGGCTCACCATGCTCGGGCCGAACGGTGGGAGAGGGACGCGCATTACAGCGTTTCAAGAGCTACAGCACCGCTTGCCACGCTCTGGACCTGGCATCACCGTGTAGCTCAACCGCTGGCAACTCCTCCGGACGCCTGGCCGCCCGGCCTGCTGACGCTTAAAGGCGGCGACCTCTCCGACGAACTGGCCGCGCTTGAGCAGCTGGACCCCTGCCTGCACGTAACGCTCTGGCCCCTGAACCAACTGCTGGACGATCCGTTCTTTGCGGAGAAATATCTGATACACGTCGCATCGGAACCGGACCTGCCCGCTTCGGTTCGCTAACCAAACAGGTCTGAATTAACCCGTTAACGGCCGTTCGCTATGAAGCTGGCCGAACGTACCCGAAACCGCACCGAACGTCTCTTTGCGCTGATTCTCTTGCTGCAAACGCGGCCTGGGCTCACAGCCCGCCAGCTGGCCGAGCACTTTGGCGTAAGTCGCCGTACGATTTTCCGGGACCTACGGGCGCTCAGTGAGGCAAACGTACCACTGACCTACGCCGAAGGCGGCGGCTACGAAATCCTTGAAGGCTATCAGCTGCCACCGCTCATGTTCACGGCCCGCGAAGCGGCTACCCTGCTCATCGGCACGGCGTTCATGAAACGTCAGCCGGATGCTTCGCTTCGGGCCGACGCCGATGCGGTGGCGCTTAAAATCCGCTCCGTATTGCCGCGCTCCATCCGGGAATACATCGATCGATTGGAGGAGCGAATTGTCATCGATCCCTACTGGCTGCAGACCATTCAGGGATCGGACGAGGAGGCCGGCTACTGGTACGAGCTCAGCGAGGCCATCGCCCATCAGCAGTCCGTCCATCTGGAGTACTATGTAGCCAGCCGGGATGAGCTGACGCAACGAAAGGTGGACCCGCTGGGGCTGGTCTATTACACGGACCACTGGAACCTGATCGCCTATGATCATCTCCGAAAGGACATTCGGAACTTCCGGCTCGACCGCATTCAGCGCCTGACCGTCCTCTCCGAGCGGTTTACGCCGCCGCGCGACTTTGACCTGAACGCCTACCTGGAGGCGCAGGGCGCTCCGACTGAAGCGCATCACATTCGCCTGCGCTTTGCCCCGGCAACCTATCGCTGGGCGCGGCGAAGCATCCCCGCCCGTATTGAGTCGGAGCAGGAGACGCCGGAAGGCATTGAGGTAACCTTTTTCTTTGAGAATCTGGAGTATCTGGCGCGGTGGCTGTTGCGCTACGGGACGGAGGTGGAAGTACTGGAACCCGAGGCGTTACGGGCACAACTCCGGGCACAGGCACGGGCTATACTGGCCCGCTACGAGACAGTTGCTCAGGCGACCGGCGCTTCGACCGGCTGAAGTTGCTGAAGTACCTGGTAGGCTGTTTCCAGATCCGGCACGTCCTGCACAATGGCACGTAGCTTTCGATGCTGGTCTTTCAGCACATAGCGCCGGTCGAGCTGACTCAGACGTTCCAGTAGGGGCATAAAGCAGTGCGTGTAGAAGTGGGGATCTTCGTCCTGGAGAGGAAATTCCAGAAAGAGTCGGCGGTTTTTGAATAGCACTTTCGGTAGGCGCAGCGCCTGTCCCAGTAGCTTGAGGCGGGCAGCCCAGAGCAGGTTGTCCACTTCGGGCGGCACGGGACCGAAGCGGTCGACCAGTTCGTCTCGAAAGGCCTCAATGGCTGTTTCGTCGGTGGCTTCGCTCAGCCGTCGATACAGGTTGAGGCGTTCCACCGAGCTGCTGACATAGGAATCCGGGATGAAGGCGTCGGCCTCGACGTCCACGCTGGTCTCGGTCGGTTTAGGAGGCGGCGTGCCCAGTACGTCTGCAAATTCTTCCTCGCGCAGCTCACGGATTGCCTCGTCCAGGATCTGCTGATAGGTTTCGAAGCCGATTTCTTCGATAAAGCCGCTCTGCTCGGCCCCCAGCAGGTTGCCAGCACCACGAATGTCCAGATCGCGCATGGCGATCGAAAAGCCGCTACCCAGTTCGCTGAATTCCTCAATGGCCTGTAGCCGCTGGCGGGCTTCGCGTGTCAGTCCGTGAATGGAGGGGACCAGCAGATAGCAAAAGGCTTTGCGGTCGGAGCGGCCAACACGACCGCGGAGCTGATGCAGATCGGCCAGCCCAAATTGTTCGGCGTGATTGATGATAATGGTATTGGCGTTGGGAATATCCAGGCCGCTTTCGATGATGTTAGTGGAGACCAGCACGTCGTACTTGCGTGCCATGAAGTCGTGCATGACACGCTCCAGCTCCCGGGGCTTCATCTGGCCATGGGCTACAGCGATGCGCACGTCCGGCACGATCGCCTGCAGGCGGGCGGCCATTTCATAGATGGACTGTACGCGGTTATGGATGAAGAACACCTGGCCGCCCCGGCTTATCTCGTAGCGGATAGCGTCACGGATGAGCGTTTCGTCAAAAGTGTGAATCTCCGTAACGATGGGCTGGCGGTTAGGAGGCGGCGTAGAAATGATCGACAGGTCCCGGGCACCCATTAGGGCAAACTGAAGCGTGCGGGGAATGGGCGTGGCCGTCAGTGTGAGCGTGTCCACTTCAACGCGGAGCTGGCGCAGCCGCTCTTTGGCAGCCACGCCGAAGCGCTGCTCTTCGTCGATGATGAGCAGGCCCAGGTCTTTGAACTGCACGTCCTTTGAGAGCAGTCGATGCGTGCCGATGAGGATGTCCACTTTGCCCGCAGCCAGGTCGCGCAGAATGGCCCGTTGTTGGGCGGGGGAGCGAAAACGGGAGAGCACTTCGATCCGTACCGGATAGGGGGCCAAGCGGCGCGTGAACGTTTCGTAATGCTGGTCGGCTAAAATGGTGGTGGGCACCAGCACGGCCACCTGCTTGCCGTCCTGTACCGCTTTAAAGGCAGCACGGATAGCGATTTCGGTTTTGCCAAAGCCTACTTCGCCGCACACCAACCGGTCCATGGGGACGGGTTGCTCCATATCGCGCTTGACCGCCTCGGCTGCGGCGGCTTGGTCAGGAGTGTCCTCGTATTCAAAGGCCGCTTCCATTTCGCGTTGCCAGACCGTATCGGGCGAGAAGGCAAAGCCACGCGAGGCTTTCCGTCGGGCGTAGAGTCGAATCAGATCACGGGCAATATCTTTGACGCGTTTTTTCGTGCGGGCCTTGGCCTTCTCCCACTGGCCCGAGCCCAGCTTGGTCAGGCGAGGCTGGTGGCCCTCTTTGCCGGTGTAGCGGTGCAGTTTGTGCAGCGCGTTGACACTCACGTAAAGCACATCGCCGCCGGCATAGTGGAGCCGCACCACTTCCTGTTGTTTGCCTCGGATAGTGATGCGCTGTAGACCGGCGAACTGACCGATGCCGAAGTCCACGTGGACCACATAGTCGCCGGGTTGAAGGTTTTGCAGCGCTCGGAGTGAAAGGCCACCCAGCAATCGTCGGCGGCGTCGGGTAGTGGGGCGATGGTAGCGGCCAAAGATCTGATGGTCGGTATAGACGGCCAGTCGTGCGGCGGGTACCTCAAAGCCTTCGTGCAGCGACTCGACGAGCAGGCGCACGTGGCCTGCTTCGATTTCTTCCTGAAGCAAGTCATGCAGGCGGGCTTCCTGGCTGCGGCTGTCGCAGAGGATAACGGTTTGCCAGCCATGCCGCGCATTTTCCTGAAGACGCTTGCGGAGCAGGTTCAGGTTGCCGTGGAAGGAAGGTTGTGGGTGGGTGTCCCAGACAAGTGTGGTTTCGGCTTCGGACAACGTGCCAAAGAGCAGGGTCGGGTAACGGCTCAGGTGAGTAATCAGCTCGGCAGGTGGCAGATAGCGTGCGACCGGAACGGGGTGTTTAGCAGGCGAGGCCAGCCGGGCATATGCCTGCTCGGCTTGGGTGAAGTGTGCCTGGACGGCATCGAGGACAGCCCCTTCTTCGAAGAGCACGATCAGCGTTTCGTCGGATAGATGGTCAAAGAGGGCATGGGCTGTGGTTTTTGAGGGCGTCGCTGCGAGGTTAGGGACGATATGGGCGGTGGTCAGACGGCTGATGGAGCGTTGCGTGCGTGGATCGAATTCACGGATCGTGTCAATTTCGTCCCCGAAGAATTCCAGGCGCAGCGGATGCGTTCCGGTGAAGGGGTACACGTCGAGAATACCGCCTCGAAGCGCGACTTCGCCGGGTGCCTCGACAAACTCCACGCGCTCAAAACCCTGAGCGATGAGGCGAGCCAGGAGCTGGCCGGGATCGATGGTCATGCCGGGGCTGAGCACGAGCGTTTCCTGACGTACCTGATCTGGCGAGGGGACGCGTTCGGTGACGGCTTGGGCACTGGCTACAAGCAGACCGTCGAATCCCTCGGCCAGGCGGCGTAGCACGTCGGTGCGTTCGATAAGGGGGGCGGTGTCAGGAATCTGTTCCTGATCGTAAGGTTTTTGGCCAGTGGCCGGAAAGCGTAGCAGGTGCTCCGAAACGCCCAGTAGCTGTTCTAGATCGCTGATAAGATAGGCGGCCTGTTCTTCGTCGGGGGTCAGGCAGAGTATGGGACGACGAAGATGACGACGCAGATCATAAAGCACAAAGGCAGGTAGAGAGCCTGCCAGCCCCCGCAAGTGCAGGCGGGTAGAGGGGGTCAGGAGATCCAGGTGGTCGTGAAGCGGCTCAAAAAAAGCCGCGGTGGCCAGTCGGTGATACAGATCCGTCAGTTTCACGGAAAGTAGGAGGGTGCCCTGAGGCAAAATACCGTGTGCGCGCGGTAGAACGAGCGAGCACGCATTGGGTTCACATGGGGTGTTTCACGTGAAACGTTTGGCGGTGTGGGCGTCCGGGATTCAGGGAGTGTTTCACGTGAAACATCAGGACAACTTGGGTCATCCGACATGCCTGGTGTTTCACGTGAAACATTTAGGCAGGAGGGGGGCCTTCGTCCGCAATGGCAGCGCGCACAAACCCGTCAGCTTGGGCCAGTCGTCGCCGGGCCTCGTCGGCCGAAACGCCGGCCAGGGCCATCACAAGGGCTGTCTTGACATGCCCACCGGCTTCGTCGAGCAGGCGAGCGGCCGCTTCATAGTCCAGCCCGGTCACGATCATCACAGTGCGCTTGGCCCGCTCCCGCAATTTCTGATTGGTCATCTGCAGATCCACCATCATGTTTTCGTAGACCTTGCCGAGCCGGATCATGGCGGCCGTCGAGATCATGTTGAGCACCAGTTTCTGCGCGGTGCCACTTTTCATGCGGGTGGAGCCCATAATCACCTCCGGGCCTACTACTGGACAGATCGCCACATCCACCTCCAGCGGAAATTCTTCGCGGGGAGTACAGGTGATGAAGATCGTGCGGCAGCCGAGCTGTCGGGCATATCGAATGGCCCCCACTACGTAAGGCGTACGACGGCTGGCCGCCAGGCCACAGACCACATCGCGCGGTGTGACGCCGGCCCGCTGGAGATCACGCGCACCGTCTTCTTCTCGATCTTCAGCCCCTTCCTGAGCTCGGAAGACAGCCTTTGGGCCTCCGGCAATCAGTCCCTGCACCAGCTCAGGTGGAGTGCCGAAGGTCGGAGGGCATTCGGCTGCATCCAGAATGCCCAGTCGTCCGCTGGTGCCAGCTCCCACATAGAAAAGCCGACCGCCCTGCTTGAAGGCCTCTACGACCAGATGTACTGCCTGCTCAATGTACGGGATCTCACGGCGCACCGCTACAGGTACCAGGTGGTCCTCCGTGTTAATGATCTCCAGGATTTCCCGTACGGGCGCCGTATCGATGTGCATGGAATGCGGATTCCGCTGCTCGGTAGCCAGGGCTTTGAGTTCTTCAAACAGGGATGGATGATCCATAAGTGCGACGGCGATACATGTACCACAGCAGCATGCCTATGCCAACCCCGAGCAGGAGTAACAGGATCCGGCCCCCGGTCAAGACCGGCGGCGTACGAGGAGTTAGCGCCAGGACGTGAGGCACCCCAAAAAGGGCCGGAGCGGCCCAGTAGAAAGGACTCTGGAGCTCAGGTGGCGCGTTTTTCAGGAAATCCAGCCGGGCCTGTTGAAGGGCCCGGTCCAGCGGCAGCCCGCGGGCAAGATGGTCATAGAAGCGGCCCATCAGGTCGGCCATGGAACGGTCTTCTACCAGCCAGCGGGTGGCCACCACTCCATGAGCGCCGGCCGCCAGGATGGCATACTGCAGCCCTTCGAGTCCTTCGCCCGGAAGCACCTCACCAGCGGCTGTGTTGCAGCCGCTGAGCACCACCAGATCCGCCGAAAGCGGGACGCGGAGCAGTTCATGCAGAAAGAGTACGCCGTCGTCGCCGGGCGAGGGCGAAAGTAAAATAGCATGATAGGCCGAGCTGGTCGGGTGGAGCAGAACGTGTGAGGCCAGATGGAGCACGCGGCTTTGCCGGGTCGCCTGGCGAAAGCGCGGCTCGGTAGCCCACTGGTTTTCCCAGCGTTGCGTGCGCGCAAAGTGTTGCGTTACTCGTTCCAGTTCTTC
>JALSJJ010000042.1 GCA_026989375.1 Rhodothermus sp.
GGGGGACTTAGTAAGACCCGTTTTTTTCTGTAGTTACACTACTACGCCACAATTTGCGCGGCTAAGCCAGAAAATCTTGCTCCCCCTTGTAGGGGGAGCTGGCCCGCAGGGCCTGAGGGGGTGATTGTTGAGAACAGCGTTGCCGTCAGAGACAGCGCGGCGGCCGGGTTGGCGGGGTTGATTGGAGGTCCCTTTCACGCAGGGAAGCGGATTTATGTAAAGACCGTTGCGTTGATGGACGCGGCCTATCGGCTACAGGTTTGCTGCGCAGGTCGCCAGATGGAGGAGGCTCGCGACGGTAGTACGTTCACGAGTTCGGCGGGCAAGCATTTATTGCTCCTTCCGAGAGAGGCGGACAAAATAAAGGACGACTTCGCTTCTTTAAAGAAAATGTACCCTTGGGCACCATCGTTGTGGACGAGGTTCATGTCGTTACGGGCCTTTGCTTAAAGGCGTAACCACCGCAGAAGCTACCCCGGAGTTACGGATTTTTTCCACCGGTTGCCTTTATATTAAAGCCCAACTTTTTGCAGAAGGGAGCATCCGTGCAGATTCCATCCACTTCCGAATCGTCCGAAGCGATGCCAGCGCCCGGGGTTGTCGTGGCGTTGCACGATGTGCACAAGCGTTTTGGCACCCGTGAGGTGCTGCGGGGATTGTCGTTGGAGGTCGCACAGGGCACCTCGGTAGTGGTCATGGGCGGCTCGGGAACGGGCAAAAGCGTACTGCTCAAGCATATCGTACGGTTGCTGGTGCCCGACCGCGGTGCTGTGTGGGTATTCGGTCGGCGGGTGGATCAACTCGAAGGCGAGGCACTCGATCGGCTACGCCTTTCGATCGGCTATCTTTTCCAGAGCGGAGCGCTGTTCGACTCAATGACCGTGTACGAAAACCTGGATTTTTTACTGGAACGGCATACTCGGCTCAGCCGGGCCGAGCGTCGCGATCGCATTCTGGAGACGCTCGACTGGGTGGGCCTGCGCCACACCGCCACACAGTATCCTGCCGAGCTCTCTGGTGGTCAGCGCAAGCGGATTGCCCTGGCGCGGGCCATCATCCTGGAGCCAAAGTTACTGCTCTATGATGAACCGACCACAGGCCTGGACCCGGTTTCGGTTCGCACCGTCTCGGAGCTCATCGTCCGCCTGCGCGATGAACGGGGCATCACCTCCATTGCCATCACGCACGATTTGCTCTGCGCGGAAATCATTGCCGACCGTGCGCATTTTCTGCACGAAGGACGCATCCTGATGAGCGGGACCCTCGACGAGTTGCGGCGGTCCGATCACCCGGTGCTGCGCAACTTCTTTGGAAGCTGACGAATTCAAGCCATTGCGGCACGGCTTTTTCATCACAAAGGTTCACCAACCAGGTACCATCATGTCGCGGGAAGCACGGGTCGGACTGCTGGCGCTGGCGGGCATCGCGTTGTTCGTGGTTGCGTTGTTTGCGATTGCAAGCCGCTCGTTTTTGCTGAGCGACACGTTTCTGCTGCGCGCTCGCTTCAATCGGGTGGCGGGGCTGGTGCCCGGTGCACCGGTGCAGTTTCAGGGCGTGAACGTTGGACGCGTCGAGGCTGTGCAGCTCCCGCCGGAGCCCGGAGGGCAGATTGAGGTAACGATGGCCATCAAAGAAGAGGCCCGGCGTGTGATTCATTCGCGCACGCAGGCGCAGATCAAAAGCGAAGGGTTGGTCGGGCAGCAGATTGTGGTGCTGGTCAATCCGCCCGGTGTGCAGGGCGCGCCGGTCTCGGAGGGCGATCTGATTGTGGGCGTCGATCCGTTCGACTTGTTCGAGATCACCGACCGCACGCTGGCTTCGGTGCAGCGCTTTGAGGATGCGGCCAATGCCTTTCGACAGATTATGCTCGACGTGCAGGCCGGGGAGGGGACGCTGGGCAAACTGATCTATGATCCCACGCTCTACAACGAGTTTGTCGCTACGACAAACGAGACACGACGCGTGCTGAACAACCTGGCCAACAATGCCGAGGCGCTGGTGGCCCTGGCCGAAGAGGCCACGCAGGGTGTGCAGTCGATCCTGGATAAGATCGATCAAGGTGAGGGCACGATGGCCCGTATGCTGAACGATCCGGCATTGTACGAGCGATTGCTGGCTACGGCCGATACGCTGCGTCAGGTGGCCTCCGATTTGCGGGCGATCACCGGGGCGGCAGAGAATGCGGCCCACTGGGGGGCGCTCGGCGCCTACCGATTTGCCGAACTGATGGAAGCGGCCAAGCATAACTGGCTTTTCCGCCGGTATTTCGAGGAGCGTGGCTACATGGAACGGGCTCCCTTCGAGGTGCGGGAACGGGCCATCGAACAGGCTTACCGCCAGTTGCAGGCACGTATGCGGGAGCTGGAGGCCTGGGAACGCCAGTTGCGGGAACGCGAAGCACGGCTGAAAGCCCTGGAGACACGTCTGTCGGCCCTGGCCGACTCGCTGGCTGGCACCGACGGGCATTAAAAATGCGGGAAGCATGACCCCTCCGAAGTTTACGCCGAACAATCTGGAAGAGCCGCGGCTGGGGCCGTTCGAGACGCTCCTGCTGGGCGGTGGTCTGGCGCTATTTCTGGCGCTGCTCTACGAGATGCGAGAGTTTTTAAATCCACCGCTGATTTCGATCGCGGCTACCATCCTGCTCTGGCCATTGCGGCATTATCGATCGGTACGGGCGCTACTGTTCTCCGGCGGATTTTTACTGCTGTTCTGGCTGCTAAGCCAGCTTCGTGTCGTGCTTATTCCGTTCGTCCTGGCCTATTTGCTGGCCTATCTGTGCAATCCACTGGTGGATCTGCTGGAGCGGCGGCTGCATGTGCCTCGATGGGTTTCGGCGCTGACGGTTACCGTGCTGGTGGTAGGAGTGCTTAGCACCATCCTGCTGCTGCTGGTTCCCACTATTGTGAGGCAGCTCATTGAACTCATTAATCAGTTGCTGAATAGCATCGGTGAGCTGCGCCGCTGGCTTTTTGAAAACCCCCTGCTGGACCGACTGGAAGAAGTACTTCCGATTGATCGCCAGGCCCTGGTTCAGCAACTGACAACGTTTCTGCAGGCACAGCTCAATGCACTGACCAGCAAGCTTCCAGATACGCTGGCAACCGTAGCACAATCGATCGGCTCGTTGCTGGGAGCGCTGACTGTACTGGCAATCCTGCCCATGTTAATCTTCTATACCCTGAAGGACTATCCGCGGCTGAGCCAGGCGCTCATCAATTTATTTCCGAAGCATAATGGCCGCCGCGACTATCTGATGTATGCCGGCACCGTGGTGGGCAACTACCTGCGCGGCCAGCTCCTGATCAGCCTGATTGCCGCCTTCAACGTATCGGTAGCGCTGGTGATTTTCGATGTGCCCTTTGCCCTGCTGATCGGCCTACTGGCCGGCGTGCTGAACCTGATCCCCAACCTGGGGGCCGTGCTGACCAACATCATCGCGCTGCTGATCGCGTTGCTTTTCGGCGATCCACCGTTGCTGGATGCCGTGATTGTAACGGCCGTGCTGCTGGGACAGGGCTTGCTGGAGGCCAGTGTGCTGTCGCCTCACATTCTGAGCCACCAGGTGGGGCTGCATCCGGTATTGATCCTGCTGTCGTTGTTCGTATTTGGATACTTTCTGGGGGCGTTCGGGCTGCTTATCGCCGTGCCCACCACCGCCATCCTGGTGGGCTTCTATCAGAGCTACCGGGAGGCCCGCGAGAAGCTGGCTATCCCTGCACCTTCCGAGTCGACCAGCATGGCAGAATAGGTCATGGCCGAGAAGCACGTTCCGATCCGTTCCTGTGTGGTCTGCCGCACGCGGCGTCCCAAGCAGGAGCTGGTGCGGATTGTACGCCGTCCGGACGGCCGCGTCGAGCTGGACCCCGAGCAGAAGAAGCCGGGCCGCGGTGCCTACCTGTGCCCCAAACCGTCCTGCTGGAATCTGAAAAAGGCACTTCCCCGCCTGCAACGGGCGCTGCGTACCGAGCTCGACAATGAAGCCCGCGCCGTGCTGGCCGCCTGGGCCGACCGCCTGCAACAGGCGACAACGGCCGAGGCCGGGACGTGATGGCTGCTGCGGATGCGGACTTTCTTCAGGGGCGGCCTGCTGCCTCTCGCCACGTCTGCAATCAGCATCGGAGGTGCGTCCGATGTGGTGTTTCTCCGGGCGCGATTTCGGAGGCAGGGATGTCCAGAAGATTGGAGAGAACGGATACTGCCAGGATGCCGGGTGTGATGATAGGCCTCCGTATGCATGCACTTATTGGATTGTGGCAACGGTACAGAGCTGTGCTTGAACTCAAAGCCCATCAGAGTTGAGTAGCATGCAGCGTCAATTATGGCTGTCCTTTTTCCTGATGCTGGTGTTTGTGGCCGGTGTCGTGCTCTGGTGGTCGCGGCCGAGACAGCACGACACCGGCCGATATCTCATCGGATGGGCGGAGAATGTTGTCGATCGTATTGGGGTAGAGCCACCCTATTTGTCCGAGCCTTCTTTCATCAAACTGTTTGATCATGCGTTATACGTGGCCGACAACGGGGATTGGTCGGTAAAGAAGTACAGTCTGGATGGGAAGTTACTGGCACGCTACGGGGGAAGGCGAGGAGAAGGACCCGGGGAATTACTGGGAATCGGGGATATTGCTGTGTACCGGGAGCATTTATGGGTTGTCGATATTCGAGCCCGGAAGCTGCTGCACTTCGACGAAAAAACAGGTCGGTATCTCGGCGAATTCAAAACGCCTGATCTGCATCCCCTGCGTATCGCTCAGGTTGGGCCGTATCTGTTTGTGATGGGATTGGGAC
>JALSJJ010000043.1 GCA_026989375.1 Rhodothermus sp.
CGCTCCAGCAGGTCATTCCGACGTTGCCGGATGACCTGCCCGTACCCGTGCTGATCGTGCAGCATATGCCTCCGCATTTTACGCGCTCGCTGGCCGAACGTCTGGACAGCCTGAGCACCCTGCCTGTGGTCGAAGCCGAAGAAGGCATGGTGCTCCAACCGGGCCACGTCTTTCTGGCACCTGGCGGGCGCCATCTGGTGCTGAAATGCCGCAATGGGCAACCGCCTCTGATCCAGACGCCTGTAGAGCCAGCTACACTACACCGCCCTTCGGTAGATGTTATGTTCGAGAGCGTCTGCCAGACCTTCGACGGCAAGGTGCTGGCAGTCGTGATGACCGGCATGGGCCGCGATGGCCTGGAAGGCGCTCGCCTGATCAAACAACGCGGCGGTAAGGTGATCGCCCAGGATGAAGCTACCTGTGTCGTGTATGGGATGCCCCGAGCGATTGTTGAAGCTGGCCTGAGCGACGCGGTCTTACCTTTAGAACTCATTGGGCCAACCCTGGCCCGTAGCCTGGGCTGCACCCCTGTCGCTCAAGCGGCCACATCTTAAGCCTAACCCCAAATTGTCGATACTTACCCTGGGTGTCTGCACGCTTCCTCCGGAGCAGTACGCCAGCGGTTTCTCGTCCATCCTGAAGTACGAGACAGCCTGTTATGGAAAAGACAACGCCCCTTGGATTGCTACTGGGCTTCGCGCTCATCTTTGCTGCTATTTTCCTGGGGGGAAACTGGCTGACCTTTGTAGATATTCCTTCGATCTTAATCGTGGTCGGCGGTACAATCGCCGCCTTGCTTGTGGCCTATTCGCTTGATGAGCTAAAAATTGCGGTTCCCTGCCTGCAAAACCTGCTCAAGTTCTCTCCACCCGACCTGCAACAATACGTACAGCTTTTCTCGGAGCTATCCCGCACGGCTCGCCGAGAAGGCTTATTGGCCCTGGACCGTCGGCTCGGCGAATTAGACGATGACTTTATTCGTTTTGGTCTTGAAATGGCCGTCGATGGCATCGAAGAACAAGAAATCGCCGAAATGCTTCAGGCACGCATGACCGAAGAGCTACGGCCGCAACAGCTTTTCGCCAAAATCATGAATTCGGCCGGGACGTTCGCCCCTTCATTTGGCATGATCGGTACCTTGATCGGGCTGGTGCAGATGATGCAAAACCTTACGGATCCCACGCAAATCGGTGCGGGGATGGCGGTAGCCATGCTCACGACCCTCTACGGCGCCATTCTGGCCAATCTCGTTTTCCTTCCACTGGCTAACAAAGCAAAAGTGCAACTGGCCCAGCTCCAGAAAGCCCGAGAGGTAACCTACGTCGGCATTCTGTCCATCGTGCGGGGCGACAGCCCCAGTATGATTGAGAAACGGTTGCAAATGCTGGCAGGGGTTCAGGAAGCCAGCACCCCCGAAGCTACGCCACACCTTGCGAAAGCCGCTTGAGCGATAACCTTCGCCATGATGCTATGCCCGACCCGGTAAAACGCCCACAGGAAGAAGAGGACGACGGGGAGCCTTCTGCTCCCTTCTGGATGACTACCTTCAGTGACATGGCTACGTTGCTGCTGACGTTTTTCGTAATGATTGTAGCCATGTCGGAAGTTGAGGTCAAAAAGTTCAAAGAAGCGCTCAGCTTCTTTCAGGGGCGCACGGGTATGCTCCAGAGTGAAACCTTTGTGCCTTCTATCAAGAGTCAGGTTATCACCCAGCGCCTGACCAAAGAACAGCTTCAGAAATACGAGGAGCTGATTCAATACCTCCAGGAGCATAACCTGGAGGGCAAAGTGCAGGTGAACCTGACGGACCGGGGGCTGCACCTGATCATTACAGATTCTATTATGTTTCGATCTGGAGAGGCCGAAATTATTGAACCGTCCCGTACCATTCTGCGCATTCTGGCCGGTATTATTGACGATCGCATCGAATCGGTAGTGGTTGAAGGCCATACCGACAACCGCCCCATCCACACCGCGCGCTACCCTTCGAACTGGGAGCTTTCGGCAGCACGGGCCGCTGCGGTTGTTCGCTTTCTGCTGGAACAAACCGACGCCCTACCGCCCTCGCGTTATCTGGCGGTAGGCTATGGAGAATACCATCCACGAGATACGAATGAGACTCCGGAAGGACGGGCCCGTAATCGCCGTGTTGAAATCCTATTCAACTGGGAGCCATGGCCGAACGAGCACAACAATCCGTACCTGAAACGCCTGATACCGCCAGTGAAGAAGTAGCCCAAGCCCAGGAAGAAAAGACCGGCGGGAACCGTAGCTTGCTGGGCCGACTGCTGTTGGTTTTCCTGACGCTGGGTCCCACAGCAGCCGGCGCCTGGCTGGCCTATTTCTATTATCCCCACCTGGCAAAAGCGGCTGAGCAGTTTTCTGGCACGAATGATGATAAGAAGGAAGAAGAGCAACCCATTGAATACGGCCAGTTTATGGAGCTGCAGGGATTCATTATCAATCCGGCGGGCACTGGCGGGACGCGTTATCTGATGATCAATCTCGGTCTGGAGAGTGCGGAAGGAAGCGTGCTGGAAGAACTCAAAGAGAAAGAGATTGTCGTGCGTGACACGGTCCTTAAGCTACTGAGCCAGCGCACCGTCGAGGAACTGGCCGATATTAGCCTGCGCGCACAGCTTAAGCAAGAGCTGCGCGAGGCGGTCAATGGTATCCTGAAAAAAGGAAAAATTGACCGCGTCTATTTCACTCAGTACGTGCTGCAGTAGTTGAAAAGGCGATGGCCAAGCCACTCAGCCAGGAAGAAATCGACATACTCCTCCAGGTTCGTAGCCAGATCGGCGAACAGGGGGAGTACGACCTGGAGGCGCTCGAGTCCATGATAACGGCCGAGGCCGAGAAGAAGATTTTGCCGTACAACTTCAAGCGGCCCCGGCTGTTTTCGCAGGACCAGATGCGCGTCCTGCACTATGTGCATGAAGCCTTTGCCCGTGATCTTTCGGTCTATCTCTCGGCACAGCTTCGTACGCTGGTCGATCTAAGCCTGTCGGCCATCGATCAGGTGCTCTATTCTGAGTTTGTGATGTCCAGCGCCCCGCCCTCGGCGCTTTACGTGGTTCAGGTACATCCATTTCAGCAGCAAATCGTCATTGAGCTTGATCCACGTCTGGCCATTTACACCGTCGAAAAGCTCTTCGGCGGTCCAGGTATTTTCCTGCAAAAGCCGCGTGAACTTTCCCATATCGAACGTCGCATTATGGAGAAGGTCATGCGGCGGGCTTTTCAAGAGCTGGAAAAAGCCTGGAAACAGATCCATGAGGTCCGTCTGGAAGAAGCAGGTTTTGAATCAAACGCCGAGTTCGTTCAGATTCTGCCGGGTGTTGAGCCCGCGCTGGTAGCTACCTTTGAAGTCTCGATTTATGAACAACGGTCGTTTCTCAACATTTGCTATCCGTACATCCTGCTGGAGCGCATGCTGGGCCACAGCGCTATGAAACAGTGGCGTTCCAGCTCAACCACCGAAGTGCCTCCAGCCATTCGGCAACGCTACGAAGCTCAACTGGAGAAAATAGAAGTCGAATTACGCGCCGAGCTGGGCCGCACGCACCTTCCTCTCACCGAACTGCTCACCATGGAGGTGGGCGATGTCATTGTACTGGAGCGCCGGATAAACCAGCCAATCCAGGTATACATCGGCGAATGCGAAAAATTCCGAGCAATCCCCGGACGTTCGGGGAAGCATCGTGCCCTGCGTATTCTGGAAGTCGTTCCCCCGGAACTACCTGTTGACGAAGATGAGCTCGAATCCGACGCTGCCGCAGCTTGAAACCTCTCGTGAAGCACTCCAGCAATTTCTGCAGACGTTGTTAAAGCAGGAGCTATCGCTGGAGGTGGGGACACCTGCCCCGATAGCGAGTGACCAGTTAGGCGAACTCGCTCAGAACCGGGTGCTGATCTGGGCCAGCAGCGAACCGTTTGCCATTGGCCTGACACCAGACTGGATTCCGTTGCTCTCGCAGGCAATGCTGGGCGAAGCGCTTAATGCGGGCGACGAAGGCGCTGACGATCTATTGAGCGAAGTGGCGGCACAGGGCTACGGTACACTTCGCAATGCGCTGGCCGCTGAAGGCACGCGCCTGCCCGAAGTAACCTTCGTCGTACATCCACCCGGCACGGAAGAAGTCCAGCCGCCCGTCTCGTTGCCTTCGTCGCTGCTTCAGCTTCCCTTTACGCTTCAGATCGGCGAAGCTCGACATGAGGGCTTCCTCCTGCTACCGCCAGATATTGTCCAACAGCAGCCGGATCCGTCTCAATCGCGCGCAACGGACGCCGCGCAGCAAGAGGCATCATCCTCTCCGGTTGAAGTACGACCGGCCGCCTTCGGTGACCTGGGACCAGAGCGGCTCGGAAATGGGACTAAGGGTAATCTGGAGTTGCTGGCCGATGTTGAACTGGAGGTGGTGGTCGAACTCGGACGCCGTCGGCTTCCCCTGGCCGATGTATTACGTCTGACAACAGGCAGCATCATCGAACTGGAAAAATTGGTCGGAGAACCCCTGGAAATTTATGCCAATGGTCGTCTGATCGCCGAAGGCGAAGCCGTAGTCATTGACGAACAGTTCGGCGTGCGGATTACCAGCCTGGTCACCGGTACGCGCCATCGCGAAAAGACGCTCGTCTGAGACATGGCACAGTGTTCGCAGGTTGGCCGGCATGTAGCGCAATCGGTCGGTACCCCATCCACCCTGTGTCATGGCAATCCGGTTAGGTACGGCTGCCAGACTGCCGGTTCGGCGGCTGGTGTTGTTCGGTGCGGGTCTCTTCTTGCTCTGGCTGGCCCTACAATGGGCAGCCGCACCCGTTTCAGCGCCTACACCGAAGCCTTTTCTGGCAGCGGATTCTGCCTACACGTTGCCAGCCCGTTCTTCTGATCCCGTCCCGATACGGGGTCGCTATGTGGCGGTGTTACTGATACTGATAAGCGGCGCCCTTCTGGCGCTATACTGGCATCGACGCCAACGTCCCCTGAACCGTCCCGCCTTGCTTCGTCCCCTCGGACAGTTATCCCTGGGGCCCGGTCAGCAAATTCGGCTTATTGCTTGCGGTGATGAGTTACTGATTCTGGGCGTCACTTCCCACCAGATTACGCTGCTCAAAAGCCTGCCCTTACCCCCTGAGTTACAGGCCAACCGTGCTGAAACGGATGAGGCCAGGCCGTTTGCCCACCTGTTTACCCATCTTACTGCCCGGACTGCGCAGACGGACCATGCCTCGTAAGTGCTCGCTTTCAGGACTGGTGTTATGCTGCATGCTGCTGGGCGTCGGCCTGCTTGAGCAACCTTCGGCCTTCGCACAGCAAGCCCCCACGCAGCAAACAACGCCACAGTCCCCTACCTCTGGCGGCAGTACCCTGCTGGGTCCGCTCCCCCGTATTCAACTGGGAGAGAACGAAGACTTTGCGCTGCCGCTGCAACTGCTCCTGCTGCTTACTATTCTATCGCTGGCTCCGGCCATCATCATTCTAACCACCAGCTTTACCCGCCTGGTTGTCATCTTCAGCATTTTGCGCACAGCACTCGGACTGCAGCAATCGCCGCCTACCCAGGTTCTGATCGGACTGGCGCTCTTTCTGACCCTGTTCATCATGTACCCGGTATTTGATCAGATCCACGATGAAGCGCTACGGCCTTATCTCGACGGAGAAATCAGCCAGCAGGTCGCCCTGGAACGCGCAGCCGCCCCCTTGCGCACCTTTATGCTGCGCCAGACACGTGAAAAAGACCTGATGCTGTTTATGGACCTGGCTCGCGTCGAGGCCTTCGATCGCCCTGAGGATGTTCCGTTCTATATCCTGATCCCGGCTTTTGTCATCAGTGAGCTACGTATTGCTTTCCAGATCGGCTTTATGATTTTTCTGCCTTTTGTGCTGGTTGATCTGATCGTGGCCAGCGTGCTGATGAGCATGGGCATGATGATGCTTCCCCCGGTCATGATCTCCTTACCGCTGAAATTGCTATTGTTCGTGCTGGCTGACGGCTGGTACCTCGTTGTCGAATCGGTCGTCCGTGGCTATCTCGGCACCTGACCCCTGACACCTATGACCAGCGAAGTTGCCCTTTACTGGATCCAGGAAGCGCTGAAGACAGCGCTGTTACTGGCAGGCCCGCTTCTGGGCATTGCGTTGATCGTGGGCTTGATCGTGAGCCTGTTGCAGGCCATCACCTCGGTGCAGGAAATGACGCTCAGCTATATTCCCAAAATCCTGGCCGTGGGGCTCGTACTGCTCCTGCTGGCGCCGTGGATGCTTCAGATGCTGACGGATTTCGCCGTGCAGGTGCTGCAGTTCATTCCCAACGTATCCCATTGAGTAGGCCATGCCCCTGCTGAATCCAGAATACCTGCTGCGCGTGCTGCTGGTATTCGTACGGATCAGCGGGGTGTTGCTGGCCGCTCCCTTCTTTGGCCAGCTCTCCATCCCCGTACGCGTACGCGTCCTGCTGGCTGTATTGCTGGCCTATAGTCTTTCAGGGCTGGTACCGGGCCCACTCCCTCCTCATGTTGACCAGGCGCCTGGCTTTATCGTAGCGGTTGCCCTGGAGGCACTGACCGGATTGCTTCTGGGCTTTGCCGCGCACATGATCTTCTGGGCTGTCGAAATGGCCGGTGATCTGATAGGCTTTCAAGTGGGCTTGAGCATGGCCCAGGTCTTTAATCCACTGGAGGGCCAGGCGACTAACCCGTTAGGCCGCCTGCTGTCGCTCGCTACCCTGATGATCTTTGTGCTGTTGGATGGGCACCACGTGGTGCTCCGGGCGCTGGTTGAGTCCTTTCGCGTTGTTCCCTTAGCGGGTGCCAATCTGGCGGCCAGCCAACCGCTACTGGTCGAATGGAGCTGGGATTTTCTGGTACTTGCACTTCGACTGGCCGCCCCGTTCATGGTAACCATCCTGCTGATCGACGTCGCACTGGGCATTTTTGCCCGCATTGTCCCCCAGGCCGACCTGTTTTCCATCGCCCTGCCGCTCAAAATTCTTGTCGGCCTGGTACTGGTGCTGTTTTACATGCGTGCCTTTTTCCCGCTAATCGCTACCCTCCTCAGCAATATCGACGACGAGCTGCTTCGGCTGCTGGGCGCTCTACTACCCTGAAGGAAAGGTTTTCCGACCGGATGCTTTCCTTTTCCCGGCTTGCTTCTGTCGGCCGATTCCGAGAGACGCCCATTCCTTCGGCACGCTTTTTCGGAGAACAGCTGTCGCCACCCCACAATGCTGTATGCCCGATCGCGACCAAAAGCAGTTTGATCCCACACCGCGCCGCATCCAGAAAGCGCGGGAAGAAGGTAATGTTTTTCGATCACAGGAGGCCAGCGCGGTCCTGCTCCTCATAGGGGCTTTCTTCACTCTGGCGCTGAGTCTGCCCTACGCTTTTGGGCTGTTACGTCAGTTCATGATCCGTTACCTGATGGGAGCCCCTTCCTATCCATCCCATCCCGGTACGGTTATTAGCCTGCTACAGGAAGCAATGAAGGTGCTGGGGCAGCTACTGCTCCCCTTTTTCATCTTCCTGCTGCTCCTGGCTTTTGGTGTCAACGTATGGCAGACCGGCTGGCATCCTACCCTTAAGCCCCTACTTCCTAAACCGGAACGCATTAGCCCGATCCGTGGCCTTCAGCGGCTATTTTCGACGCGTGGCCTGTTTAACGTGCTCAAAGCAGTGCTGAAAATAGTGATCGTTGGTCCGATCGCCTTGCTGGTCATTTATCGAAAGCTGCCCGCCATCCTTGAGCTGCACACCCACTCCCTGGAAGCCATCCTTCAGGTGGCCGGGCTGTGGATGCTGCAACTGGCTGCCTATACGCTCGGGGCTCTGCTGCTGCTATCGGCTGCCGACTTTGCTTTCGAGAAGTGGAAGTACCGGCAGGATTTGAAGATGACCGCACAGGAGGTGAAGGATGAGCTTCGAGAGACGGAAGGTGACCCGATGGTCAAAAGCCGGCGGCTCAAAAAAGCCCGTGAGTTGCTTCGTCGGCGACGACTCGACCATGCCGTGCTACGCTCCGACGTGGTCGTCACCAACCCGACGCATTATGCTGTTGCGCTGCGTTACGATCCGACCGAAGCGCCGGCTCCTCGTGTGCTGGCCAAAGGCATTCGCAAGCGTGCCCTGCGCATTCGGGCCCTGGCTCTGAAGCACGGGATCCCTGTTGTGGAAGATCCCCCCCTGGCAAGGGCTTTGTACCACAACGTAGCAGAAGAGCAAGAAATCCCCGAGGAGCTCTACCTGGCTGTCGCCACGATCCTGGCCGAGATCTACCGACAGCGTGGTCAGCAACCTCCCAGAGCTGGTGGAAACTAAACCCCTTGAAGGACGCTGATGGCCGACTCTGTTCCAGCACCACTCACGGCAGACGTATCCGGAGGCTTGCTCCGGCGCTTTAATACCGAGGCACTACTGGCCAGCAGCATTGTGCTCATTCTGTTCGTAATGCTGGTGCCGTTGCCGCCGTTTCTACTCGACCTGCTGCTGGCAACCAACATTGCCGTCAGCCTGGCTGTTTTGCTGACCGCCTTTTATGCCTCAAGACCGCTTGAATTTGCCATCTTTCCAGGCCTGCTACTGCTGACCACCCTGTTCCGGCTGTCTCTCAACGTAGCATCCACACGTCTGATCTTGAGCGAAGGCAAAGCCGGCGCCCTGATCAGCGCTTTTGGCCAGTTCGTTGTAGCCGGCAACTATGTGGTGGGCGCGATCATCTTTATTGTGCTGGTGGTCATCAACTTCGTGGTAATCACCAAAGGCTCCGGTCGCATTGCCGAAGTCGCCGCCCGTTTTACGCTGGACGCGTTGCCCGGCAAGCAGATGGCCATCGACGCAGATCTGAACGCCGGGCTAATCGACGAAGATGAAGCCCGCAGGCGTCGAGAGGAAGTAGCTCGGGAGGCCGACTTTTACGGTGCCATGGATGGCGCCAGCAAATTCGTGCGCGGCGACGCTATCGCCGGGCTGGTGATTACCGCGGTCAACATCATTGGTGGCTTCCTGGTTGGCGTGTTTCAACACGGCATGTCAGCCGCCGAAGCGGCCCAGAATTTTGTTCTCCTTTCCATCGGCGATGGCCTGGTCTCACAGATTCCAGCGCTGCTCATTTCAACGGCTGCTGGCATTATCGTTTCACGGGCCAGTGGCGAAGCCAATATGGCCGAAGAGTTCAAGGGACAGCTTTTCGGCCGCTCCTATCCGCTCCTGATTACCGGTAGTTTTCTGGCGCTGCTGGGGTTGGTGCCCGGCCTTCCCCTGGTGCCGTTCTGGCTGCTGGCCGGGACTACCCTGCTACTGGGCTACCAGCGACGTCGGTTTGAGCGCCGCGCGCAGGCCAAATCCGCCCAACCTGAAACACCTGAGTCCACCACGCAGCCAGAGACAGACCCCAGCGAACTGCTTATGGTGGACCCCCTGGAGCTGGAAATCGGCTATGGCCTGATTCCACTGGTGGATCCTAACCAGCATGGCGACCTGCTGGACCGCATCAAGGTGCTGCGTCAGCAACTGGCCATGGAGCTGGGAATCGTGATCCCACCAATCCGCATCCGTGACAATATGGCCCTGGGAGCCAATCGCTACGTCATCAAAATCCGGGGTAACCCGGTGGCTGAAGGCGAGGTGCTCCCGGGATACTATCTGGCACTACTGCCAGAAGGCGTGGAGGAGACCCCACCGGGCCTGCGCACCCAGGATCCTACCTTTGGCTTACCGGCGCTCTGGATAGCGGAGCGTAACTTGCCTGATGCCGAACGGATGGGCCTGAGTGCAGTCGAAGCCCCAGCCGTCATCATCACACATCTGCTCGAAGTGCTGCGCAAGCATGCCTATCAGCTCCTCGATCGCCAGGAGGTCAAAAAGTTGCTCGACAAGGTCAAAGAGACCCATCCCGCGTTGATTGAGGAACTCACCCCTAACCTTCTCAGCATTGGTGCTATCCAAAAAGTACTTAAGCGCCTGCTGCGCGAACGCATTCCAATCCGCGACCTGGTTTCAATCCTGGAGGCGCTGGCCGATCATGCTTCCAACACCAAAAACATTGATGTACTGACCGAATACGTTCGGCATGCCCTGGCGCCCACCATTACCCGACAGTTTCTATCGCCGGATGGTGCCATTTACGCTTTTGTGCTGGATCCCGTATTGGAACGCCACTTGCTGCAACAAGCAGAGGCCGGAGAGTTACACCCCGGCACGCTGGGTCTGGAGCCGCAGCAGAGCGAGCGTTTCCTGAAAGAGGCGGAGCGACTTACTAAGCGGTTCCTGAGCGAAGGACGTCCACCGGTACTGCTGACCTCGCCGGTGCTGCGTCCGGTGCTCTACAACTTTCTGGCACCTTCTATCCCGGACCTGAACGTGCTTTCATATAACGATCTGCTACCGGATGCCCGTGTGGAAGTCGTGGATCAGCTACGACTTCCGTAAGCATAATCCCTGAAGGCGATGAAACTACACACCCTGACCGCTCCAAGCATTCAGGCGGCGCTGCTGGAAGCACGTCGTCGGTTTGGAGACGACGTTGTGCTGCTGGAATCCGTGCCGGCGCAGGGCGATCAGCCAGCTCGTATTACCATTATGATAGATGAGCCACAGGCACCTGAGCGTCTGCCTTTTGGGTATGCGGGCGCTCAGCAGATTGCTCGAAAGGCAACGCGCGCTGCCTCGTCCACAACAGAAGCAGACACGGCCGTCCTCACCGACGCGTCACGCAACGGTGGACCACCGGCTTCCTCCCGTCATCGGTCCCATATGGCCCGGCGCGGGCAACTCTTTCCGGCAGAAACGGCCGGTTCTTCCCCCTCAGTACCCGCTATACCGAGCGACGTAGCAGCTCAGATCGAGCGCCTGCACCGCCGACTGGCCCGACTTGAGCGCCAGCTGGATAGTGCGCTGGTAGGGGTCTCTCATCGCTGGCTGGGACATCCGCTGGCAAGCGAGCTACTTCGGCAGGGACTGCAGCCTCCGACCGTTATCCGCCTGTTCGATCGGCTGGTAGCCCAGGGATTCGACCCTGAACAACCGGACGAACAGCTACGCTGGGCACTGGCCCGCGAGATGCGCCGACAGCTGGCACCAACCACACCCCGACCGCTTCAGGGTACGCAGGTTATTATCGGTCCGGCCGGTGCCGGCAAAACGACGCTCCTTCTCAAGCTGGCCCGCCACGCCAGCTTTTTCGGCCGGCGCACCACCGCCGTGCTTGTACTCTTACCGGAAGACGCTGAAACCCAACCGTACCTGAGTCCGGTCGAGCTGTATCGCCGCTTCGAACTACCGGTACAGACCATCGCCTCACCGCAGGAGATGACGGCGGCGCTCAGACGGGTGCAGGGGTTTGACCAGATTCTGATCGATACCCCTGCCCTGCCACTTCAGGAAGCACCGGCCCGTCGATTACTGCTCCACCTGCGCCAGTTGCTCACGCCGGTGCTCCCCCTCCAGGTGCTGTTCTGCCTGAACGCCACCTGTAACCTGGAAGACCTGCCGCCGGAATGGGTCCGACGACTCCCTCTCCCCCCGGACGCTCTGGTGCTGACGCATCTGGACGAAGTACGCCGGCCCGGACGACTCTACGACTGGCTGGTAGCGCTGGCCTGTCCGGTCGCCTGCATTTCACGTGGCCCTCACGTACCCGATAGCCTAGAGGGATTCTCACCAGCCGCTTTTATCGAACACCTGCTTCGGCTCTGACCACCAAGGCTTATGAAGCGTCGTTCTACTGTGATAGCGATTGTCAGTGGAAAGGGCGGTGTCGGCAAAAGTATTACCGCCGTCAACCTTGCTGAAACACTCGCCGTGCGCGGCGAACGCGTGGCCCTGCTGGATGCCGACTTCGGCCAGAGCGCCTGTGGCATCCTGCTCAACGAAACGCCGCCGGCCAGCGTGCTGGACCTGGCACGCGGACGGGCCGAACTGGACGAGGTTCTACATCCGACCCGCTCGGGCTTCACGCTGGTACAGGCCGTGGTCGAACCCGGAGCGGCTGACGGCCACCATACCCTTCTGTACCAGACACTCGACTGGCTCCTGAAGGAACTGGAGCATACCCACACGTTTGTGCTCATCGACGCCCCAGCGGGCACCGAAGGTCCGGTGCGCTGGGCGCTCGACCGTGCCCATCTGGGACTGCTGGTCATTGTAGGCGAACCCACCGCCATCGCCGACGCTTACCGGCTCTGTAAACTGCTCTGGCAACGCGCTCCGCACTATCCCCTGGGTTGTGTGGTTAACCTGGCCGATACCGAAGCCGAAGCCCGTAGCATAGCCGACCGCTTCGCACAGCTCACCCAGCACTTTCTACACCATCGCCCGCTTTACCTCGGCTGGGTACCTTTTTCCGCCCAGGTGCGGCAAAGCGTGCATCGGCAGCAACCGGCAGTACAGACGCCCGGACCGGTGCGCAACGCCTTCCAGCGACTGGCAGAGGCTCTCGTACGCGGTGCTATTGACCAGCCAGCCTCCTGCCCAGCGCCGTAACACACCGTGGCATGCATCTTGATTCTGTTCGCCCCGGGAGTTCTAAAGCAACACCGGCCATCATTCACGACCAACCATGCAGAGCCTGCTCACCTACCTCAGTGGCCTTATCGGGGTGTTTGTATTGTTTCTTCAGCTCTGGCAGTTTGCCTCTGTAGACCGCGCCCTGCTGACAGCCGTGCTAACAGCACTGGGCGCCTTTCTCATCCTGCACCTTGGGTACGTAGCGATCCGCTGGATCCTGACCCTGGCCCCGAAACCAGCGGAAACTGCTGAACCTCCCGCTCAGGAAATGGAAGCGGCTGCCGAACAGGCAGACCAGCACCAACATCGCACGCCCCAGATGAGCGCACCGGCCGCCGCCTGATATCTGTCTGACGTCCACAGTAGCTGAACCATGGGCTACCAACTGCAACAGCTTGTTGAGCAGTATGTGGCCGATCCTTCGCCCGCCAACCGAGAGGCTGTCGTGCTGGCGGCCGTGCCTCTGGTACGCTCACTCGTCGGGCGCCTGAGCGTACCCGACCACCCCCTCGTTACCCGTGAAGACCTGGAAAACGTAGGCCTCATGGGGCTGCTCCAGGCGCTCGACAGCTACGATCCAGCCCGCGGCACTCCTTTCGTCTCGTACGCCTATGGGCGCATTCGCGGGGCCCTGGTCGACTATCTGCGCTCAATCGATGCCCTGCCACGCGAGCGACGCCGCAAGCTTGCTGAGCTCCAGCAGGCAATCGATACCCTCCGTCAGACGCTCGGCGGCGAACCCGACGATCAGGACGTGGCCGACTACCTCGGCATCTCGCTCCAGGAATACCATACGCTGCTGACCGACGCACAGCGACGCTTTGCCCTCTCGCTGCAAGACACCATCGGCGAGGACGGTGATCAGAGCGTGCTTGAGACCATTCCCAATGAAGAAGCCGAAAAACAATTTGAAGCCATCGACCGCGCCTCGCTCCTTGAATACATTTACAAACTCATTCAGCGCCTTCCGGAACGCGAGCAAAACATCCTGGCCCTCTACTACTACGAAAACCTGACGCTACGCGAAATTGCCCAACTGCTCGGACTCACCGAAGCGCGCATCTCGCAAATCCTGGGAAAAACGCTGCTCACGCTGCGCTCTGAGCTACAACGCGTCCGCTCGCGCGTCGCCTGACGCCCTCGAACAAATCAGCCCAGGCACCGTTTTACTCAAACGTGGCGCAGTAAGCAGACTTTCTACTTGGGCTGCGCCGCTATTTTTGTTAATTTCCGCTTGTTTTTTGCGAGGAAAGCCAACCAAACCGTGTTGCGCGCATGGGTGTCATGAACAAACTCCGGGAGAACACCGGAGTCATTCTGTGGATTCTGGTGATCTCCTTTGGTATCATCTGGGTGCTGCAGGATTCTGGGGCTTTCGATGTAGTCGGACGCACCGGCAACACCATTGCCGAAGTCAACGGCGATCCTATCCCATATCAGGAGTACGTCCGGGCCGTCGAAGCCCAGATACAGGCCTATCAGCAGCAGACAGGGGAAGCCCCAACGCCACAGATGAGTGACCTGATTCGGGATCAGGTATTCAATGCGCTGGTCGAAGACCGTCTGCGTCAGCAAGCCATGGAGCGTCTGGGGATCACCGTGACCGATGACGAAGTGGTGCAGATGGTCCTGGGCGATGATCCCCACCCCATTATCAAAGCGTATTTTGGCGACGAAAACGGTAACGTCAACCGCGCGTTGCTGCAAAACTTTATTGACAACCCGGCTGCTCGCGAAGACTGGATCCGACTCGAAGAATTCCTGCGGGCCGAGCGGGCCCGTCAGAAGCTGGAGCAGTTGCTGCTGGCCACCGTACACGTATCTGACCGGGAAGTAGAAGAAGAATACCGGCGGCGCACGTTGCGAGCAGATGCGCGGTACATTGCGCTGCGCTACGCCGAAGTGCCGGATGATTCCGTCTCGGTGTCGACAAGCGATCTGCGTCGCTACTACAATGCACATCGGGACGACTTCAAGCGTAAGCGTACGTACCGGGTCGCCTACGTCACGCTTCCCAAGAATCCCACGGCCGAAGACACCCTGCAGGTACTCGAAGAACTGAGCCGGCTCAAGGAGCGCTTTGCCCAAACCGACAATGACTCCCTCTTTCTGGCCCGCTACGCCTCAGAACGGCCGTTTACCGATGCTTTCTTCCGGCGGGACGAACTGGATCCGGCCCTTGGCGACGTCATCTTTGAAAATCCGCAACCGGGGAAGGTAGTCGGACCCGTAATCGCCGGTGGATTGGCCCACCTGATCAAGATTCGTGCAGTCCGTCCTTCGGCCGAAACGGTCATTCGAGCCCGCCATATTCTGATCCGAGCGCCGGAGGGCGATGCCGAAGCACGCCGGCAAGCGCGCCAGGAAGCCCTGGAGCTGAAACGCCAGTTGGCGCAGGGCGCCGACTTCGCCACCCTGGCCCGTGAACACTCCGACGATCCCGGCAGTGCCCGCCGTGGGGGTGATCTGGGGTGGTTCGGACGCGGTCGTATGGTCAAACCTTTTGAGGAGGCGGCCTTCTCTGCGCCGATTGGCCGGGTCATAGGACCGGTCGAGACCCGTTTCGGCTATCACCTGATCGAAGTAACCGGCCGTTCCGACCAGGAAGTGCAGATCGCTGATCTGGCCATGCGCCTGGCCCCTTCGCTGGCTACATTGAACCGTATCCAGGAACGTATGGAAGACCTGGCCTATTATGCCGAAGAATCTGAAGACTTTGAAGGCGAAGCCCGGCGCATGGGCTTGCAGGTGCAGGAAATGCGGATCGAAGAAGGCCAGCAGTTCCTGCCCGGCATTGGCCAGAGCCGAGCGATTTTGAACTTCCTGGCCGACGCCGACGAGGGCGACATCAGTCAGGTTATTGAGCTGGACGATCGTTTTATCGTCCTGCAGCTCGTCGAGGTAACTCCTGAAGGGTATCGTTCCTTTGAAGAAGTTCGTGACGAGATCCGTCCCCGCGTGCTGCTGGAAAAGAAAAAAGAGGTGCAGGTTGCCCGCCTGCGTCAGACGCTCCAGCAGCATGGCTTCGACGGGCTGGCCGAGGCGCTTGGCACTACGGTGCAGACAGTCACACAGCTCAGCTATAGCCAGACGTTGATTCCCGGGCTGGGCCGAGAGCCTCGCTTTATCGGCACGGTGTTTGGCCTGCAAGAAGGAGAAACCTCCGATGTCGTAGCTGGCGAAAATGCCGCCTTTGTGGTCCAGCTTACGCGCCTGTACGAGCCACCGCCGCTGAGTGAACAGATGCGTGAACAGATCCGACAGCAATTGCTCAACCAGCGCCGCCAGCAAGTGATGACGCAATGGCTGGCTGCCCTACGTGAACAAGCCGATATCAAGGACTATCGCCGGCGTTTTGAGCTGTAATCTCTGCTGAACCACAACCCCAGACCAGCAGAAGGCACCTCTTGATCAGAGGTGCCTTCTTTTTCGAACACGTTGAACAAGCCCGGCTTCGCAAGGCAGTACATCGGTTTGTACCCGAACGCTGAGCTGCACGATTACCACGCGCGGGGCAGGACAATCCCTGTCCACCTTCTCCCGGCAGCCCCACAAAGGCGTGATTCAGGATGGGGTCAGCGGTACAGGCACTTCGACGGTGCCACGAAATACAGGCACAGCCGGCCCTTCCAGAAACAGTTCTTTTTCGCCGTCGGCTTCCGGCCGAAAGCCAACAGTCAGTATGCCACCCGGCATGTGCACATCGATCGGCAGCCGGCGTATCCGACCCTGTCGCCAGGCCGTCAGTGCAGCAGCTACGGCCCCCGTACCACAGGCCAGCGTTTCTGCCTCAACCCCTTTCTCATAAGTACGCACCCGAAGTACGCTTCGTCCCTCCTGCTCCCCCACTACCTCCACAAAATCCACGTTCACACCTTGGGGTTGCCATGCCGGATCATAGCGAAGCCGTGGTCCCCACGTAGCTACCGGCGCGTCCGTAACCGACGGCACCCAGCAAACCAGATGTTCCGTGCCCGTCCAGATGAACGCAGCCGCGGCTATTCCGTCTGGCAACGCGGTGTCCAGATGAGGTTGCGGCTGGTAGGATCCCGGCGGCGGCAGATACAGCCGTACAGGTGCCTGTGGATCATCGGGCACCTCGGCCTGATAAATACCGGCGTCCGTTTCAAAACGCAGAGGCATGGCCCGAATGCCGGCCATCCAAGCAAACCGTGCCAGACAGCGAGCACCATTGCCGCACATGGTGCCCAGACTGCCGTCGGCATTGAAATAGCGCATTCGGTAGTGCGTTTCTGGCTTCCGGGCCGGTGCCAGCGCCAGTAGTCCGTCGGCGCCGATACCAAACCGACGACGACAGTAGCTTCGGGCCAGTACGGCCAATTCCTCATCCGAAAATGCGTAGAAGCGGTTATCCAGCACGATAAAGTCGTTTCCGGCCCCATTCATTTTGGTAAACTCGAGAATCAGGGTCTTTGCCATCGGATTCGCAACTTGATTGGCGGGCACCAAGTGCGTGACCTGCCGTTAAACGGTTTGCATCCGCGAAAGTTAAGTAAATTGTTCCACCAAACTACGAAGCAGCCTGCATTGGCCGAGAAGCGATTGACGATTGCGCACGTCAACCCGGTGTTGCTTTTTGGGATAGGCGATGTACATCTGCGCAAGCTGGAGGCAGCCTTCCCCGGAGTTCAGATCATTGCCCGAGGCAACCAGCTCATTCTGCGAGGCGAAGCCGAGGCGCTTGAACGCATTGAACGGACGGTTCGCGAGCTGATCGCCCTGCTCAATCGTCATGGTCAGCTTTCCGAGCAGGATGTGGATACCGTACTGGCGCTCTTCACCACAGGCGATGGGGTCGGAGCCGCGCCGGCTGCTATCAATGATGTCATTCTATACACGACGACCGGTGTACCGGTACGTGCCAGAACGCCCAATCAGCGCCGGCTCGTTGAAATGGCTCGTCAAAACGACATCGTGTTTGCGATTGGGCCGGCAGGCACCGGCAAAACGTACACCGCGGTAGCGCTGGCGGTAGCCGCGTTGAAAGCCCGCCAGGTCAAACGCATCGTGCTTTCGCGGCCGGCCGTCGAGGCAGGCGAGCGGCTGGGCTTTCTGCCCGGGGACTTTCGGGAAAAAGTTGATCCGTATCTGCGCCCCCTCTATGATGCCCTGGAAGACATGCTACCCCGTGAGCGGCTACGCACCCTGATCGAGCAGCACGTGATCGAAATCGTGCCTCTGGCCTACATGCGTGGCCGCACACTCAATGCCGCCTTTGTGATTCTGGACGAAGCCCAGAACGCCACCACACAGCAAATGAAGATGTTTCTGACGCGGCTGGGCACTAACAGCCGGGCCATCATCACTGGCGACATCACCCAGACGGACCTGCCCAGTCCGGAGCACAGCGGTCTGGTAGAGGTGCAGCACGTCCTTGAAGGCGTTGAAGGCATCGCTTTCGTTTACTTCAATCGCGAAGACGTCGTTCGCCACCGACTGGTCAAAGATATTATCGAAGCGTATGAACGCTTCGCCCAGCGAGAACAAAACGGTGGCGGCACGGCCACAGCCCCTAAGACAGATTGAGGAAGTACAACGTGATCAGAAAGGCCATGGCAATAATCACGGCCCAGGCGCCCGCACTGGGACGCCGATAAAAAGGCACACTCCGCTTCCGATACGAGATCGCTGAGCTTTCCATCCCCGTCTCAAGTTGGTGGGGCATTGTCTCCATAGCACCACGTCAATCTTCAGGTGGCAGCATACTCGTAGAAGCCACGGCCTGTCTTACGACCTAATCGGCCAGCAGCAACCATCTTGCGAAGCAGGGGACAGGGACGGTACTTGTCCTCCCCCAGTTCTCGATGCAACACTTCCATGATGCCCAGGCATACATCCAGACCGATCAGGTCGGCCAGCGCCAGCGGCCCCATCGGATGGTTCATACCCAGCTTCATGACGCGATCCACGTCTTCGGGCGTGGCCACGCCCTCCATCACACAGTAGATCGCCTCATTGATCATGGGCATCAGCACCCGGTTTGAGACAAATCCAGGTGCATCGTTAACGGTCACCGGCGTTTTGCCCAGAGCTTCGGCCAGCCGGTAGATGGTTTCATAGGTCGCTTCACTGGTTTCCAGCCCGCGGACGATCTCTACCAGCTGCATGACCGGCACCGGATTAAAGAAGTGCATGCCGATCACCTGTGCCGGACGTTGCGTTCGGGCAGCCAGCCAGGTAATGGAAATCGAAGACGTATTGGAGGCCAGAATTGCTGCCGGAGGCGCTGTGCGATCCAACCGCTCAAATACCTGCGCTTTGAGATCCGGATTTTCTGGAACGGCTTCGATGACCAGTTGCACATCAGAAACCGCACCCTCTAAATCGGTCGACAGCGCAATGCGCTGCAGGGCTTCTTCTTTCTGCGCCTCGGTAATGCGCGCTTTCTTAACCTGACGGTCCAGATTCGACGCAATATGCTGCAACGCCCGCTGCAACACGTCCTCCGAAACATCAACAAGCCGTACAGTACGTCCATGAAGGGCCGCCACATGAGCAATCCCCTGCCCCATGGTACCGGCCCCAATTACAGCCAGGGTAGCAATTTCCATAGTCCACACATCGGTTTCATGGATCAACTATGCTGCGAAGGTGAAACGTAAGCAATGCACCACTCAGACTCAAGAGGTAGGACGCTGCCAGCGCACACGTCCGCCCCGATCGATATAGAGCAACCGGCCTCCTTCCGACACCAGAGCGACGCCATGCTGAAAGGCATGAGCCTGCTCGTAGCGAGGCGGAATAATTAAGTTGCCTTCCCGATCAATGTAGCCCCAGCGCCCCTCTACCCGTACGGCAGCCAGTCCCTCGGAAAAGTCCAGCGCCTGCTCAAAACGTAACGGGACGACCACCTGGCCCTGCTGATCGATAAACCCCCAGTACGTACCGTCTGAAACCCGTGCGCGCCCTTCGACAAAGCTGTACACCTGGCGATAGGGTACCTCAAACACAGGTTTACCGGTCCGATCAATGAACAGGGTACGGTTTCCTTCCCGCACCAGCGCCAGCCCCTCTGAGAAATTTCGGGCTGAACGAAAGCGCGGTGGAATGACCCACTGCCCGGTTGTATCGATAAAGCCCCACTTATGGCCGGTTGTTACCATCAACGTCTGCGTCGCCACTTCTACCGCCGCTAAGCCTTCATGAAAAGCCAGGGCCCGCGTAAACTTCGGCGGGATAACCATAACCCCCTGTGGATTGACAAACCCCCAGCGCGTACGCTGCACAACCCCAAGGATCTTTTGCACGACCTCCACCGGGGCCAGCCCGTATGCGAAGTCCTGTGCCGCCCTGTAAGTTGGTGGAATCACCTCCTTTCCGAACTGATCAATAAATCCCCAACGTCCTGCCCGACGCACCCGGGCATAGCCATTCCGGTAGGGAAAGACCTGCTCGTATTGCGGAGGTACCAGCCACTGCCCCGTGGGATCAATGAATCCCCATTGTCCCTCGAGCCGCGCGGCCGCTCGTCCTTCGGAAAAGGCCAGCACCTGTTCAAAGCGTGGGGCAATGGCTATCTTCCCTTCTGGCGTGATAAAACCGTAACCTGCTGATGTGGCCACAGGCAACAGGGCTACTGTCTGTGCTCCAATTGCTCCGGCCGTCGCAAGCCAGATCAGGCAGCCCGGAAGCCAACCGAAGTGCATCATCCCGTACTGGCTTCAGCAGCAGTCACCTGCGCTTCTGCCACCGAAAGCTCCAGGGTTTGCCTGGGTTCGTTGTGTTCATCAAACAGCACCACGCGTGCCCGGTGTGTTCTTGCCTCCTCGGGCGTCATCTGCGCATAAGCAATGACGAGTACCTGATCGCCGCGTGCTGCCATGCGGGCGGCCGGTCCGTTCAGGCATACGACACGGCTGCCGCGCTCGCCAGGTAGCGTGTAAGTTTCCAGGCGCGCCCCGTTGTTCACATTCACCACCTGTACTTTTTCATAGGGCAGGATACCGGCCAGCTCAAGCAGCTCCTGGTCGATCGTAATGGAACCTTCGTAGTATAAGTCCGCTTCTGTAACGCGAAGCCCATGCAGCTTCGCTCGAAACATAGTAATGGTCATATCCGCTTAAACCTCAAGCTCCGGAGCTTCTACAAAGACACTGTCGATCAGGCGAGTATCCCCGAAAAAGACCGCCACCCCTGCCAGCACCCGCTGCCCGGGCTGAATACGCGTAATCGGCTGCAGCGTCTCGGCGTCCACCACCTCTGCATATTGCACACGCGCCAGGGGTGCCCGGGCCAGAATCTGACGCATCGCTTCAACAATAGCCTCCGGGTGCTGTTCCCCTGCCTCAATGGCACGTCGGGCAGCCTCGACAGCCTGCGACAGCACCACGGCCTGGGTCCGTTCCTCCGGGCTCAGATAGGTGTTGCGAGAAGAAAGCGCCAGCCCATCAGGTTCGCGGACTGTCGGTACCCCGATCAGTTCAATGTCGTAGTGCAGGTCGCGCACCATGCGCCGGATAATCTGAAACTGCTGCGCGTCTTTCAGGCCGAAGACAGCCAGATGAGGCTTACAGATATTGAAGAGCTTCGCAACCACGGTTGTTACCCCCCGGAAATGCCCGGGACGATAGCGGCCACACAGATGGGTATCCAGCTTTTCCACATAGACCCAGCTCAGGTTGGCCTCCGGGCCGTCCGGGTACATTTCTTCAACAGTAGGCGCAAAAACCACATCCACCCCGAGCGCCTCCAGCGCAGCGATGTCCTGTTCCAGCTGACGCGGATAGCGCGCGTAGTCTTCCTGGGGACCAAACTGCGTGGGATTCACAAAAATAGAAACGGTCACGTGGTCGGCATGATCGCGCGCCGTACGCACCAACGTCAGATGTCCTTCGTGCAGGGCCCCCATCGTGGGCACCAGGGCCAGGCGCCGTCCTTCCCGGCGCCGGGCGTCGGTATGCGCCTGCATCGCTTTGACCGATCGAATCACCTCCATCGTCCTGCATGCTTACCGTTCAGGCCTGTGAATCTACTGAAAAACCACGAAAAAAGAGACGCACATCTTTTTCAGCTTCTTTTCTGAATTGGAGATCGTAAGTTAGTAGTGGCCAAAAGTTTTCGCTTCCGCAAAAAAAAGAAGGTGCTAACTATGACTCAAGCTTATCGTATTGAACGCGATTCGCTGGGAGAGGTGCGCGTTCCGGCCGACGCGCTCTACGGCGCGCAGACGCAACGTGCGGTTGAAAACTTTCCGATCAGCGGACTGCGCTTTCCTCGCCGTTTCATCGAAGCCCTGGGTATCATCAAACTGGCAGCAGCCCGCGCTAACCGGGAGCTGGGCTTGTTGCCCCCCGAAAAGGCTGATGCCATCGAAAAAGCCGCCAAACGGGTGATCAGTGGGGAGCTGGACGACCAGTTCGTGGTCGACATCTTTCAGACCGGTAGCGGTACCTCGACGAATATGAATGCCAATGAAGTGATCGCCAACCTGGCCACCGAACTGCTGGGCGGCGAGCGGGGTAGCAAGCTCGTGCACCCCAACGACGATGTCAATATGTCCCAGTCGTCGAACGACGTGATTCCTACCGCTATGCACATTGCCGCCCGTGTAGCCCTGGAAAATGAGCTCATTCCTGCCTTGCTACGGCTACGTACCAGTCTGCAGGAAAAAGCCGAGCAGTTTGACGACGTGCTCAAAAGCGGCCGCACGCACCTGATGGATGCCACGCCGGTGCGACTTGGCCAGGAATTTGGTGGTTACGCTGCGCAGATCGATCATGCCATTCGGCGGCTTCGTACCGTCTCCCATGAGCTGTCGGAACTGGCGCTGGGCGGCACGGCTACCGGCACCGGCATCAATCGCCACCCTGAGTTCCCTGCTCGTGCGATCGAGCACATCAGCGACCTGACTGGCCTGCCCTTCCGCGAAGCCGAAAATCACTTCGAAGCGCAGAGCAGTAAAGATGCTTATGTGTCGGTTTCCGGAGCCCTCAATACCCTGGCCGCTGCCCTGATGAAAATCGCCAACGACATTCGCTGGATGGCCAGTGGCCCCACAAGTGGCCTGGCCGAAATCCGACTACCTGCCGTGCAGCCGGGCTCGTCGATCATGCCGGGCAAAGTGAATCCCGTACACTGCGAAATGATGATGATGATCTGTGCCCGTGTGATGGGCAATCATCTGACCATCACCATCGGTGACCAGCACGGTAACTTCGAACTGAATACCATGATGCCCGTCATGGCGCACGCCATGCTGGAAAGCATCCAGATCCTGACCAACGGCTGCGAAGCCTTCCGTACCCGTTGCCTCGAAGGCATTGAAGCCGACCGAGAGCGTTGTCGCCAACTGCTGGAGCTCAATCCGTCTATTGCTACAGCCCTGAATCCCATCATCGGCTACGATAAAGCGGCCGAAGTGGCCAAAAAAGCGGCTGCCGAGCGCAAGTCGGTTCGCGAAGTGGTCAAAGCGATGGGTCTACTTTCAGACGAAGAGCTCGACCGCGTGCTCAGCGTCCGAGAAATGACCGAACCAGGTATTCCTCACTGACCAGCCTGCCGTTTCTCCTTCAAAGCGTGGGGCCGCAGGGTTCCGTGCTTTTTTGAAAAAGCAAATACGAAAAAGGCCGGTGCTGCGTTTTTTCTTTCGGTGCATGGCCACAGGCCATGCGTTACAATAACGTAGCGGTTTAGCCCGATCCATCACAACATTCGATTGTTTTCAGGATAGATAAGCAAATGGGCTGGTCTCAAACCACGGAGAAAGCTATGCGACGGACTCGGACGCTATCGATTCTTGCGTGGATCGTGATCGCCTTCCTGGCCGGTGTATTCTTTACCACGGCCGGGGCCAACTTGCTGGGCCTGAGTAAGCAGGCTACTGCCCCCACGCTGGCTCGCGAAGAAACCGGCGGCACCCGAATCGACGGAGCCGATGTCAACTCCCTGGAGGAAGCCTTCATAGCCGTAGCCGAGCGGGTCAATCCAACCGTAGTTCAGATCCGCTCCGAAAAAATCATTCGGCGCCGTCCGTTTACCTGGAATCCTTTTGAAGGAACTCCCTTTGAGGAATTTTTCAACTTTCGCATTCCCAACATCCCCGAAGAATTTCGCTCACAGGGTCTGGGCTCCGGGGTCATCATCCGTAGCGATGGGTACATCGTAACCAATAACCATGTGGTGGACGGCGCCGATGAGCTACAAGTCGTGCTACACGACGGCACGACCTATGATGCCGAAGTGGTAGGCACCGACCCGCAGAGCGATCTGGCAGTGCTGAAGATTGATGCAGAAAATCTGCCCTATATCTCCATGGGCGACGCCAGTTCCCTCCGCGTCGGCCAGTGGGTGCTGGCTTTCGGCTCACCCCTGTCACCCCAGCTCAGTAATACCGTAACGTCAGGTATCATCAGTGCCCTCAACCGCTATTACAGCGAAGGACCGGCCGTGCAGAACTTTATCCAGACGGACGCGGCCATCAATCCGGGGAACTCAGGCGGTCCGTTGGTGAACCTGCGTGGCGAGCTGATCGGCATCAATACGGCTATTTACAGCAGAACCGGCGGTTATCAGGGCATCGGTTTTGCCATACCGGTGGACATTGTCCAGTACGTGGTACCCCAGCTCATTGAAACAGGCCATGTGGAACGTGCCCGATTGGGGGTGCAGTACACAGCGGCCGCTCCCTCGGTCATCAAAGCGCTCAACCTGCCTCGGGGCGCTGCACAGATCGTATCGGTTGAAGAAGGTTCGGCTGCCGACAAAGCAGGCCTTGAGCCCGGAGACATCATTGTGGCCATCGACAACCGCGAACTGACAAATCACCTGGAACTTTCGAAGATCATCAGCACCCATCGCCCTGGTGACGAGGTCAAGATTACCATCAATCGCGACGGGGAGACGCTCACGCTCACCGTAAAGCTGGGCGCTGCCCCGACTGAAGGTACCACCGCTTCACGACGGCGCGCACGTGCGGGCCAGGGAGCTTCGTCCGACCTGATGGAGGAGCTGGGCTTTTCAATTGCCGACATCACTCCGGAACTGGCCCGTCGTTTCAACCTGGAGGATACCGACGTGGAAGGTGTGTTGATTACCGACGTCGATCCGAACAGTGAGGCCTACCGAGAAGCCAACCTGCGACGTGGCCTGATCATCACTGAGGTAGATCGCAAGCCGGTGCGTAGCGTCGAAGCGTTTGAACAGGTCTATCAGGCAATCAGGCCAGGCGCCACATTCCTGCTCCGGTTGTACGATCCCCGGTCCGGTGGCACGTTGATTACCGCTTTGCAAAAACCGGCTTCCTGATCATTCGCCCGCGAAAAAAAAGGGGGCGTCCAAGGAGACGCCCCTTTTTTGCCAGATTCTCCTGACTCAGAAAGGCAGGTCGTCGTCAGGGTTGAGCGTGTAGTCATCGGCCTCCAGAGAAATGGGCGACTCCTGCTGTGCCGATGTCTGCGACGTCGTAGCCGCAGCAGGGCCTGCCGATACCTCCGGCGGCTCCCCCTTCGCATCCAGCATTACCATTTCTCGGATCTTGATCTCCGTCGTATAACGCGTGTTGCCCTCCCGATCCTCCCACGAGCGCGTCTGCAACGAACCTTCGACGTACACCTTCGACCCTTTCCGAAGATACTGATTACAAATCTCCGCCAAGCGCCCCCACGCCACCAGATTGTGCCATTCCGTACGTTCCACAAGATTACCGTCGGCATCCCGGTACACCTCATTGGTCGCCAGCCGCATGTTGCAAACAGCCGTACCGGAAGGCGTGTAGCGCAGCTCCGGGTCCTGCCCCAGATTCCCTACCAGAATCACTTTGTTGATGCTGCGAGCCATGATGCACCTCCTGGTTTGGTGAATGGATCCATGAGTCCTGGCGGATGGCACACGAGTCCACCGGCCAACGGCCGGCCCTCCCTGCGGTGCGCACACGAGCCCGCCAGGAGATGCTATGAGCTAATATAGCATCCCTCGTGACAACAGTATGTCATCGCCTCAACAAAAAACCCCATTGACCAGAACCAAGGGGTCCCCCCATCGGGTAGTGGTTAGATGTAATGAGGCCACCCTGTGAAAGCATGCCCCGCAAGCGCTCACCAGACAATCCGCTTTGTCTCCGTTACGGCGTGATCGAAGTGAGCCACGATGGCACACCAGCAAGCCGCACCGGGGCCACCTGACCTGTCAGCGCTCCTTCGGGCCACCTTCGGTACCACCATGTGTCGTTTGTGCACCCTCTTGATCGTGAGGCGTCGGACACCACCCATGGCCATTGGTTTGACCGATCATGTCTGGAGTCGGAAGGAATTCTTGCCCTTCAATCGTGATCCCTACCACAGGGGGTAACTATCATAGCTGCTAAGCGAAACAGTTTTCACCAGATTCCTCCTTCCCTCTGGGGAGGAGGGCAGGGAGAGGGAGTCTGTCCCAACCATCAACGCCCTTGTCCCACACGCCTTGGTTTGGGTCGAGCAAAATACCCCCTCAGGCCCTCGGCCAGCTCCCCTTACAAGGGGGAGCGAATCTTTTTTGGTTTTCAGACCAGTGGTGGAGCTGACGCGGTCGTTGAAGCGCAGCCCTGCAGGTATCTGTGAGTCCCCCCTCCCCGCTGGGGAGGGGGACAGGGGGAGGGGCCCTGTCCCAACCACCAATGCCTTTATCCCGGGTGCCATTGCACTGACCAAGCGAAACACCCCCTCAGTCGCTTACGCGACAGCTCCCCCTCGAAGGGGGAGCAAAGGTTTTGATTGCACGTGAGATGCCAGCACTAACCGAGCGGTGAAAGAACAAGCTGAAGGGTATCTCAGAGTCCCTCTCCCCAGTGGGGAGGGGGACAGGGGGAGGGGATCCAACCACCGCCGCCCGATCAGGCTAACCGTTTTGCCTTCACCGCAACGCTGTCTCCACCAGCCACCCCCTCAGGCCTTCGGCCAGCTCCCCCTCGAAGGGGGAGCAGAATTTCTGAACCTGCACGGCAGGGCACACCCCTGCGCCTACGCCAGAAACAAGGCAAAGCTTTTTTCCTCAAGTTCCCCCTCCCCACTGGGGAGGGACCATGACTTCCATCCTTAACGCCCCTGCCCCATGCGCCGGCGTCTTACCCAGAAAAGAAGACCCCCTCAGGCCTTCGGCCAGCTCCCCCTACAAGGGGGAGCAAAAGTTTTGGATCTCCCCAGCAAAGTCCACCGTCGGCGGAAACCCACAAGGAGGTGCTGGAAAACCCCGATCGCATTTCGAAAGAGCAAAAGTTTTGGATCTCCCCCGCAAAGTCCACCCCACGCCTACGCTGAATACCCAGCAAAACTCTTTCTTTGACTCCCCCACTGGGGAAAGGCAGGGAGAGAGGCTAACCCAAAGG
>JALSJJ010000044.1 GCA_026989375.1 Rhodothermus sp.
CCCTTTCTCCAGGAGATAACTAGAAATCTTAGACATCTGGCGTAGACGCCGGCACGTCGCGTGGACGTAAGGGCACTCCTATCCTGGGAGGCCGACGGTTATCCATGGGTGTTTTGGTAAATTGGCGGCTCCGTTACGTGCGGCAGGCTTTTAACCCGACGTCCTGAGCTCATCACCGTCGCAGCCCGACCTGCACGTCCATGACGTTCGTGTGCGTGGGCCCCGTAAAGAGGAGCTGATCGAGCGCTTCAAAGAAGGTATAGGCATCGTTGTTTGCGAGGTAGGCCTGTGGGTCCTTCCCACAGGCGCGGGCACGGGTGACCGTCTCAGGGGTTGCCCAGGCACCAGCGGCATCGGTAGGGCCATCACGGCCGTCGGTGCCGCCACTCAGCAGCACCGCCTGCGCGTCCCACCCATCCATTGCAAGCGCAGCGGCCAGTGCCAGCTCCTGATTGCGTCCCCCGCGACCCTGGCCGCGCACCGTGACGGTCGTCTCGCCACCCCAGAGCAGACACACCGGCCGGTCTTCTCGCACGGCTTGGAGCGCTGTTACCAGGCGGGGGGCTACTTCACGTGCCTCTCCGGTCAGCCGGTCTGTTACAATGCGCACCGAATAGCCACGCTGGCGGGCTTCGTCGGCAGCCGCTTCCAGTGCCCGGCGGTTGGTGCCGATCAGGCGTGTGACGACGCGGGCGAACCGGGGATCGGCCGGCTTGGGCGTTTCCAGCGACGGATCCGTAACCCCCGCTTCCAGGCGCACGCGCACCGAGGCGGGCACCCGATGCCAGAGCTCGTAGTGGCGGAGCACCGCAATGGCTTCGGCAAACGTGGTCGGGTCCGGCACCGTCGGTCCACTGGCAATCACCGACAGGTCGTCGCCCACCACGTCAGAGATCACCAGCGCCAGCACGTCGGCCGGCGCGGCCGCCCGCGCCAGGCGTCCACCCCCAATGCGCGACAGGTGCTTCCGCACCGTATTCATCTGATAGATGTCGGCCCCGCTTTCGAGCAGCAGGCGAAAGGTTAGTTGCGCATCGGCCAGCGTCACCGGCGGCTCAAAATCGGTGCAGAGCGCCGAGCCACCGCCCGAGATAAGCACCAGCAACAGATCGGCTTCTTCACACTCTTCGGCCAGCGCCAGCATGCGCCGGGCTGCGCGTACACTGCCTTCGTCGGGCACCGGATGTCCGGCCTCCAGCACCTCGATGCGCCGAGGCACCGAACAGTGCGCCGGTGGCGTCTGTGGATAACCATGCGGGACCACCACGGCCCCTTCGCCAATACGCGCCCCCAGCAACTGCTCGACCATCCCGGCCATGACCATCGCTGCCTTGCCCATGCCGACCACGACCACCCGCCGATAGCGATCGACTGGCCGAGGCGCCCAGGTAGTCCACGGCGTCTGCGTCAGCAAGACATCGGCCTGCGCACCGCGTACAGCCGCTCGAAAGATGGCCTGTGCATCAGCAACTACGTCCGGCCTACCCATCTGTCCATTCATTCTGTTATAGCACGATCGCCCAGAAAGTGCGCCAACTGTGTGGCCCGTACTTCCGCCGCCTGCAGCACATCCTCCAACAGACGCCGCGTACCATGTTCGTTCAATTCCAGCGCCAGCGCAATGCTGCCTCGTAGCTGAATGCACAACTCCCGCTCGGCCCGCAGATCATGCTGCAGCATTGCCTCTACCGGATAGCCTCCTTCCGGTTCATGCTCCAAAAACGATCGCTTTACCAGCGTCTCCGGATGACAGGCAGGCACGCCTCCCAGCAATGTAATGCGCTCGGCGATACGGTCCAGACTCTCATGCACCTGCTCGTAGCACCTCTGAAAGAAGCGGTGCAGCTCGGCATATGCCGTGCCCTCGACCAGCCAGTGATGCTTATGGTACTGATGGTAGAGTACCCAGAGCGACGCCTGAAAGGCCTCCAGATGAGGCAGCAACTGTTCAACAACTGGCCGCGGCAAACCGACAGGATTTCTTCGCACCTCCGCAGGAGCACGCACCGGCTTTCCGAAAAGCTGCGGCAACTTCTCAACGCCTTGCATAGCCCGTTTCAATTTGTTTGCAAGAATTTAATCGTGTGACAGGGTGCCGTTTATTGCTGTTATCAGCGAAAGCTTCTGTTTTATCGCATAAAAAACAGACTTTTCAAACGTTACGATCACTTTGTTGACAATTCTGTCCGTTTTATGGCAGCCCGTTGACAATAGGTAGTAGAAGGCTATCTTATAGCGAAAAATTGTCGGCATGCGATTTTAATATCCGAAACACCAAACCGCTTTCCAAGGGGGTCCCATGAGCACGAAAAAGTATGTGTATCGCTTTGGCGGCGGACAGGCCGAAGGCAACAAGGACATGCGCGATCTGCTGGGAGGCAAAGGAGCCAACCTGGCTGAAATGAGCGCCATCGGCCTGCCTGTACCACCGGGCTTTACCATTACCACCGAGGCCTGCGCGTATTACCATGAACACGGCGGTAAGTGGCCGGAAGGTCTGGAGGAGCAGGTGCGCGAAGGTATCCGGCACGTTGAGCAGCTCATGGGCGCACGCTTTGGTGACCCGGAAAATCCGCTGCTGGTTTCGGTGCGCAGTGGCGCGGCCATCTCGATGCCCGGCATGATGGACACGGTGCTGAACCTGGGCATTAACGATCAGGTCGTCGAGGGGCTGGCCCGGCGCACCAACAACGAGCGCTTCGCCTACGACGCCTATCGCCGCTTTATCGACATGTTTGGCGATGTGGTGATGGGCGTCAAGCACGACTACTTTGAGGAAGTGCTTGATGCGCTCAAAAAGGAAAAGGGCGTCACAGAAGACACCGAGCTGGATGCGGAAGCGCTGAAAGAACTGGTACGTCGCTATAAGGAAGTCTATCGGCACCACACCGGCTCGCTCTTCCCCGAAGATCCGTACGAGCAGCTCGACAAGGCCATCAATGCCGTCTTCGAGTCGTGGAACAGTGAACGGGCCGTTAAATACCGCCAGATCCACAAGATCCGGGGCCTGCTCGGCACGGCCGTCAACGTGCAGGCAATGGTCTTCGGCAATATGGGTGAGCAGAGCGGTACGGGCGTATGCTTTACGCGCAATCCAGCCACCGGTGAAAATGAGCTTTACGGCGAATTCCTGATCAACGCGCAGGGGGAAGACGTGGTGGCCGGTATCCGTACGCCTAAGAGCATTGCCGAGCTGAAGCAGCTCATGCCGGACGTGTACGAGGAGTTGCTGCGGCTGGCCCGTCTGCTGGAGCGGCATTACAAGAACATGCAGGATATTGAGTTTACGGTTCAGGAAGGCCGGCTCTTTATCCTTCAGACGCGCAACGGCAAACGGACGGGTGTAGCAGCCGTCAAGATTGCGGTCGATATGGTGGACGAGGGGCTGGTGGACAAAAAGACGGCCGTGCGCGATCTGGTCGAGCCGGAGCACCTGGACCAGCTCCTGCATCCGCGCTTCAAGGACGAGACGGCCTACAAGGATCGCGTTATCGGACGTGGCCTGCCGGCTTCGCCGGGTGCCGCCGTCGGCCAGGTCGTCTTCACGGCCGAAGAGGCCGAGGCCTGGAAGGCGCAGGGCAAACGCGTGATTCTGGTCCGGGTGGAGACCAGCCCTGAGGACGTCGGCGGCATGCATGCGGCCGAAGGCATCCTGACTTCACGCGGCGGCATGACCTCCCATGCGGCCGTTGTAGCACGCGGCTGGGGGAAGCCCTGCGTGGCTGGCTGCGGCGACATTGTGATCGACTACCGGACAAAGACCTTCCGTGCGGGCAATGTGGTCGTCAAGGAGGGTGACTGGATCTCGATCAACGGCTCCACCGGCGAAGTTATCCTCGGCAAAGAGGAACTGGTGGAGCCCTCGCTTTCAGGCGACTTTGCCCGCTTTATGGAATGGGTCGATACGTTCCGGACGCTGGGCGTGCGCACAAACGCCGATACGCCCCAGGATGCCCGCAAGGCCGTGGAGTTCGGGGCCGAAGGCATCGGTCTGTGCCGCACCGAGCACATGTTCTTCGAGGGGGACCGGATCCTGGCCATGCGGGAGATGATTCTGGCCTCAACGCTCGAAGAACGAAAAGCAGCGCTGGCCAAGCTTCTGCCTTATCAGAAGGAAGACTTCCGGGGTATCTTTCGCGAAATGGCCGGCAAACCGGTAACGATTCGGCTGCTGGACCCGCCGCTGCACGAATTCTTGCCCCATGAAGAAAAAGAGCAACAAGAGCTGGCCGAAGCACTGGGCATTCCGGTCGAGACCGTTCGGGCCAAAGTCGAGGCCCTGAAAGAATTCAACCCGATGCTTGGCCATCGCGGCTGCCGGCTGGGCATTACCTATCCGGAGATCACCGAAATGCAGACGCGGGCCATCCTGGAAGCAGCCGTTGAATTGAAGCAGGAAGGCGTCGACGTGTATCCCGAGATCATGGTGCCGCTGGTGGGCACACGCGAGGAACTTGAGCACCAGCGCCAGGTGATCGACGCCACAGCCGAAAAGGTTTTCCAGGAAAAGGGCGAGCGGGTTGAATACCTGGTAGGCACAATGATCGAAGTGCCACGGGCTGCGCTGGTAGCCGATCAGATTGCCGAGGTCGCCGAGTTCTTCTCCTTCGGCACGAACGACCTGACGCAGCTTACCTTCGGCTACAGCCGCGATGATGCCGGCAAGTTCCTGCCCTATTACATCGAGCACAAGATCCTGAAGGATGATCCGTTCCAGACGCTCGACCAGGAAGGCGTCGGGCAACTGGTACGGATGGGCACCGA
>JALSJJ010000045.1 GCA_026989375.1 Rhodothermus sp.
TGTACCAGTCCTTGTAGGGCGAGTTTTGCTGGCGGCGGCGCAGGTCTGCAAAGGCGAAAAAGTCGCGGCCCGTGTGGTTGAACACCCCATCGAGGATCACGCGCATACCCCGGGCATGCGCTTCCTGAATCAATCGCAGAAACAGGCTGTCGGCCGCGGTCCAGTGCCAGGTGTTCGGGTCTTCGGTCTCCTGTGCCATGAGGGCCAGGTCTCCTTCGGGATCAGGGCCAAAGTATGGGTCAATGTGATGGAAGGTATTGCCGTCATATTTATGGAGCGAACGGGCATAGAAGACAGGGTTGAAGTAGATCGCCGTGATGCCCAGCTCCTGCAGATAGTCAAGCCGATCGATCACGCCCTGCAGATCACCGCCATAGCGCCGGTGAAAGACGGCATAGCTTTCGTAGAAATCATCGCCCAGCTCTCGTTCCCAATCGTCGCGCGCGTACCAGTCGCCCGTCCATGGTGAAAGTCGCCAGGACGGCGGTGCTTCGGGCAATGCCGGCGGATACTCCAGAGAAGCCCGCGTGGGGTCGTTCGTAGGGTCACCGTTCCAGAAGCGTTCGGGAAAGATCTGGTACCAGACGGCATCGGCGGCCCAGTCGGGCACACGGGGACCGGCGGGACGCTCGGCCGCACATCCGGCCAGCAGTAGTATCAGCAATAAGAGACGAAGCATGACACCTGCTTTTTTTGACGTTTTCGGATTTTATGCGGTACAATGTTAGCTGGCTATGGCAACGGCCAGCACGGCTTATTCAGGCGCAAACAACACCGATCGGGTCTCCAGGTGATTGGCCGCTTCGAGCCGAACCAGGTACAGGCCGGCTGCCAGCCCTTCGGGCGTCCACGTCGTTGTGTAATGACCGGCCGGCTGCACTTCGTCCACCAGCGTGGCAATCCGACGGCCCAGCAGATCATAGATGGCCAGCTTCACCTGCCCCGGCTTCGATAGGCTGTAGCTCAGCGTAACGGTTCTCCGAAACGGGTTCGGGAAAGGGACCTCCAGCTTCACGCGGGCGGGAACAATAGATTGATCAGCCGGATCGATCGCTACCGTGATCAGTCCGGGCTCGGCCTGACCGATATAACGGCTCGTGTACAGCCGGAACTCGCCAGGTAACAGTTCAATGCCCGTTTTGGGGTTATCGACCCGCAACGAATCCCCATTAAAGTAATCGTACCAGGTGCCTGTCTGCGGAAACGTAGGCGTGACCACCAGCGGCTCCAGGCCAAAGTTGCCTACCACCACCGCGCTGAGCTCCGGATGCTCCAGCGAGATCCAGCGTCCAGGTACGCCGTGCTGCAGGCGCATGCGCACCCGCGTCTCCGGACTCCGAAACACGGCATACTCGCGTCGAAGCTTGAGCAACGCAGCCCACGTCCTGTAGAGTTTCATCCGGAGCGGATCGTTACGGTAATCCCAGCGGATAGGCTTGGGATCGGTACGACCCGGGGCAATAGGCGGACAGACATCGCCAGCTCCTTCCAGGCATTGTTCGCCACGCTCCCCGTAGCCGTAACCCAGCTCGCCGAATTGCCAGATCATCTTGGGTCCGGGCACCGTGAAGAAAAACGCCCCGGCCAGCTTCATCCGATCCAGCGCCACCGGCAGCCTGCGCACGTCGTAGGATCCCTGCCGGGCTCCATAAGCCCGCATCCGGTACATGAGCCATTGCTCGTCGTGGCTTTCCATGTAGGCGACCAGGTTGGGCGTGGCAAAACCGCGATTTTTATAGTAAATCGTAGTCAGATCCGAAGAAAAATTCGGATCGTTCAGATAGCCCATCACGCTCTGGCTGAAAGCGCGGTTCATATTGTGCCAGAGCAGCATCCCGGCCCGTCCGCGATCCTGCCCATGCATCGCCAGTTCTTTCTCTTCCTGGTTGTCTGCAAAGTGCTCCAGGATGACGTAAGCTGTGGAATCCACGGCCCAGATGGCATCGGCCATGCGCTTGAGTAGCCGGATCCGGGAGGCATCGTAAGCGCTCCAGGCCCCCACATCGTTGCCGGTGTACTTCTGGGTAAAGCCCTTCGAAAGATCGAAGCGAAAACCGTCCACCCGGAATTCTTCCAGCCAGTAACGATTGGCCCGATCGAGCCAGTACTGGATATAGGGATGCTCGTGGTTCAGGTCGTAGAACACATTGAAGGGATGGCGAGCGGGAATGTTGATGAAAGGATTATCTGGTGTGGGGCCATAGAGTTGCACCAGCGGCGAGTTGCTGGTCGCGTGATTGTAGACCACGTCGAGAATGACGGCAATGCCCCGGCGGTGGCATTCGTCAATAAAGCGCTTGAGATCATCAGCCGGTCCGTAGTACTTATCGGGCGCCAGATGAAAAGCCGGATTGTACCCCCAGCTAATGTTGCCGTCAAACTCGGCCACGGGCATCAGCTCGATCGCATTGATGCCCAGGCGTTCCAGGTAGTCGAGCGTATCGATGAGCGTGGCGTAGTCGTGCCGGGCCACAAAGTCGCGCACCAGCAGCTTATAGATGACCAGCTCGTGGGCCGGAGGCCGCTTGAAGTCGGTCACCTGCCATGTGTACCGGGGTGCACCGGGCTGCAGCACCGCCACGATACCCTCGGTCTTGCCGGTCGGATAGGGCTTCAGATCGGGATACGTGCTGCTCGGGATGAACGGGTCATTCCAGGGGTCCAGCACCTTGTGGGCAAAGAGATCGGCCAGACGCAGCTTGCCGTCAATGAAATACTGAAAGGCATACTCCTGGCCGGGCGTAAGCCCTTCGATGGTGATCCACCAGTGGACGCTATCCGGCCGTGGTGCGTCCCGCTTCATGAAGTAAGCCGGATCGACCTCCCAGTCTGTAAAGTCGCCGATCACGTAAACGAATGACTTGCCCGGCGCATAGAGCGAAAGCGTAACCCGCGTGGGATCGTTCGGATCGTAATTGATGCCGTCCTCAATACCGGGCGGGCGCGGCTGGTCGATAATCGCGGGATTGCGAACCGCATAGAAAGCCGCCGTGTCAACCTCTCCTAACGCATTTTCCGCAACGGCCCATATATCGAAACGGCCAGGCGTATCCAGCGTCAGCGTATAACGGAGCGTATCTTCGGTGGTCTGCACTACCTCCGTACTATCGATGAACAGCCGAAAGGAGGTAAGCGTGGTGTCTCCCGGATCGGCCACCGCAACGATCTCGATGGTGGTATCGCGCGGCGCAATCAGCGGACGCAGTGGGGTTACGGTCGGTGAGACAAATGTGACCGCCAGTCCCGGCGGGGCTACTTCCACGAAGATGTCACGGCCGCCCACGTCCTTGCCTTCCCGCGAGCCGTCCGCATTACGGAAAACAAAGGCCAGCTTCAGGATTTGCTCGTCGTAGAGGTTATCCCAGGGGGGAGCACCGGCAGGTGGCGTGCCGGCATAGTCCTGATAATACGCGCGGATGTCAGCGATGTGCAGACGGTAAAGGTCTTCGCCGATCCGTTCCATGCGAATATCCGGCCGGTTCTCTCCCCAGTCCGCCTTGACGTAGCGCCAGTCGGTGTCCGTACGGCTTTCGTTCGTGATCACGCCGGTGTGCGCATAAACATCGCCTGTGTAGCCGGCCAGTCCGCCGGTCCCTTCCTTTGCATTGAAATAGATCGTAACAGGTTGGTCCACGCGGACAACGGCGGGCTCGGTCCAGACCACCTGGGCCCGGGCTACGACGGTCCAGTTCACAAACAGCAGAGCAATGAACCACAATGGGCGCATGATTTGAAAAAGCAATTTTTCCGGGGGCGTTAGGCTGATTCTACCTCTGTAGCAGACGCGCTGACCTGGCGCTACCTCGAAAAAAACCGGGCGGGATCGGAGCTGCCGGACCTATGAGAAGCACTGCTCCGACCCCGCCCGCGTCGCGCGCACCGGGTTTTACCGGACAATCATCATCTTACGCGCATAGATACCCGCAGGCGTCTCCAGACGATAGACGTAAATGCCGCTGGAGAGCCCATCAGCACGGAAGGTAACCCGGTAGGTGCCGGCGGGCTGCACCTCATCGACGAGCGTGGCCACCACGCGGCCCAGCAGGTCATAGACGCGTACGCGCACCGGTTGCGTCTCGGGCAGCGTGTACTCGAAGGTCGTGCGATCCGAGAACGGATTCGGATAGTTCCGGCTCAGGGTAAAGCGTTCGGGCCGAGCGCCGTCGACCGGCTCAACCGCCGTGGGCGAGGTACCAGCCGGATAGCAGAGATCCCGCACGTCCTGCGGCAGCGAGGCCACATCGGCGGTCGGATTGCACTCGAACGGCAGCGCGCCGCTTTCCTGGAACTGAACCAGCGGCATGGTATAGTCAGTCGGCCAGTTCTTGGCGGCTGTGGGCAGGATGTACTGGTAACGCCGCCGGCCCGGCGCAAAGCCTCCGTCGCCTTCATCGACAAAGCCATCCACGGTATTGCCATAGCGATAGCGGAAGCCAATCCCGTTGTAGGTGGGACCGACGATCGTGAGCGTACCCGTATAGATCAGATCGCCATCCTCGTCCGAAAGTAGCAACGGATCCAGATCGTTCAGCCCGAGCGGAAGCGCCTGCGTCAGCCGCCAGAGCGGGTCTTCAAAAACGACGTAGACGCTATCTTTCTGCGGGTCGAAGGGTCGTTTCACCTGGAAGTTCAGGGCCGGGCTCATGTCCACCTGGAAGGTCACGTTGATCTGGGTGCCCTGCGGAATCACGTTGCCAGCACGCACATCATTGAAGAACTGGACGCCCAGGTTCAACGGAT
>JALSJJ010000046.1 GCA_026989375.1 Rhodothermus sp.
GGCAGACGATACACCATCGGTCTATCCCCGTGAGGAAGGGCAAGCTATTACCTTTGGCAGCTTCAATCACCTCACCAAAATCACCCCTGATTGCATCGCATTGTGGAGCGAGGTTCTGAATGCCGTTCCGGATGCGCGCCTGCTGCTCAAGAACAGGCAGCTCGCCGATAGCGCGACACGCGCCGCTTTACAGACCGAGTTTGCCAGTCACGGTATCGACGCGGCCCGCCTGACCCTGCTGTCTCATATCAATACCTATAGCGAGCACATGGAGGCCTATGGCCGCATGGATATTGCCCTGGATACCATCCCGCGTACCGGCGGCTCGACCACGGCCGATGCCCTGTGGATGGGTGTGCCGGTGATTACCCTGGCGGGAGAACGCTTCATCCAGCGTCTCAGCGCCACCATGCTCAGTGCCGTCGGCCTCCAGGAATTGATCGCCACAAGCAGGGATGATTATGTGGCCAGAGCCGTTGCGCTGGCGCGGGACGGGGAAGGTAGAGCGGTGTTGCGCAGCACCCTGCGCGAGCGCATGGCCGCATCCCCATTGTGCGACGCCCAGGGACTGGCGCAGGCGCTGGAAGCGGCCTATCGAAAGATGTGGGTGACTTTCCTGAACGCGGATGGACGAGCATAAGGAACCCTGTCCACAGTAATATTTTCACAAAAAAGCGATTACCCGCTACAATGCTTGCTCCCCGCGCCCAGGTGGTGAAATTGGTAGACACAAGGGACTTAAAATCCCTCGGCCTGACGGCCGTGCCGGTTCGATTCCGGCCCTGGGCACCATTATCAAAAATCAATCAGTTGCGCTTTCTGCTGATTTTTGTTGCTTATTTAGTTAAAACAACTGCTTAACGAATAATCCATCTTTTTGCTCCTGCGCGTTATCCCTCATTTTGCCGCTCGAAGGCGAAGACCGTGACCGGCGAGCAGCTGGGAAAAATCAAAGATGAGCACGTTCGCATGAGCCTGGACCTGCAGCAGGCCTTCGGTCTGCGCCGCGAAGAGGCCATGAAAATCCAGCCCATGTTTGCCGACCGAGGCGATCACCTGTTTCTCAAGGGCAGCTTGACCAAGGGTGGTCGCGAAAGGGTCGTTCCAATCCGCACAGAGGCACAGCGCGAGGTACTGAACCGCGCCCGCCGCCTCGCCGGCCGTGGCTCCCTGATTCCGAGCAACCGCAACTACGTGCACCAGATGCGCGTCTACGAAGGCAACACCCGCCGGGCCGGGTTGCATCATATGCACGGCCTGCGCCACGCCTATGCCCAGAACCGTTACCAGGAACTGACCGGCTGGACCTGCCCGGCTGTCGGTGGTCCGCTTGCCAAAGAGCTGACCACAGAGCAAAGGGAAAGGGATCGCGAGGCCCGGCTTACCATCAGCCGGGAGTTGGGGTATGAGAGAATCGCCGTGGTAGGAGCCTATCTGGGTAGCTGATAGGCGTGAAAGGGGGCAGATGATGCGCCACAGGGAATATTCATTGTTGTTCGGTTTACTAAGGCGCTCAATTAACAATAATAATCTGTTAAATCAGGTGCAGAATGAACTTTTCAGTTGAGCCGAGTTTGCTTTTGCACTAAATTAACAAACATGACTGGTGAGCCCCGTAGCAAATTAAACAGACTGCTCACAGCGTGGCCCCAGGGCACCGTGGCGGTGTCGCGCTGGCTGGAGGCTCAGGGCGCCTATCAGCAACTGGTGCACGAGTATGAGAAAAGCGGCTGGATACGGCGCATCGGCCAGGGTGCCTATGTGCGCGCTGGCGTCACGGTTGACTGGACCGGCGGCCTGTATGCCCTCCAGGAACAATTGAAGTTACCCATCCATGCCGCGGCCAAAACGGCGCTGCAGATGCAGGGATATGCCCATTACCTGGCAATGGGGAAAGGGGGGAGCGTAACCCTGTTTGGCAGCTCCGGTACCCGCTTGCCTGCCTGGTTCCGGCAATATGACTGGGGGGTGGAACTTCGTTATTCCACCACCAAGCTGTTTGCCGACGTTCCGAAGGCAGGCCTCAGCAAAAAGGAACTGGCCACCTATGCCATAACCGTCTCAGCACCCGAGCGCGCCATCATGGAAGTACTGTACCTCGTGCCAGCGGAAGAATCCTTCGAAGAGGCCGGCCTGCTCATGGAGGGCTTGACCACCCTGCGGCCGCGCCTGGCGCAGTCGCTGCTGGAGCAGTGCCGTTCGGTGAAGGTGAAGCGGCTGTTCATGTTTCTCGCGGAAGCCTGCAACCATGCCTGGGTCAGGAAACTGGACCTGACGAAAGTGGACTTCGGCAAAGGCAAACGCATGATCGTCAAGGGAGGGCGGCTGGATACCAAATACAACATCACGGTCCCCAATACAAACATGCAGCCGAGATCAGTATAAACCGATGACATGGAGCAATGTCCGTAAAATGGACGAAAACAGATACAATCTCTGAAAAAGCGCCGGGCAGCTCTGGGGTTATACATGGCGAAAGGCGCAACGCCTGATAGTATGCAAAAAAACGGATAATGGTAATGCCGCAACTCGAACACATTGAAGCCATAGAAAAACGCCTGTGGGGTGCGGCCGACACCCTGCGCGCCAACTCCAACTACGCCAGCAACGAGTATTTCCTGCCTGTCATGGGGCTGGTGTTCCTGCGCCATGCCTACAGCCGCTATCTGAACGTCAAGGATGCCATCGAGGCGAACCTGCCCAAACGCGGCGGCAAGACCCGGCCGCTGACCAAGGAATACTTCTCGCAGCAAAGCGCCATCTACCTGCAACCCAAAGCCCAGTTCGACACCCTGGTCGCGCTCACCGACAGTGACGACCGCGCCCGCGCCATCATCGAGGCCATGGAATCCATCGAGGCCGACTACGACAGCCTGCGCGGCGTGCTGCCCAAGAGCGAATACCAGGAACTGGACAACGCCGCGCTCGGTCAGTTGCTGCGCACCCTCAACCCGGACGAACTGAAAAAGGTCTCCGGCGATGTTTTTGGCCGCATCTACGAATACTTCCTCACCCAGTTTGCCGACCAGAAGGCCCACGACGGCGGCGAGTTCTTCACCCCCGTCTCGCTGGTCTCGCTGATCGCCCACGTACTGGAACCGGAAAGCGGCACCGCGCTGGACCCGGCCTGCGGCTCCGGCGGCATGTTCGTGCAGAGCGCCCGCGTGGTCGAACAGCACCACGAAAACCCGGCCGAAAAACTCACCTTCTACGGGCTGGAAAAGAACGCCACCACCATCCGGCTGGCCAAGATGAACCTCGCCGTGCACGGCCTGGAAGGCGACATCCAGAAGGCCATCAGCTACTACGAAGACCCGCACGAACTGCTGGGCAAGGCTGATTACGTCATGGCCAATCCGCCCTTCAACGTGGACGAGATCGACGCCGACAAGATCAAGAACGACCCACGCCTGCCGTTCGGCCTGCCCGGCGTCAACAAGAAGGGCAAGGTCAGCAACGGCAACTACATCTGGATCAGCTATTTTTACAGCTACCTGAACGAACAGGGCAGGGCCGGCTTCGTCATGTCCTCCCAGGCCTCCAGCGCCGGGCGCGACGAGGCCAAGGTGCGGCAGAAGCTGATCGAGACCGGCGACGTGGACATCATGATCGCCATCCGCTCCAACTTCTTCTACACCCGCACCGTACCCTGCGAGCTGTGGTTCCTCAACCGCGACAAGCCCAAAGCGCGCAAGGACAAGGTGCTGATGCTCGATGCGCGCAACGTCTATAGAAAAGTCACGCGCAAGATCTACGATTTCAGCCCCGAACAGGAACAGAACCTGCTCGCCATCGTCTGGCTCTACCGGGGAGAAACCGATCGCTATCTAAAACTGGTTTCGGAGTATCTAGGCCAGAGCGTCGATGAAGCCCAGGCCTGCATGGAGCGGGAAGTGGACGATGAAACCACCCATCCGCTGCCGGATTACCTCGCCGCCCTTCACGAACTGGAAAAAATCCTGAAACCGCTCCTGAAAGATTTACCCCTTCTCCCTCAGGGAGAGGGCCGGGGTGAGGGGATAACAACAGACAACCTTCATGAATTCGACAAAGAATACAAACTGCTGGTCAAAGACATCGCTGCTTTTCACATGAAAGCGGACCAGGCGCTGGCGCAGTGGGAAAAAGCCCCCGACACCAACGCCGCCCTGGTCAAACTCACCCAAAAACTCGAACCCCTGGCAGAAAGTAGCCGCGACCTGATCAAACAGACCGATCTGCTCTACAAACTCGCCACCCGCCTCATCGAAAACCTCCCCTCTCCCATCGGGAGAGGGGCCGGGGGTGAGGGGATAAAAAGTCGCACCAGCACTTCCTCTATTCGGAAAGCCCTCAAACAAGCCGACGAAGCCAGAAGCCAGGCCGTCGAACAACTCAAACAGGTGCGCTACTTCTGGAAACAGGCCCACTGGCTCACCGACCGCTTCCCCGACGCCAGACTGCGCGACGTGGAAGGCCTGGTCAAACAGGTGGACCGCAAGGAACTGGAAGCCAACGATTGGAGCCTCACCCCCGGCCGCTACGTCGGCGTCGCCCCCGAGGAAGAAGACGACGACTTCGACTTCGAGGAAGCCCTGCGGGAGATTCATGTGGAGCTGGAAGACCTCAATGCCGAGGCCGTGCAACTGGCCGCGACGATTAAAAGGAATTTTGAGGAGCTGGGGGTATGACGGACCATCCCGCCAACCCCGTACCCGTACGGGCACGGCA
>JALSJJ010000047.1 GCA_026989375.1 Rhodothermus sp.
GGGATTGCGGCGGTCCAGCAGGTTGTAGACCTGCAGGAACAGGCGCGGTCGCACGCCCGCGATCTCGAAGTCCCGGTAAACGTAGAGATCCACCTGCCAGTTGGAAGGCATGCGGCGTGCGTTCCGGGGAAAAGCCGGCGGCACGTCGGGTCCGGCAATAGCCGCCTCGGGGAAAGAAGGCGTGTAGGGAAAACCCGACCCCCAGATGCTCACCATAGAAGCGCCCCAGTTTTTGCCACCCACGTAGAATGCGGCCGCCACCTTATGTCGCTGGTCCCAGTCCAGCGGCAGCAGCGCCAGGGGTGGCTGCTGGTTGTTCAGCCGCGCAAAAAACTCCTCATCTGGATTCGAGTTGGAGCCCTCAGCTACCTGATAGGTGTAGTTCACATCAAAGCCCCATCCATTTTCAAAACGGCGTGAGAGCGTTGCCGTCACCCCGCGCGTGCTGGCGTAGTCACGGTTCGTATAGATCACATAGACGACGCCGGGAATTTCCGTCTCGATTGGCGTAGAGGTCGAGACCCAGTCGCGCACATCTCGGTAATAGGCCGTCACATTGAACAGAAACGGCCCCATACCCTGACGAAAGCCGATTTCGTACATGACGGTGCGCTGCGCATCCAGGTCCGGATTGCCATAGGGACCATACTGGCCGGATTGACTCTGAATTTTGTAGCCGTAGCTGGCAAAGAGCAGGTTCAGCGTGGGAATCTGAAGAAAGTGCCCGTAGGAAAAATGCAGTACGCCGGTTTCTGTAATCGGATAGGCAATGCCCAGACGCGGTGAAAGTTGAAACTTGGGCTTCGGATACTTCCACCAGAAGGCTTCCCGCTCCTCGAGCGTATAGCGATTATCTTCGCGCTCTTCGTCAACGGTAATGACGCCGTCGCCGTTCAGGTCCTTGTAAATGTGGATTTTCTTAAAGGGGAAATAGATGTTCGGGTCCTCGGGATCGGCCGGTACGGGCGTTCGGGCGTTGAAGTAGTCGAACCGAAGGCCCACATTTACAATAAAATTTTCAAACTCAATTTTGTCCTGCACATAGGCACTGGCCGTGATGGGCGAAACATTTCGGTAGTGCTGGTATTGCGGGGACGTCTCAGGGGGGACGGCTGGCTGGAAGGGTTGGATCACGTTGCCTTCAGCATCGGTAGCCGGGATCAGACTGAAGGCGGTAAAGTCCAGTCGGTCGATCCGCACCTCAGCGCCGATCTTGACCAGATGATTACGAGCCACCTGGCTGGTCAGGTCGGCCTTGACAAAATAGGCCTGGGAGGTACGTTCGAAATGGTTCATGTCCATGCCCCCTCGGGCAAAGCGTCCACCGCCCGTCAGGTAGGGGACCCAGACGCCAGGTGCTACCTCAATTGAGTCGGGTGGTAGAATGGCCAGTCCGTTGTAGCGCGGATCAAGAGGGTCGTCGAAGCGGCGGCTCCAGGCATATCGTCGGAAGGTAGCCAGATGCACCGTGTAGAAGGTACGGGCGCTGAGCAGATGCTTGAGCTGCAGCTTCAGGTTATAACCCAGATCATAGTTGCGGGTGCGGCCGTCCGGATTCCAGCGCCAGTAAAGATCGTAAGGTCGGCTGCGCGTCACGGATCCAAGGCCAATCAGGTTCAGAAACAGGTTGGGCGTTACCTGAAACCGCAGGTTCCCCTGCCAGCTCAGCTTGGCGTACGTATTCATGGGCACCAGCGACGAGTCACCGTAGGTGCCGTCCATGTTGAAAATCCGGGCGCCATAGAGCCAGCCATCGTTCTGGAAATAGCGAACAAAGCCAAAAAGCGTCAGACGTGGCGTGAAGATCGGTCCCTCCAGGGCTGCTTCGAAGTTGTAGTAATGAACAGGGTTGAGGGGCAGGTATCCGTACGGATCTACGTCCCGGTATTGAATCCCCTGTCGGGTATAGCGTTCAACCTCGGTGCCCCGCAGATACGCTTCGCCCCCTTCCCCAAAAACCAGATAGGAGCCGCTGTACATTTTAATGGAGCCTCCCCACCGATCTGAACGTCCTTCCTTTGTCACCACGTTGATTACGCCCGACATGGCGTTGCCATATTCGGCGTTGAAGGTACCGGAGATGACCTGGAGCTCCTGGATCCCCTCGTTTTCGAGCTGGACGGCAATCGAGCCGTCGAAGTTGTCCGTGACGGGCACGCCATCCACCATGACCACCACTTCGCTGGCACGACCGCCCCGGATGTGCAGCCCTCCGCGTTCTGTCACGCCGGCTTGTAATGTCAGGACCTGGCTGACCTCCTGCACCGGCAGGCGATCGATCGTTTCGGCTGTTACGCGCGCTTCGGAGCTGGTCAGGTCCTTGCGCACCGTGATGGGCGAGGCGACCACCACAATCTCTTCGCCCTGAATCACTTCTTCCCGCAGGGCAAAGTCAACCCGGGTGGTCAGCCCGCTGCTCACCTGCACGCCTTCGCGGCGCTCGGTTGCATAGCCCACAAAGGAAGCCACGACCGTGTAGGTGCCCGGCCGCAGCCCAATGATCACATACTCACCGTCAATGTCCGTCGCAGCTCCCCGCGTAGTCCCTTCAATGTAAACGCTCACACCAGGCAATGGCGCACCGGTTGCGGCATCAATGACCCGGCCCATGATTTTTCCGGTTGTCTGGGCAGCGGCCGGGGCAATCAGCAGCCCTCCTACCAGGCAGATTGCCCAGAATGTAAGCGCTTTACCTATGATAGTCTGTAGCTGCATGACGTACTTCGGCAACTCGGTTTTGCGGACTCCGAAGTCGATGCTTCAGGTCAGGCGTAGCGTGTCCAATCGCGCGACGTAGCGGTTTATCTGTCCGGCATATTGCTGCAGCAGGTCTTTCAGGTACTGCCGCCAGCGCTGACGCTCGAAGTAAGGCCGCAACTGGCGTACGATAAGCGGGCGTGCTTCCTCCAGTGTCATCGGCCGTTCGGGTTGCAACGCCCCCACGCGAAGCAGCACATATCCGTCGGCGATCCGCAGCGGTCCCAGCACCTCTCCTTCGCGGGCGGCAAACACCGTCGCGCCTATGGCTCCCAGTTGTTCCTGCGTCACGAAGCCCAGGTACCCACCAGTTGTGGCCGCCCCGGGTCGCCGTGAGTAACGTCGGGCCAGCTCCGTAAACTCGGTGGTAGCCAGCAATGTCTGGAGGCGACGGGCTTCTGCTTCAGTAGGCACCAGGATTTCCCAGACAGCCCGCCGGGCGGGCATCTGAAAGTCGGCGCGGTGTGCCTCGTAAAACGCCCGCACGGTGTCTTCGGGTACAACGGCCTCGGCCTCTACCTGTCGGCGCACGTACCGGTAGAGCCACTGGTCGAGGGCCTGTCGCCGTGCCCTCTTGAAGGCCGTTGTGCGGTCTAAGCCAGCTTTTCGAGCCCGTTCGGCCAGTACCTGACGCACGACCAGCCCACGGGCAAACTCCTTCAGGGCCTCCGGCGAGCGAGTAGCGGCTTCTCGCTGCGCCGCACTTGTAAGCCGCGCCTGCTCCCGGAAGTCGGCCACCGTCCAGGTCACGCGCTGCGAGGCCAGGCCAAACGTCAGCAGCGGCTGCTCCAGCCAGGCAGCTTCCTGGCCTTCTATCGCCTGCACGCCGCGTCCTACAAGCTGATTGTAAAGCCGACGCAGGGTCGTTTCGTGAAAGCGAATCTGGAGCGAATCAGCCAGGCTTCGTGCGCAAGCTTCGCGTGCGGCCTGCTGCTTCCGATAGCGCAGATAGCGCACCAGCAGCGGCCGCTTTCTGGCAAACTCGGTCTCGGTCAGGATCGGCTTCGTGAACCGATCCATCACCTGGATGATCGAGTACCCATAGGCAGTGCGCACCGGCGGCGAAATCTGGCCGGGTTTCAGGCGAAAGGCTACCTCTTCGAAGGCCGGATCCATTTCATCGAAGGAAAACCATCCCAGATCGCCGCCACTCTGGGCCAGCACACTGTCGCGAAAGACTTCGGCAGCCAGTTCCTCAAACGAAGCACCGGCCTGCAGGCGAGCATAAAGTGATTCGGCGGCTGCCTCCGTGGGCGCCCACAGATGACGCGCCCGCACCTCGGTATTGATACGTACGAAGGCTTCGGCCAGCTCGGCCTCGCGCACCTGCACCGTGTCGTAAAGCACCTGGCGGGCGTAGGCCTCCACCAGCAGCTTCGTCTCGACCGCCCGAGCTTCCTGCTGGTAGGCCGGCACACGGTCCAACCCCTGCCGGCGGGCCTCGTAAACCACAAGCGCCTCCTGCACCATCTGTCCCAGAAACAGCCGGCGCAGGCGTGGGCTATCGAGCTGGCCCGTCCGCAACAGATAATCCAGGTAGGCTTCCCGAAAGGCGTCCGTCGTGATGCGCACTCCCGGCCCTTCGGCCAGCAGCGTCTGCTGCGCCGAATCGCCCCGGCAACCAGCCAGCCCCAGCAATAGCCCGATGATAGCAAGGCCCCGCGGTCTCATGTTCGGTTCCGCATTAGCCGCGTTGCATCACGCTGTCCGTCGGAGTCCACGGGCGCACAGGTACGCCGGCAGATCAGCCGCGGCGCGAAAACGGTACTGGTCACGGGCAACTCCGGCTCGGCAATGCGGCGCAAGAGCTTTTCAGCGGCCAGTTTTCCCATCTCGTACATGGGCTGCCGCAACGTACTCAGCCCCAGAAAGCGACTGACCCGCAGATCGTCGAACCCGATCAATCCGAGATCGTCCGGTACCTGCAACCCGGCCTCTTCAATCGCCTGCAACGCCCCCAGTGCCATGATGTCGGACACCACAAACACGGCTTCCGGACGGGGATCGCGCGTCAGGAGCTGCTTCATGGCCTCATAACCCCCCGCCTCTGTGTAGCCATGGTTGTGCGGGTCGGTGCTAGCGACAATCAGCTCCGGATCAAGCTCCAGGCCCGCTTCACGCAGCGCGCGTTCATAACCGTGACGGCGCTCCCGCGCCGGAACCGAATCGGGATGGGCCATGAGCAACCCGATGCGCCGGTAGCCGTGCTCAAGCAGATGGCGGGCCGCCAGATACCCCCCCTGTTCGTTATCGATCGAAACAGAGTCAAAATCCGGATGAAACGAATCCACCAGAACTACCGGCTGAGGACTACGCTGCACCCGCTCAACGCGGGCTTCGGTCAGAGGCGTCGAAAAGATCATGACCCCGGCCGAGCGACCCCGCTGAAGCGCTCGTTCCAAATGCGTGTCCACATCCGAAAGCGTAGGCGCCGCATAAACCAGCAGGTCAAAGGACGTTTCAACCAGTCGATCCTGCAACCCCCGCAGCACTTCGACAAAAAAGTAGTTAGTCAGCATGGGCACGATGGCCGCCACCGTCTGAGCCTGCCGACGAGCCAGACTCTGGGCTGAAACGTGCGGTTGATACCCCAGTCGCCGGGCTACCTCCAGCACCCGCTTGCGGGTATGCGGTGCTACCCGAGGACTATTGTTAAAGACGCGAGAGACCGTTGCGATCGAGACACCTGCTTCACGGGCGATGTCGTAGATGGTCAGTCCCATCGGCCGGGTTGCTCTGATCTTTGCGTAAGCGCTTACCCGTCTCTAAATAAACAACGCCCCGGCCCTTTAGTCAAGCCCTTCTTAACCCCCCAACCAAAATTTTTTCGAACACGCTGTTTTCCATAGATATAGCATAACAGTTTATAGAAGCTCGCTGTGAAAACCCATACCAGTTTTCTTTTCACGACAGGGGTTCAAACCGTGCGGTAAAGAAGCGCAGGGTGGGCGGTTCAAAAACCATACGTAACCCACCGATCTGGTCGCGTTGCGCAAACACTTCGAGAATGCCTTCGGCGGCTACGTCCAAATGGCGTTGCGTATAGACCCGTCGCGGGATGGTCAGGCGCACCAGCTCCAGGCGAGGATATTTGTGTTGGCCCGTCTTCGGGTCGCGTCCGGCCGAGACAATGCCCCGCTCCATCGCCCGCACGCCGGAAGCCAGATAGATCTCACCGGCCAGCCGCTGAGCCGGAAACTGATCCTGTGGCAAGTGAGGCAGAAAACGCCGGGCGTCGATGAACACCGCATGGCCTCCGGGAGGCTCCACAATGGGCACGCCGCCTTCACGCAATCGTCCCGCCAGATAGGCGATCTGCCCGATCCGATGCTGCAGATAATCCATATCAAGCATCTCCCGGGCCCCTTGTGCCATGGCCACCAGATCCCGCCGGGCCAGTCCTCCATCGGCCGGATGACCTTCGAACCGAAGGGCAAACTGTTCAAGCCGTCGGTAGAGCGCGACGTCCCGCACCGCCAGAAAACCGCCGATATTCACCAGCAGGTCCTTTTTGGCACTCACCGTAACGCCATCGGCATACGACATGAGTTCGCGGAAAATGTCCGGGATTGAGCGATCCTGCATGCCCGGTTCCCGCACCTTGATGAAGTAGGCGTTTTCAGCCGCCCGGGTGGCATCGAAAATCAGTGGAATGTCAAATTCGCGACAGAGCTGCGCCACGGTCCGCACATTCTCCAGCGAGACGGGCTGACCGCCCGCCATATTTACGTTGAGTTCGAGGCAGACGTAGGCGACCTGCTCGGGACCCACGCGCCGGATCAGATCCCGCAATTTCTCGGGGTCCATGTTCCCCTTAAAGGGGTGCTGGGCGGTCGGATCGTGGGCCTCCTCAATGATCACATCCACAAAGATGCCTCCGGCCCGCTCCTGATGCTCGCGCGTGGTGGTGAAGTACATGTTGTTGGCCACGTACTGGCCCGGGCGAATCAACACCTGGGACAGCACATGCTCCGCCGCGCGTCCCTGATGGGTCGGCAGCACATAGGGAAAGCCATACAGCTCCCGGATCGTTTCCACGAAGCGGTCATAGGCTTCTGAGTAGCTCAACGTTTCCGAAGCGCGCACCATCTCGGCCCATTGCGCGCTGCTCATGGCCGTGGTGCCCGAATCGGTCAGAAAGTCGATATACACATCCTGCGAACGGAGCAGAAACGTGTTCCATCCGGCTTCATGCAACGCTGCGGCACGCCGCTCTCGCGTAGTCAGCAGCAGCGGCTCTATGGCCTTGATACGGTACGGCTCTGGCTTTATGCCTGGCGACCAGGCCGGTATCGTAAATGGCTGTTCCGGTTCGAAGTGGGCCATTTCATCCTGAAGTGGTGGGTAGTCCTCCACCCGTTTCAATCGGGGGAAGGGCCGGACATCCCGCAGTTGCCGCAGCGCCTCTACGACATAGTCCAAATGGCTTTCGGTATAGACGCGCCGCGGAAGCGCCAGGTGCAGATAAGAACCGCGAGGCCCGCCTCGCACGCCGGCCAGCAGATACAGGGCGGCCGCCAGGCTATGTCCGGGAAAATCTCCCGAAACCTGCTCGGACGCGTTCACCAAAATGCCGTGCACTCCGATTGGCTCAAGCACGGGGTACCCTAACGCGCGCACCTGCTGTCCCAGGGTTAGTAGCTGTCCTCGGTAGAAGCGCAACTCATCCTCCGAAAGCTCCTGCAGGGCTACGGCAATGGCTTCCATATCGCGCCCGGCCAGCCCCCCATAGGTGTGCAATCCCTCAAACACAACCACCAGGCTGCGCAGCGCAATGTAATCGTCCTCACGCTCCGTGAGGATCAACCCGCCCACGTGACAGCTCAGATCCCCACGGGCCGAAAGGTAGATCAGATCGGCCAGATTGGCCAGTTCCCGCACAAGCGAAAACAGCGAACGCTCCCGAAGTGCGTCCACTTGTTCCTGCCATAGGAGTGCCTGGGTGAAGATGTGCGTTGCCTCAAACACAAGGGGCTTACGATAGGCGCGAGCCAGCTCGGCCACAGCCCGCGCATTGGATAGGGAGAATGGCTGACCACCTTGCACCCAGGCTGCCGTATGCAACACCACATAGGCCACCTGTTCGGCCTCGTGCTGCAATATCGCTTCCAGGGCCTCCAGATCTATGTCCCCCAGCCACGCCGAGTGCGTTGCCGAAAGATCACGGTAGATCCTTCCATAGCGCTCCACCAACCGGCGCAGCGTCGGACTGGGCGCATTGCCCACTATGCACTGCCCCTCCTGACTAAAGGCAAGCAGCACCAGGTGCTCCGCTCCCCGACCGGCATGCGTGGGCACCAGATATTGCTTTCCCAGACGGGCCCGGGCTACCTCCTGCAATCGCTCAAAGTTGAGGCTGCCCGCATAGGCCTCATCGCCAACCATCAGGCCTGCCCACTGCTGCTGAGTCAGCGCCCCATTGCCGTGCGCATCAGCCAGATCAATGTAAACCTGGCTGTCCCGTAACCGCCATACGTTATAGCCGGCTGCGTGTAGGGCCTCCCGACGTTGTTCCTGGGAAAGACACGGTAAGGTCTCTATGATTTTGTTCTTGTATGGCGCCGCTTTCGGATAGCTGTGTACCATCGGAACTGCGTTTTTTACTCAGACAACCTGTTACGCCCCACCCGCCGCCCATGCGATCGGCCTCGTCCGGACGGGCCAGTGCCTGGCCTCCTTACCACACAAAAAAGCGCTTCCGAGACGGCCTCAACGTTTCCTTCAACTGACTGTTTCAACAAATTTATGAAAAAGATATGATCAAAATTTTACCACAACTTGTCCCGATATTTCTGCTTTCAAGAAGTTTGCTGGATCGAACCGTCCGGTGTCTCCTCCCATTGCTCGATGGCTTCCAGCACGGCCTCGACGATCTGGTCCTCCGGCACGACGCGGACCACCTTGCCCCGAATGAACAGGTGCGCGCGACCACGGCCCAGGGAAATGCCCAGATCGGCCCCGGCTGCCTCGCCCGGGCCGTTCACCGCACAGCCCATCAGGGCTACATTCAAGTTCTTCTTGAATTTGCGTGCTTTGACGGCGCTCTCAACTGCCTCGACGATTGAAAACAGATCCCCTGTCAGGCGCCCACAGGTCGGGCAGGCAATGATGTTCACGCCGGGCGGACCCAGTCGTAGCGCCTTCAGAATCTGGTGCGCAACTTCTACCTCTTTCACTGGATCCGTGGCCAGTGATACCCGGATCGTATCCCCGATCCCTTCGGCCAGGAGTGCCCCAATGCCGATCGCGCTTTTGATGCTGCCGCTGACAAAGGAGCCGGCCTCGGTCACGCCCAGATGCAGCGGAAAGTCCGTGCGCTCAGCAACCAGCCGGTAGGCTTGCATCATGTAATAGACGTCGGAGTGCTTGACGGAGATGATAATGTCTTCGAAGCCGTGTTTCAGACAGATCTCTACGTGGCGCATAGCGCTTTCGAAGAGCGCCTCTGGCTTTGGATAGCCATACTTGTCGAGCAGGTCACGTTCAAGTGAGCCTGAATTTACCCCGATCCGGATCGGGATGCCTTTTTCTTTAGCAGCCAGCAGCACCTCACGCTCCCATTCCTCCTTGCCGATGTTGCCCGGATTGATGCGCACCTTGGCCACTCCGGCCTCAATGGCCTTCAGCGCATACTGGTAATTGAAGTGAATATCGGCCACGACGGGCACCGGGCTTCCCTGTACGATGTCGCGCAGCGCTTCAGCGTCTTCTGGACGCGGAACGGCCACCCGCACGATGTCGGCGCCCGCCTCGGCCAGTTGTCGAATCTGGGCCAGCGTAGCCTCCACCTCGTGCGTCTTGGTGGTGGTCATCGACTGCACAGAAATCGGGGCCCCTCCGCCTATCTGCACATGCCCAACCATGACAGGGCGGGACTTGCGGCGCGGTCGCTCCATGACAATGGCTCAGTGGTTGCGTTCTCGGTTAACTCCAGGGCTTCAACGCCGACTGGCTTCGTAAAGGATCCGTTTCTCTTCTTCGGTGAGCGAATCGTAGCCGTGGGCGCTGATTTTGTCCAGAATGCGATCTACTTCTTCCTCCAGCGAACGCTCCTCTGCCGAACGGCTGCCTTCGGCCATCCCCCGTCGCTGCTCCATCCAGGCCCCTACCCGACGAAGCAGGCGGCCGGTTTCCGCCGTCACGGGTTGCCGTTTCCGACGCACACGGCGTCCCTGGAAGAAAATGCGAGCCCAGCTTCCCAGCTCGATCCCTCGCTGTTCCGCTCTGGCGTAAAGCAGCCCGAACAGTGCCCCGCCCAAATGCGCCCCAACGGCCGTTCCGCCTCCGGCCATGAACAGCACGTCAAGCGCCAGAAAGATCAGCACCAGGTAAAGCAGCCGGATCGGACCAAACAGAAACAGCGCCACGCTCTTGAACGGATAAAGAATGGCCACGGCCATGAGCACGCCCAACACCGACGCCGACGCCCCGTGCACCAGCCCGCCAAACGCCCCCACCCCAGGAAATAGCGCATGCAACAGCACGGTAAGCAGCCCCCCACCCACGCCTGCAATCACGTACAGCGCCAGCAGCTGATGCGAGCCGTGCAGCTCTTCGTACTCTCGACCGATCCACACCAGCCAGAGCATGTTGAACAGCAGATGGATCAATCCCCAGAAGCCGGATTGCAGATGCAAAAAGTTATAGGTCACAAGCTGCCAGGGATGCGTCAAAATGGTGGGCCAATCGGGATTCAAGGCCAGTTGCAGCCAGACGAACCGACGCACGGCGTCGATGTGCATGAACGCCAGGATCCACAACAGATAAATGCCCACGTTAATCGTCAGCAGCGCCCGTAGCGCTGGCGGCTGCATACGGTACCAGACCAGAAACCGGCTCACGGTCGCGCTGGGTTAGTGGTTCCACAGCTCTGTCTGTGTGTACTGCACGGACCGGCGAAAGGTTTTGGCCCGCTCACCAGTACAAGCGCCGTGCAGGTCGCCAGGGCAACTTGCCCCGCCAGTACTGAATCAGTAGAAAGCCGAAGAGCATACCCCCTAAATGGGCGAAGTTCGCTACACCTGCCTGTGTGCCCGTTACAGCGGCCCAGAGCTCCAGCACTCCATAGCCAATCACCAGCCACTTGGCTTTGATCGGAAACAGGAAGTACAGGTAAATGGGCGTATTGGGAAACATCATGCCAAACGCCAACAGAATGCCAAAGACGCCTCCCGAAGCGCCTACTGTTGGAAATACGGCCCCGCTGAGCGTGACGACGAGTAGCTGCGTCAGGCCTGCCCCTACCACTGACACAAAATAGTAGACCCCGAAGCGCCGAGAGCCCCAGGCCCGCTCAATGGGTACCCCAAACATCCAGAGCGCAAACATATTAAAAAAGAGGTGGGTGAAACCACCGTGCAGAAAGCTATAGGTGACGAGCTGCCAGGGCCAGAAGCTCGGATAAAAGTCCGGCAATCCCAGCGGCCACAGCGCAAACCATTCGATCAGCAACCGATCGGTCGTGGGCACCAGTTGCGCCAGGAACACCAGGCCATTCAGGATCAGCAGGTTCTTGACAACCGGCGGGAAAACCGCAAACTGCGTGGGAGGTTGATAATAATCGTAATCGCGGTACATGATCCGTTGGTTGCTACCAGTTAATCGACGCGCTTCCAACGCCTCAGCAGGCAAAAGGGTGCGTCCTGCAGGAACCCTGCAACAGTTTGCGCGAACAAAGCGCGGCACACTGCCCCTTAAAGTTACGCTGCTTGCCGGACGTTCGCCCGTGGTTCTGTTTTTTGCTGATCTGCATCTGGGCCGGACCGATCCCGCCACCGAACGCGCGGTCGAGCAATCACTCCTGGCCTGCCTAACCACCCTGGTCGATCGGACCGAACATCTGATCCTGGTCGGGGATGTTTTTCACCATTATATCGAATACCGGCATCTTGTCCCCCGAGGTTTTGTGCGTTTCCAGGCATTGCTGGCCCATTGGTCCGAGCGTGGCATTCCGATCACTTATGTGGTCGGCAATCACGATCCCTGGCACCAGGACTATTTCGAGCAGGAACTGGGCGTGCGCGTGTTGCATGAGCCGATGATCGATACGCTGTTGGGACGTCGCGTCTTCCTGGACCATGGTGATCTGGCCATCGCCTCTCCCCTTTCACGGATGCTCCGCAGGCTACTTCGGCATCCGATCCCGGTCTGGCTCTACCGCAACCTGTTGCCTGGCGATCTGGGGCTTGCGCTAGCGCGGCGCGTCACGCAGTGGCGCCCGGAACGCTTGAACCCCATTACGGTCGAACGCTTGCGCCGATATGCTCGACAGGTACTACAGACCAATGCGGCCGATGTGGTCGTGCTGGGCCATAGCCACCAGGCCGAACTGCACCGTTGGCCCGAAGGACTGTACCTGAATCCGGGTTGCTGGTATCAGGAACATACCTTCGGTCTGATGGAAACCGATGCCCTCTCCCTCTGCCGCTGGACCTCAGACGGTCCACAGACGTTGATCCGATATCCACTACCTGAGCCCTGAAACAGGCAATACGCGCTCCATGCCGGACCGCTGGTCACACACCGAAGAGGAACTGAAACGATACTTCAGCGATCCGAACTTCCGGCACGCCCGCTTGCGTGCCGACGGCCGCACGACGCGGCAACGTCAGGGGCTGGCCGGCTTTTTCTACCGACGCTTTCGAGATCCCCGGAAAGCACAGGCTGCGCTGGTACTGAGCGTGCTGGTGGGCCTGATCCTGCTGAGCATGCTGGCCCTGGGTCTTTACGTATGGTCGCTTTCGGACGAACTGCCTTCCTTTCAGCAGCTCGACAACCCCACTTTTGAACTGGCCACCATCGCTTATACGGCCGACGGCAAAGAGCTGGCCCGTTATGCGCGCCAGAATCGTACCTGGGTCTCCTACGACGAGATCTCTCCCTACGTCATCCAGGCCCTGCTGGCCACCGAAGACCACCGCTTCTACGACCACTGGGGCATCGACCTGTTTCGAACAGCCTCAGCCGTCGCCCAGACGGTCCTGAGCCTGGGCCGCGAAGTGCAGGGCGGCTCGACCATCACGCAACAGTTGGCCCGTAACCTGTATAACGAGCAGATCGGCCGGGCGCAGACCATCAAGCGCAAGCTGAAAGAAATGGTGACGGCCGTTGAACTCGAGCGCCGCTATACCAAGCGGGAGATCATTGAGATGTACCTGAACACGGTCGAGTTCGTCTACAACGCCTTCGGCATCGAGTCGGCGGCCCGCACCTTCTTCAACAAGCCGGCCCGCGATCTGAACGTGCTTGAGGCGGCCACGCTCGTGGGCATGCTCCGTAACCCGGCCCTCTATAACCCAATTCGCTTTCCGGAACGGGCCCGCCAGCGACGAAATGTCGTGCTCTGGCAGATGGTGCGGCGCGGCTACCTGGATCGAGCTTTCTTTGAAGCGCACAAAGAGGATCCGATCGTTACCGACTTTCACACTTCGTCGATCACCGCCAGCATTGCCCCCTACTTTGCCGAGTACGTGCGGCGCTGGCTTGTTAGATGGGCCAAGGAACACGGCCACAACATCTACACAGATGGGTTGCGTGTCTACACCACACTCGACAGCCGGTTGCAGGAGCTGGCCCGCCAGGCGGTTGAAACGCAACTCAACAAGTTGCAGGCAGTGGTCAACTACGAGTGGAGCCGAGAAACGGGCTATTTTCTGGGCGGCGACATTAACCTGTACCTGCAGCAGGAGCACTACGAACCGTTCGCTTACTACTGGTCCAGCAAGCGCGACACGGTGGATCAGTTCATTCGGGAAACGGAGCGCTACCGACGCCTGGTGGCCAGCGGGATGGCTCCCGAAGATGCACTTCGTCAGCTCCGAGCCGAACAAGCTTTCATGGACTCCCTCAAAGCCGTCAAAACGCGTCTGGAGGCAGGCTTTGTGGCCATCGATCCACGTAATGGATATGTCCGGGCCTGGGTGGGCGGTCGCGACCTGACGCAGGACTGGTACGACCACGTAGCCATCGCCCGCCGGCAACCGGGCTCAACGTTCAAGCCATTCCTTTACACCGCTGCGATCGATAACGGCTGGTCCCCTGACGACGCATTGCCTGATAGCTCGGTCACGTATGTGGACCCGGCAGGCAACGTCTGGCAGCCCAAAAATGCCGAAGGTGAATCGACCGGCCAACTGATTACCCTGCGCGAAGCACTGGCCCGCTCGGTCAATACAGTCTCAGCCCGGCTGGTCCTGCAGGTGGGGCCGCGCAACGTGGCCTTCTATGCCCGTCGCATGGGTATTCAAAGTCCGCTGAAAGAGGTGCCTTCACTGGCCCTGGGCACCAGCAGCGTGACCCTGCTGGAGCTGGTCTCGGCCTATGCGACGCTGGCCAGTGGCGGTCTCTACTATGAGCCCACCGTGGTTACCCGCATCGAAGACGCCAACGGGCACGTGCTCTACGAAGCACGCCCTACACCGCGGGAAGCCATTTCCGAAGAGACCGCCTACACGGTAGTGGATATGCTACGCGACGTGATTCGCTACGGTACAGGCCAGCGCATCCGCTGGCAGTTCGGGCTGACGCGCTACGACCTGGCCGGCAAAACGGGCACCACGCAAAACAGCGCTGACGGTTGGTTTGTCCTGATGCATCCCGAGCTGGTCACCGGCGCCTGGGTGGGCTTCAATGACCCGCGCGTCACGTTCCGCACCCACTGGTGGGGCCAGGGCGCCCACAATGCGCTGCTGATCGTGGGCGACTTCTGGCGGCGCATGGAACAGGCACCGGATATTGAAATCAGCAACGTCACCTTCCCGCTGCCCATCGGCCTGTATCTGCCGGGTACCGATTCGCTCCAGCAAGAACGTCGCATCACGCCAGAACTACGCCAGCGACGCGTGGGCTGGTAGTCCGGACTGGCATTCGAGCGGCGGCCTGTCGTATCTTCTTCCGGACGTCAGCCCGTCTCTACCATGAAAATCCTCCATACGGCCGACATTCACCTGGGCATCACCACCTATGGCCGCATTGATCCGGCGACAGGCCTCAACACGCGCCTGCAGGACTTCCGACGCGCCTTCGAATTCATGGTGGAGCAGGCGCTTGCCGAAGACGTCGATCTGTTTCTATTCTGCGGGGATGCCTTCCGTCATCCGGATCCTTCGCCTACCGAACAGACGATCTTTGCCGAATGCCTGCAACCGCTGGTTGAACGCAACATCCCAATCGTGCTGTTGGTAGGCAACCACGACCACCCGGTCACCTTCGGCCGTGCTTCGTCGATCGACATCTTCCGCTACCTGGAAGGACAGGCCCGGGTCTTTCGGCGCCCAGAGGTGGCCACAGTGCCGACAAAAAGCGGTCCGCTTCAACTCATTGCCCTCCCCTGGCCCGTCCGCAGTCTGCTCCTGACCCGCGAAGCGTACCGTCGGAAGTCTGCAGCCGAAGTACGCGAGGTTATCGAACAACTCTACACGGAGTATGTGCAGAAGGCCGTCGAACAGCTCGACCCATCGCTACCTACCGTGCTGGCTGGCCACTTCAGCGTGCAGGGCGCCGAACTCTCCGGTTCGGAGCGTACCAGCCTGATTGCCCATGAGCCAAAGTTTACCGTGGGCCAACTGGCTCTACCGCCTATCGACTACGTGGCGCTGGGACACATTCACCGACACCAGAACCTCAACCCGGACGGCATCCCCGTGGTCTACAGCAGCAGCATCGAGCGTGTCTCTTTTCGCGAAGCCGATGACCCGAAAGGTTTTGTGCTCGTGGACATCCAAACCGATGGGAAACGCAAGCAAACGCGCTATCGCTTTGTCGAAACACCCGCCCGTCGTTTTGTAGACCTGCACGTGGATGCCCGCGGCAACGCCGACCCTACCGAGTCTATCCTGAAGGCGATCGCCCGCACCCCAGTAACCGACGCTATCGTACGTGTACGCTATCAGGTAGACGAAGACCAGCTGGGCCGCGTAGATATGCGCCGCATTCGAAAAGCATTGCATTCGGCCGCGCACATCGCCGGTATTGAACGCCTTGCCGGACCGGTGGTGCGCGAACGCCGCACCGTCATTCATCGGGACAACTCGCTGCGCGAGGCGCTCACGCGCTACATCGACCAGCACGAACAACTACACCCCCTCCGCGAGCAACTCATCGAAGCGGCCCTGGCCCTGGAAGCCCGCCTGGAAGCGGAACGCTCGCCTGACTGATGCTTACTGCGCTTCCTCATCCCTCAGGCCCCTTAGACCAGCGCTTCCTGGAAGAGGGAGCAAAGCTTCGGAGCGCTACAGGAGCAATGCCAACTTCTGTGTAGCAACCAGCGTCAGCGCAACGGCCAGGCAGCAGCACAGACCGAACGCGAACGACCGCACAGCCGTTAGAGACCTGCCAGGACTTTACACACTGAGTCCCCCCTCCCCAATGGGGAAGGGAACACAGGAAGGGGCCTAACCAATCCCACCACCCCAAGCGCTGGGCAGTTTTTGAGCGCAGAGCTGTTCTTAACAGACACCCCCTCAGTCCTTCGGACAGCTCCCCCTGAAAGGGGGAGCGCGTTTTCTGGTTATGGCTCGGCGTCAGCAGTTCTGTCCGGCCATGGGCGCCCGTGCCACTTCCGCCGTGGATTTTCATTTTTATGCCCCCTCCCCATGGGAAGGGGGATAGGGGCCTCGCCTGATGCTCAACGCCTTTGTCCCATGCGCTGACGCCTCGTGCAGGCTAAAACACCCCCTCTCAGGTCCTTCGGACCAGCTCCTCTTGGAAGGGGAGCGCGCTTTCTGGGCGCTACGGCAACGCCAGCTTCAGGGCAAACATCAAAGGCAATTGACACCAACCCTACGTGTATCACTGAGTCTCCCTCCCCTCGAGGAGGGGAACAGGGGAGGGACCGCGCTCCATCTACCATCGTCACGACTCAGGCGCAGGTGCTTTTGTCTGACGCATAATTCCCTCGGCTTCTTCGGGCCAGCTCCCCCTCAAGCTCTTTGATTTTCAGGTGGTTGCCAGCTTCGGCAAGGCTGGCAGATAGCAGGCCTGCGTGTATGCATGCGGCCTGGTGGAGCGATGCACACCCTCCGTCTGACCGCTCCTTGTGCGGGAGAAGACGGCATCTGGTTCAGCCGTTGTGACACTCTCTCGGTATAGGAGGCCTAATGTTTTTTTGAGTGCCCCTTCCCCTTTGGGGAGGGGGACAGGGGAGGGGCGCTGTCCTGAGCCTCTTCGCCCTTGGTCTAAAAAACGTCAGTGTTTGGCCTCCTCGGCTTCAACGGTCACTCCTGGAATGCGCCCTTTCTTCTCAAACCATTCCATGATGTAGCGCTGCGTCCGCATGAAATTGGACGGCCGCGAGCCGGTCCCATGGTACTCGTCGTGGAAGCGGAGCAACACGACCGGCACGCCGCGCATCTTCAGGGCCACATAGTACTCTTCGGTCTGGCTCATCGGCGTGCGCAGGTCCAGCTCGCCGGTCATGAGCAGCGTGGGCGTTTTGACCTTCCCCACCAGCATCAATGGCGAACGGGCCAGCCATTCCGAAGGATCTTCCCAGAAGGGCTTGTGAAACCAGTTGAACGTGAAAAGCGGAACGTCCGTCGTACCCGCCATGCTGATCCAGTCGGTCACCGGACAGCGTACGGCCGCGGCGGCAAACCGATCGGTCTGGCCAATGGCCCAGCTCGAAAGCACACCGCCGCCGCTGCATCCGGTCACGAACAGCCGGTCCGGATCGATGTAGCCCCGCTCCAGCAACGCATCCACCCCGGCCATCAGGTCCTCATGATCCACGCCCGGGTAGGCCTGACTGATCGCCGCGCCAAAGTCGGTGCCATAGCCCGTGCTACCCCGCGGGTTTGTATAGAGCACGACGTAGCCGTTGGCCGCGAAATTCTGGAAGGAAAAATTGAAGCCCACATTGTACATGGCATGCGGGCCGCCATGAATGTGCAGGATCAGGGGGTATTTCTGGGATGGATCGAAGTCCGGGGGCTTGACGATCCAGCCCTGAATGCGCGTGCCGTCACGCGAAGCATACCAGATTTCTTCGACTTCACCCAGCTTCACGTCCTGCAGCACGTCGTCGTTGACCGCCGTCAGGCGCTCAATCTGGTCGGGCCGGTTCAATGCAAAGCGGACGACATCGTCCGGCTCATGATAGCTGGTGCGTACGCCGACAGCGATCCCGTTGCGGGAAATGGAGGTAAGCGACAGCATGTGTACACCCCGGGTTACCTGCCGCACCTCACCCCGAACCGATGCGAAATAAACGTTGCGCGTGCCCCGGTCGTTGATTGTAAAGTAGACGCCCGAGCCATCAGGAGCCCAGTGCAGGTTGCTGACGTCCCGGTCGAGGGTACGGGTCAGGTTGCGCGGTTCAGAGCTGCCGTCGAGCGGCATCATCCAGAGATCGGCTGCATGGTAAGTCTGACGTGTTTCGGCATAGCCGGTAAAGGCCACCCAGCGGCCATCCGGAGAGACGGCCGGCTGCGTCCAGCGCCCGGGCTCTCGGGTGAGCTGCCGGAGCCGCCGGGTTTCCACATCAATGGCATAGAGGTGCGCGTTTCGGTAGTTGCGATCCACGGAATCTGCCGACGCTTTAAACCCATCGAAGACGATGGTGCGGCTGTCCGGCGTCCAGCTCAGCGTGGCACCGGCCGGAAGGCCGTCAAAGCGCGGCCCTACGTGCCAGGTCCCTTCGGTGAGCTGACGGGGCGTGCCCCCTTCGGCCGGAATGACAAACAGATGCGTATAGGCTTCCTCCATAAAGCCCCGGCGATCGGCCCGGTAATGGAGCCGCCGCACCAGGCGAGGCGGCTTGGTCCACTGCGCCCCTTCCGGGGGTTTGGGCAGCTCAATGTTCCAGCGCACCTCGACGGGCACGTTCATCGTAAAGGCAATCATGCGGCCGTCCGGCGACCAGCTCAGGCTGGATGGCGCCTCCGTCAGATGCGTCAACTGCGTAGGCGGCTCCGGGAGATCAACCCACTTGACAAAAATTTGCGGCCGCCCTTCCTCGTCGTTGGCAATGAACGCAATGCGGGTTCCATCTGGCGACCACCGAGGCGACCGCCCCTCAACCAGAAAGCGTTGCTGTGAGCCGTCGGCATTCATGATCCAGAGCGCCGACTGCCACCGATCTTTCTGCTTGTCCACCCAGCGACGCGTGAAGACAATACGTCGCCCATCCGGCGAAATCTGCGGATCGTTTACATCTTCCCATTCCAGATAGCGGTCCAGCGTCAACCGTGCAGACTGCGCCTGAGCTTCGAAAACGATAGCAACAAGCAGCAGAAATACAATAGTAACGCGACGCATGGCAGCTCGAGCCGTTGATTTTCCCGAAGCGCTTTCGTGGTTTAAAATATGCATTTTGTTATTTTGGTGCAGGCTTGGTCGGGCCCGGTATCCTGGCAACCAGCTTTATGGAAGCTGGCCGGACTCCAGAGAAGAAAACGCACAGGATACACCCGACCTACTACCCACCAGCCTTGCCGAAGCTGGCAACCACCTGGAAGTCAAAGAGCTTGAGGGGGAGCTGGTCCGAAGAACCGGAGAGGGGTATGCGCCAGACAAAAGCACCTGCACGCTGACGATGGGAAATCGAGGCGAGGTCCCTCCCCCTGTCCCCCTCCCCTCGCAGAAGGGGGACTCCGTGATACATGTAGGGTTGAGGTCAAAGCTGGCGTTGCTGTAGCGCCCAGAAAACTTGCTTCCCCTTTCAGGGGGAGCTGTCCGAAGGACTGAGGGGGTGCTTTTATGCAAAACGAAGGACATACGAGAACGAGACAGTAGCAATAAAAGTCCGGGACCGTCCTTTGTCTGGCTTACATCTTCCAAGAGCCAAACCCTAAATTTGCCATGTTGCGTCACCTGTTACTGCTGACGTTGTTGCTTCAGGCACCCAGGCTGGACGCTCAGCCACGGCCAGCTATTGATGCTTTCACACGGGGTATGGTGCACCGGGACGGTCTGATCCCGGTGTACCTCGACACGCTGAAAGGCAAGCTCTATCTGGAGGTCGTCCCTTCCGGCGAAGACCTGCTGCTGGTTCCGGCGCTGCCGGCAGGCCTGGGATCCAACGACGTCGGCCTGGACCGCGGTCTGTTTGGTGAAGAGCGCGTTGTGCAGTTCCGGCGAACCGGCAACCAGATTCTGCTCTATGCGCCTAACCTGACCTACCGGGCACTTGAAGGTGACGCACCGGCGCGTCGCGCCGTCGAAGAAGCCTTTGCGGCTTCCGTGTTGTGGCGGTTTCCGATTGTGGCCCAACAGGGCCATCGTTTTCTGATCGATGCGACCGATTTTGCGTTGCACGACGCCATGGACGTGGTTGGCCGCCTGCGCCGAACCGGCCAGGGAACGTTTCGCCTGGATCGCAACCGGAGTACGATTCTTTTCGAAGCGGTCAAAGCCTTTCCCCGAAACACCGTCATTGAAGCGCTGCTCACCTTCTCCAGCGATCAGCCCGGACGCTTCGTCCGGCAGGTGGCGACCGTTCCCGAACACGTCACGCTGCGACAGCGCCTGATGTTTGTGGCCCTGCCACCTCCCGGCTACCAGCCACGTGCCCATGATCCGCGAAGTGGTCTGTTCTATATCACGTTCTACGACTACACCAGCCCGGTGGGCGAACCACTGGCGCAGCGGTGGATTGTCCGACACCGGCTCCAGAAGAAAGACCCCCATGCGCCGGTCAGCGAACCGGTGAAGCCCATCGTATACTACGTGGACCCTGGCGCGCCCGAACCCATTCGGCAGGCGCTGATCGAAGGGGCCTCCTGGTGGGCCGAGGCGTTCGAGGCGGCCGGCTTTCGGAATGCGTTCCGCGTAGAAATCCTGCCCGATACGGTCGACCCGCTCGACGTGCGCTACAACGTGATCCAGTGGGTGCATCGGGCGACCCGCGGCTGGAGCTACGGCCGCACCATTATCGATCCGCGCACCGGCGAAATCATCAAGGGCCACGTCACGCTGGGGTCCCTGCGCATTCGCCAGGACTACCTGATCTTCGAGGGCTTGCTGGCCCCCTACGACAGCGCCCACGCCCACGGCTATCCCCCGGAATCCGATCCCATGCTGCAACTGGCGCTGGCCCGCATCCGCCAGCTGGCTGCGCACGAGGTCGGCCACACCTTAGGACTGCAGCACAACTTCGCCGCCTCGGTGAACAACCGCGCCTCGGTCATGGACTACCCGGCGCCCTACGTGCGCGTGCGCCCTGATGGCTCGCTGGATCTCTCAGAAGCCTACGATACCGGGATCGGCGCCTGGGACAAAATAGCCATCCGCTATGGCTATAGCCAGTTCCCACCGGGCACCGACGAAACGAAGGCTTTGGAAGCCATTCTCGAAGAAGCTGCTCGGCAGGGTCTGCACTTTATCACCGACGCCGATGCCCGTCCTCCTGGGGGTGCGCATCCACTGGCCCACCTGTGGGACAACGGCACCAACGCGGTCGATGCACTTTATCGGGAGCTTCAGGTACGGCAAACAGCCCTGGAGCGCTTCGGACTGAAAAACCTTCGGGCCGGACGTCCGCTGGCCACCCTCGAAGAAGTGTTAGTCCCTATCTACCTGTGGCATCGATACCAGACCGAAGCTACCGCCAAGCTGATCGGCGGTGCTTATTACACGTATGTCATTCGCACAACGGATATGACCGAACCCCCTGCGGTCCGTCCGGTGCCCGGTGCCACGCAGCGGGCCGCTCTGGAAGCACTGCTCACCGTCGTGCAACCCACCACGCTGCGCCTTCCCGAATCCCTCCAACGCCTTATTCCTCCGCGACCGCCGGGCTATCCGAGCCATCGCGAACTATTTGCGCGCCGAACAGCCCCTCTGTTTGATCCGATCGCACCTGCCGAGGCAGCCGCCCGCCAGGTGTTTGATCTCCTATTGCAGCCGGAACGACTGAGCCGTCTGCACTACCAGGTCCTGCAGGATCCATCACTGCTCTCGCTGCACGAAATGCTGGAGCAGGTCAGCCGAACTGTCTGGACCGCTGCTATTCCCGAAGATCCGTACGAGGCCCATCTGCAACGCGTTGTTCAGACTGCCTGGACGGCCGGTCTGCTGGAACGCGTACAGGATGCCCATACTCCTATCGACGTGCGCGTCGTACTGGAAGCCCATCTGCGTACGCTGGCCGACTGGCTTCAGCAGCACCCTGGCCCCGATGCGACCACACGCGCCCACCGACGATTCCATACCGACTGGATTCGGCGCTTCCTGAACCGTCCGTACACTCCCGACGAACCGTCTCCTCCAACGGTAACCCTCCCCCCGGGCGCTCCCATCGGTCTTCTGGAAACCGTCCTGGAGCCTCCTCGCCGTCTGCTACAGATGGTCCGTGCATCCGACTGCCGCGTCAATTAGCCGTCCTGGTTTCAGGTGCGTCCGGGACCTCCGAAACCTGACTGCACACCAATACACACAGGGCCGCCAGCATGGGGTCATTAATCCGATAATAGGCATAGAGGCCTTCCTGGCGACGTGTCACCAGATCGGCCTCGCGCAGTAGCCGCAAATGTTTGCTGACATTGGCCTGGCTCTGTCCGGTAGCCGTTACCAGGTCCTGCACCGTCAGTTCGCCGTGAACATGCAGCAAATTCAAAATCTCCAGCCGCACTGGATCGCTCAACAACCGAAAACGTCGGGCAACTTCGCCCAGCTTGGCCCGTGGAATCAACATCTCCATTGCTCGATTTATCGCTTTTCGAAACCCTTCCCTGAAATAACTGTTCAGTTATGATTGTTTCTCAAGAAAGGCTGTAACTTTTACTAATGACAGAAAATTCTATTTAGCCCCAGGAAACAATATAACCGGATAGTTGTTTATGGGCTCTGAAATGCAAACCTAACACCCGATGACATTATGCTGGAGTGGCTCTCCCAACCATGGCCCTGGTATGTGGCCGGTCCACTGATCGGCCTGATCGTGCCGCTGCTGCTTTTAATCGGCGGCAAGTCGTTCGGCGTGTCGGCCAACCTGCGTCATCTGTGCGCAGCCGCCCTGCCAACACGCCTGGATTTCTTCCGATATGATTGGAAGCAACAGGGCCTCTGGAATCTGATCTTCGCCCTCGGCATTCTGCTGGGCGGACTGATTGCCGCAACGCTGCTGGCTTCACCTGATCCGTACGTGCAGATTTCCGAAGCGACCCGGGCCGATCTGGCTGCGCTGGGCATCACGGATTTTAAGGGCCTGGTGCCGTCAGAATTCATTAGCTGGCAAGGGTTAACCACGCTACCGGGCCTGATTATGGTGGTGCTCGGCGGCTTTTTGATCGGCTTCGGTGCCCGTTACGCCGGCGGCTGCACCTCCGGCCACGCCATTATGGGACTGGCTGATTTGCAGCTTTCTTCGCTGGTGGCCGTGATCGGCTTCTTTATCGGTGGGCTGATTACTACCTACTTGCTTCTTCCGCTTCTTCTATAACCGAACCTGAAGGCAACCCATGGCTGAAGTAGCTCGCGAGACCAGACCGGAAGCCTGCATCGATATCGAACAGGTAGCGCCTGACTACGAAGCGCAGGCCCGGGAGACCGGAAACCGACCGGGCAGCCTGCTGGCCTACCTGCTGCTGGGCATTTTCTTTGGTATCGTCTTGATCAAGAGTGAGGTGGCCTCCTGGTTTCGCATCCAGGAGATGTTCCGCTTCCAGAGCTTCCATATGTACGGTGTGATCGGCTCGGCTGTCGTGGTGGCCGGCCTGTCGATCCAATTGATCAAACGGCTTCGGCTGAAAACCATCCACGGTGAACCGATCGAAATTCAACCCAAGATCTGGGGCAAAGGCACCCGTTACTGGCTCGGAGGAATCCTCTTTGGACTGGGCTGGGGCCTGCTTGGCGCCTGCCCGGGACCAATGTTTGCCCTCTTGGGCAGCGGCGTAACCGTCATGGTGGTAGCCCTCGTCAGCGCTATGCTGGGCACCTGGGCTTACGCCGCCCTTCGTCCACACCTTCCTCATTGAAACGGTTGACCTTACGCTCCAATTTTCCTACACTGTAAAAACGACAAGTTTTTTTGCTTACAACTTGTAATAACATGTAAAACAACCGGAGAAACTGCCATGCTTTTCCGACAGATTTTTGACCCGAAGCTGGCCCAGTATGCCTACCTGATCGGCTGTCAGCAGACGAAGGAGGCCATCGTGATCGACCCGGAACGGGACGTTGATCAGTACTTGCGGCTGGCCGAAGAAGAAGGGTTGCGGATTGTCGCTGTAGCCGAAACGCACATTCACGCCGACTTTCTTTCAGGAGCGCGCGAACTGGCTGAGCGCGTCGGCGCCCGGCTCTACCTTTCAGCCGAAGGAGAAGCCGATGGTTGGGCCTCAAACTGGGCCAAAAACGGCCGCTACAACGTCACCTTCCTGCGTGATGGCGACACCTTCCAGATCGGAAACATTGAGTTCCGGGTGGTTCACACGCCAGGGCATACGCCCGAGCATGTGTGCTACCTGGTAACGGACAAGGGGGCCGGTGCCACAGATCCCATGGGCATGGTCACCGGCGACTTTGTCTTCGTAGGAGATCTCGGACGCCCCGACCTGCTGGAGTCGGCGGCGAAAATTTCAGGCATGAAGGATCCTTCGGCGCGCCGTCTCTATCGCTCGGTTCTTCGGTTTCTGGAGCTGCCCGACTACCTGCAGGTATGGCCCGGCCATGGAGCCGGATCGGCCTGTGGCAAGGCGTTGGGCGCCGTACCCGAGTCGACGGTGGGCTATGAGAAACGCTTCAATGCTTCGCTGGCCCCGGCTCGTGACGGCGAGGAGGCATTTGTGCAGGCCATCCTGAGTGGCCAGCCCGAACCTCCGCTCTACTATGCCCGCATGAAGGCTTACAACCGCGACGGCGTGCCGCTGTTGGGAACCTTACCGGCTCCACGCCGCCTCTCGGTTGCTGAACTGGACCGACTCGTGCAACAGGGCGACGTAACGTTTATCGACACGCGCCTGGACCGCACCGCCTTCATGCACGCCCACCTGCCCGGCGCCCTCTATGCACCTTTCAACAAGAGCTTTAACACCACGGTAGGGTCGCTCGTTGCGGACGACCAGACCCCGCTTGCGCTGATCATTGACGATGAGGACGTAGAGCAAGCCGTTCGCGATCTGGTTCGCATCGGCTACGACCGTATCGAAGCCTACGCCACTCCGGAGACGCTGGTGCGCTACTTTAACGAAGGCGGCGCTCGGGCTTCGATCCCGATCATTACGTTCGAAGACGTCGTCCGTCTGCGCGAGCAACCGGACGTAGCCGTAGTGGACGTGCGCTACGCCTCGGAATATGAAGCCGGTCACATCCCCGGCGCCATCAACGCTTCCTACACCCGGCTGCCGGAATATCTGGACCGCATCCCGAAAGACCGCACGTTGCTGGTGCATTGCGTCACGGGTGGTCGGAGTGCGGCCGCCGCTTCATTCCTGGCAGCGCAAGGCTATCGCGTGCAGTACGTTGAAGGCGACTTCGCCACCTATCAGCAGATCGGGCCCGTGGAAAGCGGCGCGCCCGTGACAGCCTGACGTCGCACCACGGCCTGACGCAACAGCGCCAGGACCTTTCCTCCGGTTGGGTTCCCCCGCCCCGCAGTTGCGGGGCGGGGGTGGGGGAAGGTTTTGCTTGTCTTTCTCTACCACCAGATAGTTATTGGATACGAACGATGTGGATTGCACTGATCGGCGCTCTATTGGTGGGACTCTCGCTGGGCTTACTGGGGTCAGGCGGGAGCATCCTGACCGTTCCCGTACTGGTCTATCTGGTCGGTGAACCCGATAAGGTCGCCATCGCCGAAAGCCTGGGCATTGTAGCCGCTATCGCAGCAGCCGGTGCCCTCCCCTATGCCCGACAGCGCACGATCGACTGGCGGAGTGTGCTGTTTTTTGGCATCCCGGGTATTGTCGGCACCTACGGCGGAGCCTGGCTCTCACGCTTTGTATCAGGACCGGTGCAGCTTATGCTCTTTGCCAGCGTAATGTTGCTGGCCGCTGTGCTTATGTATCGGCGCAGCACGCCCCGCCCCCTGCCCATCACGCCCAACGCAGGCGGCGTGGTGACCGCCCCAAAGCAGCACGCAGCCTGGAAAATCATGCTCGAAGGCATCAGTGTAGGCGTACTGACAGGACTGGTAGGCGTCGGTGGGGGCTTTCTCATCGTACCGGCCCTGGTGCTGCTCGGTGGGCTCGACATGCGCCGGGCCGTTGGTACCAGCCTGGTGATCATCGCGCTCAAAAGCGTGGCCGGCTATCTGAAGTATCTGGACGTTCTGGCCTCAATGGGACTGGCCGTCAACTGGGAAGTTGTTGGCCTGTTTGCCGCCGTAGGCATCGCCGGCTCGTTTGCTGGCAACTGGATCGGGGCGCGTGTCCCGCAGCACCGACTGCAACGCGGCTTTGCCATTTTTCTGATCCTCATGGGACTCTGGATTCTTTACCAGAACCTGAACGTGCTGACGGGTTAACAGATAACGGACACACACCAGGTGCTTAATCAAAACGGGCGCACACCAGGTGTGCCCTACCTTAACCCAAACAGAAAAAAACAGCCATGATGCTGCCCGAATTCTTTCAAAAAGAGGTGATCGAAAAAAGCCACGAAAAACCAGTGGTCGTGGATTTCTGGGCTCCCTGGTGCGGTCCCTGTCGGATTCTGGGACCGGTGCTCGAAAAACTGGCACGCGAAAGTAAAGGGGCCTGGCGTCTGGTGAAGGTGAATACAGACCAGCATCCCG
>JALSJJ010000048.1 GCA_026989375.1 Rhodothermus sp.
CGCCGGCACGATAGCGCCGCGCTGCGCATCGACAACGCACGGCTGGCGTTTACGACCGACTCGTACGTGGTGCAACCGCTGTTCTTTCCCGGCGGCGACATGGGAAAGCTGGCCATCTATGGCACCATGAATGACCTGGCCATGTGCGGTGCCCGGCCGCTGTACCTGAGCGTCGGCTTCATCCTGGAAGAAGGGCTCCCCATGGAGACGCTTGCGCGTATCGTCCAATCGATGAAGACGGCTACCCGCGAAGCCGGCGTCGAGATCGTTACTGGCGATACGAAAGTTGTCGATCGCGGAAAGGGCGACGGACTTTTCCTGAATACAGCGGCTCGAGACCGACCGCTTCGTTGGCCCTCCGGCCATACAACCCGGCGATGTCGTACTGCTCAACGGCGACATCGGGCACCATGGGCGATCATGGCCGCGCGGGAAGGCCTGGCATTTGAAACAACCATCGAAAGTGACTGCGCTCCCCTGGCAACGCCGGTGCTAAAACTGCTGGAAGCTGGCGTCGAAGTCCACTGCTTGCGCGATCTGACGCGCGGGGGGCTGGCAGCCGCCCTGATCGAAATCGCCCAGACGGCTGGCCTGTCTATCCGACTCGACGAAGCAACCATTCCCATACGCCTCGACGGGCAGCGTGCCTGCGAGATGCTGGGACTTGATCCGCTTTACGTTGCCAACAAGGGCTGCTCTGTCGCCTTCGTACCAGAAGCTGAGGCGGAACGGGCGCTATCGCTGCCATGGGAAATACCGGTCAGCGCCGACGCCCGCCTGATCGGTCAGGTGACAACCGATGCACCGGCCAGGATGGTTATGGTTACCCTGCCTACAACCATCGGTACCACACGCGTGCTTGACTTGCTCATCGGCGAACAGCTCCCGAGGATCTGCTGAGCGACTATCGGCCCCCACCGCCTCTTGAGACTGCCTACATAGCGGCTACCAGATTCGGATGCCAGCTCCACAGATGCTGTTACGAAGAAAACCGGCTATGCCCGCAGGTCGATATGCCGGCCCGTATCTCCTGCGGAAGCTGCACGCGGGGTATCCGATGTCCTGTCGCCTTTTTTCTTTCGACGCGCCCGACGTGCTGTCTTCTCCTTTTCCCGGTACTGTTCCCGGTCGGCCGACACACCCGTAACCCGGGGCACCCATCCAATGTCACCGGGTCGCATATCCATGGCAACATATTGAAACTTTTCAACCTCATCCTTAAATATCGTACATCTTTCAAGTTAAATCAAATACCATTCACGTAGAAACCGGTGTGCGTCGGGCGAAAGGACGTAGCTGCGAAAGCAGCATACCGCTCAGCATCAGGCTACAGCCAAGGAGTTGGCGCATCGTGAGCGTCTCATCAAGCAACCACCAGCCGCCCAACGCCGCAAAGACGGCTTCCAGACTGAACAGGATGGCAGCATGGGTGGGATGGGCTTCGCGCTGGGCCACTACCTGCAGCGTGTAGCCAACACCTACCGACAGGAAGCCGGCATACAGCAGCGCGCCCCACGCCTCGCGGGCACTCGGTATCGAAGGGGTCTCTACCAGCAGCGCCGTCAGGCCACTCAGCAACGCACAGGCCACAAACTGCGTGAACGCCAACCGAAAGGGGGGCATGCGATGGGCATAGCGATCGATCAGATGAATGTGAAAGGCCCAGCAAATGGCACTGATCAGCACAAGCACATCGCCAGGATTGACCGCGAGCGTCTCGGCCACACTCAGCAAATACATCCCTGCGGCGGCCAGCACCGCACCCAGCCAGGCATCCAGGTAGGTGTGCTGCCGCCAGAAAATGCCCAGTAGTGGTACAAAAATGACATACAGTCCGGTAATAAAGCCAGCCTTGCCAGCAGTCGTATAGACCAGACCAATCTGCTGCGCCGAAGCGCCCAGAAACAGGATCAGTCCGGCCAGCAGCCCCACCCGAAGCTGTACGGCAGGAGGTACCGCGGCAGGATCACGCCGACAGAGCAGGGGCATCAGCACGAGACTGCCCATAGTGAAGCGCAACGCATTGAACCAGAACGGCCCCATGTGCTCCATGCCCACGCGCTGCGCCACAAAAGCAAAACCCCAGATGGCTGTGGCCAGCAGAATGAGCAGATCTGAACGAAGCGTGCGGGTTTTCATAACCTCGGACCGTATTTGTTGCATTCGTGGCGCATGATACGCCAGCAGCCATAACGCTGCAATTGATTCACGGGCATTTGTCGGAACCGGCACCTGGTGCTGCCGTCTCAGGGACGCCATTGCAGGAACCGGCTCTATCAACTATCAGGACGGAAGCTGCCCCGCCACGCTCTGGCGGCTGGTACGTGGGATTGCTCTCTGGACAACGGTCCACATCGGCGTGCTGGCGCCTTTCCTGGCGGACTTCGGAACAGCAGGTCTGCGCCTGGCTGTTTTGCTCTGGCTGCTGAGCATTGTGCCGGCTTTCGTACTACTTCCGGCATTTCGCGGAGCTTTCTATCCATCGGCAGCCATCCGGCGCTGGGTATCCCGTCCCTTCTGGTACGTGCACCTGGCCCTGCCGCTGTTGAGCATTTCGGTCCTGCTGGGCTGGCTGACAGGATTGCCGTTTGGTGCAAGACCGACGCTTGCACGATATGCGCTGACCGGTGTGGCCGGCCTTTTCCTCCTGATCGCGCTGGCCGGCTATGCAGGCACGTACCGGCTTGTTGCTCGTCGTCAGACTTTTGCCTTTCCAACCCTTCCGGCTGCCCTCGAAAGCCTGCGTATTGTCCAGCTCAGCAACCTGCATATTGGCCTCACCCATCCCGACCTCTGATGCGCCGCATTGCGCAGGCGCTCAAGAAGGCCTCACCCGACCTGATCGTCTTTACCGGCAATCCGGTGGATGACTATGCAGCCGATGCGGTTCGGTTCGTGGATGCGTTTGGCGCGCTACATGCGCCACTGGGGGCGTCTGGGCCATTGCCAGCAACCACAACCTCTTCGCAGGCTGGCAGGAATACGGCGCACGCTGGAGGTGGCTGGTTTCATTGTAGCGGTCCACGAAGCACGCCTGCTGTCGTATCGGGGTATCCGCTTCCGGGGGGTAGGCCGGGGCGATCCCGTCGGTTCGTTCTGGTCCCACGGTGGCGACTACGAAACGGCACCTGACGTTGAACAGGTGCTGCAAAACGTGTCGGCCGGGACCTTTGTGGTGGCACTGGTCCAAAACTCGACTCTGTGGCCCGAGCTGGCCCACCGGAGTGTCGCACTGACACTCAGCGGCCATACCCACCACGGACAGCTCTCTCTCACCTCTGCGCTGGTGCCTTGCCTCCCCGTTCGTACGCTTTGCGATGGGATGCTATCGGTACTGAGACGCCGTACCCCGGTACAAACTACTCGTGGCTGCCTCTGCTGCCTGGGTGCCTGGCCCGAAGTAACCGTGATTACGCTGCGCTGCAGTGCCGCCACCGACTCATGCCGAACGGTTCGCCTCTAAACGCCCTGCATACAACACATCCAGCAACAGCGCGGCCGTCCAGGAAAACCCGGCAGCTCCGTGTCCGCACCCGATCTCTGGGTCGTAGTACTCGTAAAAGTCATACAGGCGCGGCAGATCGATGATCGCATCGCGGATCCAGGCGGCATACTCCTGTGCTCCGTAGCGCTCCAGCCCCCGGTAAAGCAGCCAATTGATGTTGATCCAGACAGGCCCCCGCCAGTAACGGCGACGCGAAAAGTCTGGCTTCTGTTTGTCATAGCTGGGCACCGCATAGCATCGGTCGCCCAGCCGACAGAAGGAGGTCGAGTTCAGGTACGTGCACAACCGACGCGCCTGCTCGGGCGAGGGAATACCTGCAAACAGCGGCACAAAACCGGCCGCTACATGCACATCAATGGGCGTCCGGGTCCGCAGGTCATAGTCTACATAAATACCGTGCGCTTCGTCCCAGAGCTTCTGATTGATCGCCTGCGCCGTACGCTCAGCGCGCGCTTCGTGCTGGTCCGGATCTGCGCCGACTACCCGGGCAATCCGGGCCAGATCACGTTCGGCCTGGCAGAGCAGCGTATTGAAAAGCACATCCTGCACCAGGAAAGGGCAGTGTTCTCGGATGCGCGCCTCCTCATAATTGGCGGCTCGAAACAGCGCTACCAGTTGCAAATAGCGCGCATAGTCTGCGTCGGTGGGTCGATCGGCCGGATTAACCACCTGTTTGTCCATTCGCCGGAACGGAAGTGGCCGCTTCGGATCCACTGTGATGCGCTGTAGCGGCTCATCCCACAGGGGCGCATTGTCCATGCCCGACTCCCAGGGATGCCGGATGTAGACGAGCCCTTCGCCGGCCGGATCTCGCTCACGATACAGGTAATCATGCCAGGCCTTCAGGCGCGGGTACAGCTCCTGCAGAAACTTCCTGGCTTGCTCCCGATCCTGCGCATGCCGGTAGATATGCCACGCCGCAATGGCATGGTTGGGCGGCTGCACGATGCCAGAGGTAGCCACGGCTGAAGGTGCAGCCGGATGGCGACGAACGTCCCAGATCTCCGGACCAGGGAAATACGTAGCGCTCGGTTCGTGATACACAATATGGGGCAGCAGGCCATTACGCCACTGACCGGTAAACAAAGTGCGCAGTTCCTGCTCGGCGCGTGCCTGCAGGCGGTGCGCATAGCCTATG
>JALSJJ010000049.1 GCA_026989375.1 Rhodothermus sp.
GTTTGACTTCTTCCGCCGATGCGATGCGCAGGGCTGCACACGCATCTATGCTCAGCGCGTACTCCCCACCGGGCTGGGCTGGGCCCTCATGGATCGGCTTGAACGGGCAGCGGCCTCCTGAAGCTCGATCTATCCGGCTGGTTTTACGGTATCGCATGCGACGCCCCATACGCAGCATCTTCGAACCGATTCAACTGTTCTGGCTACGGCACTTGAATCATCAGATCTCCGTACGAAACCAGATCGTTGCCCCGATAAACATAAAGCCGGTGCAGTCCCCGCAGACGGGTCAGATCACGATCAGGCGACAGGACGGTGGGATCAAACACAAACACGTAGGTGCCCGGCTGTGCAAGCGATGGATGCTCGTCCAGCAACCGCATGCGTCCTTCCACATCCTCGGCCCAGACGCTCAGCGTACCCCTCAGCGAAGAAAAGACCTGAAACGGCAGCCGCACCTCGCCCCCGGAAAAGGGATTCGGATAGGCCGGATCAAACCGGAGATAGCCCCGAAAGGCCGGGGCCACGCGCCAGTCGTCCGGATCTTCCGAGAGCACCTGCCCATTTTCGTCGGTTCGGGTAAAGCCTTCCGGCGGCCGGAAAGCCGCGCTCAGAAAATCTTCCTGTTGCCGGCTGTCACAGCCGATCAAAATCCAGAGAAGCAGCAGCGCAGCTTGCACCAGACGTCCGTTCGTCGTAGCATAAGGGCGTCGATCTACGGGGTAAGTTGTCGTCTTCATGGTTGAGGCCAGTGGATTGCGGGTAGCACTCAGCGGACGCACGATTCTGGACGGGCTCACCTTTCAGATCCCGGCCGGTTCCTTTGTGGGATTGCTGGGACCGAACGGCAGCGGCAAAACCACGCTGATTCGCACAATCAGCGGGGTGCTGCCCTACAGCGGACAGCTATTTCTGGAAGGGCGACCGCTGCAACGCTGGCCACGCCGGGCCTTGGCCCGACGCGTGGCAGTGGTGCGCCAAGCCCCTACCCTTGCTTTCGATTTTACGGTCGAAGACATCGTACTGATGGGCCGAGCGCCGCACAAGGGCTGGTTGGAACCGTTTACGGACGCTGACCGAGCACGGGTACGCGCAGCGCTGGCAGCCGTCGATCTGGCCGATGCCGCGCACCGCCTGATCCATACACTCAGTGGCGGAGAGCAGCAGCGCGTTTTCCTGGCGCAGGCGCTGGCGCAGGAAGCCGATCTGCTGTTGCTCGACGAACCCACTGCCCACCTGGACGTGCACTATCAGTTCGAATTGCTCGAGCGCATCCGCGGTCTGGTCGCTGAGGGTCGCACCGTCGTGGCCGTTTTTCATGACCTGTCACTGGCTGCCCGCTATGCCGACCGCCTGCTGGTCCTGCACCAGGGACATCTGGTAGCCGACGGACCGCCCGATGAGGTGCTCACCGAAGACCTGATTGCCCGCGTCTTCCGCATGGCGGCCCGCATCCACCGGCTGCCCGACGGCACGCCCTGCATCCAGTACCTGCACCCGATCACCGAAACCACGACGCACGCATGAAGATCTACACGCGCACAGGCGACGACGGCACCACCGCACTTTTTGGCGGCGGACGCGTGCCCAAAAGCCATCCCCGGATCGCCGCCTATGGAACCGTAGATGAGCTGAACGCCTGGCTGGGGCTGACACGCACGCAGTTGCTCCCGGACGAATCCGACCTGCAAACTCTTCTGCAGCGTCTTCAGAGCATGCTCTTCGAGGTGGGAGCCGACCTGGCCACCCCGCTCGATAGCCGCACCCGAACCGTTCGCATCGAAGCGGCCCACACAGAAGCAATCGAGCAGGAAATCGATCGCCTGGAGGCCCAGCTTCCTCCCCTGAAAACCTTTATCCTGCCGGGAGGCACCCCGGCTGCAGCTACGCTGCACATCGCCCGCACGGTCTGCCGCCGGGCCGAACGGCTCGTGGTCGAAGCCGCGCAGCAGGAAGTGCTCAATCCTGAAGTGGTGCGCTTCTTGAACCGTCTCTCCGACCTGCTGTTTGTACTGGCCCGCTGGATCAATCACCAGCGGGGCATGCCGGAGACGCCCTGGTTGCCCGAAAAACGAATCTGACCGCGAACTTTTGCCTGGCGCCGACTTTTGTTAGATTAAATCGGAAGCGCTTTTGGACCAAGCCCTCAATTGCCATGGAAACGACGCCGATCACCGTACGCGCCCCACGCGGCACGCAGCTCCACTGTAAAGGATGGCATCAGGAGGCAGCCCTGCGCATGCTGATGAACAATCTGGATCCGGAAGTGGCCGAAAAGCCGGAGGAACTCATCGTCTATGGCGGTACGGGCAAGGCGGCCCGCAACTGGGCCTGTTTCCACAAGATCGTTGAAACCCTCAAACGCCTGGAAAACGACGAAACGCTGCTGGTGCAGAGCGGCAAGCCGGTCGGGGTCTTCCGCACGCACGAAATGGCCCCCCGCGTGCTGATTGCCAACAGCAATCTGGTCCCGCGCTGGGCTACCTGGGAGGAGTTTCGGCGGCTGGAAGCCCTGGGCCTGATTATGTACGGCCAGATGACGGCCGGCTCCTGGATCTACATCGGCACGCAGGGCATCCTGCAGGGCACCTACGAGACTTTCGCCGAGTGCGCCCGCCAGCACTTCGGGGGTACCCTCAAAGGACGCCTGGTGGTCACCGCGGGTCTGGGGGGCATGGGCGGCGCCCAGCCGCTGGCCGCTACGATGAACGAGGCGGCCTTTCTCGGCGTGGAGATCGATCCGGCGCGCATCCAGCGCCGTCTCGAAACGGGCTACCTGGACGAGATGTGCACCGACCTGGACGAAGCGCTGGACAAAGTGCTCCGAGCCCGCGCTAACGGCGAAGCGCTCTCGGTGGGACTCCTGGGCAACATCGCGGACGTACTCCCTGAGCTTGTGCGCCGGGGCATTGTGCCCGACGTCGTGACCGACCAGACGGCCGCCCACGACCTGCGCTACGGCTATATCCCGGCCGGCCATACCGTGGAATCGGCCGCGGCCTTCCGCGAAAAAGATCCGAAAGGTTACGAAGAAGCCGTGCTCGACTCCATGCAGCGGCACGTTGAAGCGATGCTGAAACTGCAGGAGCTGGGCGCTGTCGTCTTCGACTACGGCAACAACCTGCGCGGGCAGGTGGCCGACCACCGGGGCATGAAAGAGGCCTTCCGCATTCCTGGTTTCGTGCCGGCCTTCATTCGCCCCCTTTTCTGCCGGGGTGCGGGACCGTTCCGCTGGGCAGCCCTCTCCGGCAACCCAAACGACATTGCCGTCACCGACCAGGCCGTTATCGAAACGTTTCCCCACAAAGAAAGCCTGGTGCGTTGGATCCAGAAAGCGCGCGAGAAGGTGCGTTTCCAGGGCCTGCCCGCCCGCATCTGCTGGCTCGAATACGGCGAACGGGCAGAAATGGGCCTGAAGTTCAACTGGCTGGTCCGGAAAGGCAAGATCGAAGCCCCGATCGTGATCGGCCGCGACCATCTGGATGCAGGCTCTGTTGCCTCGCCCAACCGAGAGACGGAAGGCATGCAAGACGGCTCCGATGCTGTTGCCGACTGGCCGCTGCTCAATGCGCTCCTCAACACCGCCTGCGGTGCCAGCTGGGTATCAATCCACCACGGCGGAGGTGTAGGCATCGGCTACTCGATCCACGCCGGCATGGTCTGCGTGGCCGATGGCACCGAACAGGCCGACCTTCGGCTGGAACGGGTGCTAACGGCCGACCCCGGAACCGGCGTCATGCGTCATGCCGACGCCGGCTACGAACTGGCCATCCAGACCGCCCGCGAACGCGGCCTCGACCTCCCCATGATCACCGGCTGAAGCCGATTCTCCGGACGGCCACCCGGGGATTCCGGCAAAAACGGGCGCCTGATCGCTGCCCCGGGTTGCTTCATAGCGACTGCCTTGCACAAGAACACGCATTGCTTTGTGCACGCTGCCCCCGGCGAGACGTTGAACGTATTCTTCGTCGGGGCGGTGAGGACTGACCGCTTTCAGCTCAGAAGTAACCGGAAATATTGCCTGCATCAAGTGGGTATCTGATTGTTTCCCGTACGATCTGAACAACGGGATTGCCAGTGACATAGTACGTCTGGGGAGCCCCCAGCGCAGGCGGGCAGGGAGCAAGAGAGGACGGCATTACTTTATTGATTTGGAAGGAACCGGTAGCCACCATGGAATATCCGTTGCCCACGCTGGAGCTTACGGTGCGCATCGCGTCGCTCTACGAAGACCTGGAGCGACGCCTCGAAGAACTGCGCCGGGATCATTCGGCGGTAGCCGCGTCTCGCGCCCGGGTTGAAGCCGCCCTGCAAAGTGGTGGTGTCTATTACGGCATCAATACAGGCTTTGGAGCCCTGGCCCGCACGCGCATCCCGGCCGATCGGCTGGCGCAGCTTCAGGAGAATCTGCTGATCAGCCATGCGGTCGGCGTGGGTCCCTGGCTCCCGCGCGAGCTGTGCCGGTTGATGTTGCTCCTGAAAATCCACGCCCTGGGTCTGGGCTATTCAGGCATCTCACTGGCGACGTTCGAGCGGTTATTGGATTTTGCCGAGCGCGACCTGATCCCGGCCGTGCCCAGCCGGGGAAGCGTGGGGGCCTCGGGCGATCTGGCTCCGCTGGCCCACTTGGCCCTGCCTTTG
>JALSJJ010000050.1 GCA_026989375.1 Rhodothermus sp.
TGAAAGTGGTTACACAATAATTCATTTAAACAATAATTTTGATTAAATTTGTATGGCAGGCATGTAATTGGCGTAGAACGAGGCATTGATGCAAGCATCCTAATAAAAAAAATTAGGCACTTAATGTTTTTGTGCGCTGGACGCTCCCTGAGTAGTCACACCTTTCGATCGGAATGATTGCTGAAGGTCAAGCATTTCTTCCAACTCCAGATGTGGTCGGTTAGATTGATAGCTCAACGTCGATAGCGACAACCATAGGAAAGCCCTTCAGTGCGCACTCAGGACAAAGAGACAGCCAGTTGGGTCGTTCGAGAATCCTTTGTAACAGAGTGAATCTTGCATATGAGCACGTTCATCCGCCCCTCATGCTATGACAGGTCGGCGGTTCTGTTCTCTCATATGATCCGAACCGCAACCTGCCTTATCTGGCCCCGACGTCGCTTCTTGACCGCCTACACCAGGAGCAGGCGCCTCGTTTCCCGGTGCACCAGAGATCCCAACAGATCTGTTAAACCTTGCGGCCACAGACGACCTGCCCTGTTACGCCCCCTGATGACACCTGCCTGCCCATAGGTCCGTTGGTACCTCCTCCCAATGACTTCAGCACAGTCTTTTCCTGAACCATCGACCGAGCAAAAAGCCACAGGAAAGACCAATGCTCAAGCAATCCAGTCGCGGCTCCTGCCTTTACACCCTACGGCACATAAACGAGCTCAGAAATACAGGCGTCGGAATCCTTTCCAAAAGGGATCCGTTTGTGTAGTATCTGCCAGCTTCCCGAAAGACGAATGAGCGCTCGCCTGTTTTTCCTGTTCCTGATCGTGCCGGCCATTGAGCTGGCAGTGCTCTTGCAGATCGGCCGCTGGATCGGCCTCTGGGCCACTATCGGACTGATCTTTGCCACCGCCCTGGCCGGCAGCTACCTGGCCCGTCGAGAAGGCCTGGCTACCTGGCGAGCTTTCCAGCAACGCCTGGCACAGGGACAGCTTCCAGGCCGCGAAATCATCGACGGCGTGCTCATTCTACTTTCCGGCGCCCTGCTGATCACGCCCGGAGTGCTAACCGACCTGCTGGGACTGCTTGGGCTGCTACCGCCAACCCGCACGTTGATTCGTCGCTTCCTGATTCGCCGTCTGCAGCGCATGATCGAGCAGCAGGCTGTCCGTCTGTATGTCTCATTTCAAGGAACCATGCCTTCGGATTCTGCGGCAGCATCAGAAGCGGAATGGTCTGGCCGTCCCCGGTCCCGCCCTCATTATCTGAACGACACAGAAGCCTGAGCCTGCACCACTGTTTCCAGTCGTTCGGCCAGTTCGGTATCGACCTGTCGCCAGCCACCGGCTTCGTACCAGTCGATTAGCGCCTGCGCCAGCCGACGAGCGTCCATCCCTTCGGCCTGCAGGCGGTCTCGAAGCGCCTGCGCCTCGGCAGGACGCGGTCCCCAGGTGAACAGCTCGGTGCCATCCTCGGCAAAAGCCACCAGCTTGGGAATGCTCCGGGCACCGCGCGTCAGGTACAGATCCATGATATCCAGATTTTCATCGCGGGGTAGAATCCGTAACCGAATCTGTGAATGGCGACGGGCAGCTTCGGCAATGATGGGTAGGCTGTAGGCTGAATCGCCACACCAGTCTTCGGTGAGGACCATCCAGAGCTGGGGGCGTTCAATAGCCGCCAGCGCCCGCGCCAGCCGCTCCGACATGCGATAGGCTGCCGCGACGCGCCGGGCTCGCTCAAAGTTATAGCGGCGGTAATACTGGTAGCGCCGCGCTTTCGCATCCAGCCCGGTCATTGGCCGACGCAGCGCCTGTTCCCAGGCAGCCACATAGGCCTCGTAGGTCAATCCGTTATGCGGACGTTGCTCGATCCAGAACCGATGCATCGAACGACGCAGCAATAACTACGAACGATAGCCAATACAAACGCGCTCCGCCCCCCTTCGTTCAACAGCGCAGCGCTCCAGGCAACACAAAGATACCTGTCCCCACCGTCCTATCCTGCTACAAAGAAGCGGAAAAAGCAAAATCCACTTTCAACGCTTCCCTCTTCTCAGAACGTACGCACCTCTACGCGCAGGCAGTTACGTTCACGCCAGCAGCGATGCAAATAGTCCCACGTCACGGCCGGCACCCGAAACCGCCCCTGAAAATGCAACTTCGCGTTCGGATACCGACTCCGAATGGAACGGTGAATCGGCGAAAGCACCCCCTCAAAATCCCCCTCGTAGAACACCAACAGAAACGGCTCGGCCGCTGGATGGGCGTGGTGTGATGGTTGGGTCCCCTCCCCCTGTCCCCCTCCCCAGAGGGGAGGGGGAACTTCATGTAACAGTCTCCGCAGCGGTTCAGCGGCTACGCCACAAGCAACCGCCCTCGCGGAATCAAACATCTGCTCCCCCTTGAGGGGGAGCTGGCCCGAAGGGCCTGAGGGGGTGTCTGTAGGGCCGGATTCCCACCAAGACAAACCAGATGGCCTGGTTGGGCACGATGGCTCAAGGCCTCTCCCCTATCTTCTCCCAAAAAAGATGAGAGAAGGAAGCTTACCCTGACCGAAGGGTGCCAGCATGAGCGCCTGGACTGAACTGTGGCTGTTGGGCTATAATTTTGTCTTTTCCTGGAGGAGGAACTGTCCGGAGAAAAGCAGTTCTGGTCTGGTATCCAGTGTAAGCTGCCCAGACGACTTTTCTCCGTCTTTCCCTTTGAATAGGCACTTGGCCCTGCTCAGGTACTTCCATCAATAAACGCCCTCTTCACTCAATTTCTTAGAGCAATGCGCACATGCTACATCTTAGGCGCCTGGCTGCTCCTGCTTGCCGCGCCGATCCATGCTCAGACCTTCTTCTCGGCCGTGCTGACCCCGGAACAGGAAACCAGTACAGTTACCAGCAACGGCTATGGAACAGCTGCCCTGGCCCTAACCGACGCAGGACTCCAGTTCGTGATTACGGTCGATGAATTGACCGGTCCGATCCAGGCAGCTCACTTTCATCAGGCGGCCCCTGGTTCCGATGGCCCCGTAGTGCGTACCCTCACGTTTGAGGGAAATACGGCAAGTGGCACTTGGACCGCCACCGACGCAGAGCCCCTGACCGACGAACTGATTACGGCTCTGCTGCTGGGACAGCTTTACATTAATATTCATACGGCCCAGTATCCGGCCGGTGAAATCCGCGGACAGGTCCGCCTCAGCGGAGGAACTGCCCTGCGTGCTACGCTCACTCCTGAGCAGGAGCCCGACGGCGTCACCAGCAATGGAGGTGGAACCGCACACATGACGCTTACCGAAGCCGGCCTGGCCTATCAGATCACGGTTACCGGCCTGACCGGTCCCATCCAGGCTGCACACTTTCACTACGGTGCCGCTGGCGCGAGCGGGCCGGTCGTGCATGGCATCACCTTCAACGGCAATACGGCCGCGGGCGTATGGACCGATCTACCGGATTCCCTTATCGTTGCGCTGCTGCTGGGACAGCTTTACATTAATATTCATACGGCCCAGTATCCGGCCGGTGAAATCCGCGGACAGGTATATCCATCCAATGGCATTGGAGCCGTCGTCTCGCTCGATCCCACACAGGAAACCGGCGCCGTCACCAGCAACGGCCGGGGCACCGCGTTTTTGGCGCTGACCGAAGCCGGACTGGTCTTTCATATCACCGTAAGCGGGCTGACCGGCCCGGTACAGGCCGCCCACTTTCATCAGGCACCTGCCGGACAGGACGGACCGGTCGTTCGAACCCTCACGTTCAACGGCAACACCGCCTCCGGCGTCTGGCGTCCGACCGATCCGGAACCATTGACCGACGAGCTGATCCAAGAGCTGCTGGCCGGCAACATTTATCTCAACGTTCACACGGCCCAATACCCGGCCGGCGAAATCCGTGGACAGGTCCAACCGGGCCAGCTTGTGCTAACCGCGCTGGAATCGCTGGAAGGCGAACCGCCCGCAACGCTGACGCTCGCTCCGAACTATCCGAACCCGTTCCGCGACCGCACCACCATCACGTTCGCGCTGCCTCAGGCTACCCGTGCCACGCTGACGGTTTATAACTTGCTGGGACAGCGCGTCGCAACGCTGGTGGACGGATTACTTCCGGCTGGCCACTACCAGGTCGTGTTCGATGCTGCCGACCTGCCCGCCGGTCTCTACCAGTACCGGCTCGAAACACCGCACGGAAGCCTGAGCCGCACGTTCATGCATCTGCGCTGAGCGGCTACGTTACAACCAAAGCTTTCCCTACCGAGGTTATAGGGAGAAGGTTGTAGGGTTAATCGGTCAGGGTTGATTGGAGCCCCTCCCTAGAGGGAGGGGAGTCAGGAAAGAAGCTTTGCAGGAATTGGGCAAGCACGCTGGTGTAAACGTTACGTGGCCAACCAGAAATTCTGCTCCCCCTTGAGGGGGAGCTGTCGCGTAAGCGACTGAGAGGGTGTCTGCTGGAAGACAGCCTTGCTGTCAGAAACAGCGCAGTAGATGGATTGGAGCCCCTCCCCCTGTCCCCCTCCCCAAAGGGGAGGGGGAACCTGATAAAAAACCGTTTCGCCCGTAGTTGTACCGTCACGCCACACTTCGCACGGCCGAGCCCGAGAATCTTGCTCCCCCCT
>JALSJJ010000051.1 GCA_026989375.1 Rhodothermus sp.
GGAGAAACGGCGCGGCTTGCATGAAACACAAAAAGCGAAGCTTTACGGCGACTCTGACCGGAAAGCTTCGCTTCTATGTTGCCAAAACACAGGCGTGCGTATCAGTTCTGGCCCTGCTCTTTTTTCAGGCGGGCAATCTCGTCACGCAACTGAGCGGCCCGTTCGTAATCTTCTTCTTCGATGGCCTTTTCCAGCATCTTCTGCAGACGCTCCAGACGCGACATAGGGGGTTCGGGCGCGGCTTCTTCCTCCGCTCCACTACTCACCGCAAAGCCGGCACCCTCTTCGGTGGGAATGCCGGCTTCCTCCATTACGGCAGGCGCTACAAAGATCGGCGCGTCCACTCGCACCGCCAGGGCCACCGCATCACTTGGCCGGGCATCCAATTGTCGCTCGCGTCCGTTATGCACAAAACGAATCTTGGCATAAAACGTCCCGTCGCGCAACTCATCAATCACAATGCTGAGCACTTCGGCCCCCACCGCTTCAAACAGGTCGCGCAACAGGTCATGCGTCATCGGACGCGGCGGCTGAATCTTTTCAAGCTCCAGAGCAATAGCCTGGGCCTCAAATGCTCCAATAATGATGGGTAGCCGGCGATTGCCTTCGATTTCACCTAAGACCAGCGCATACGCACCCCCGCTGGTGGGACTGGTCGAAAGCCCGACAATGTCAACCTGGATCAATTCCATCGCGCACGCGCAAACGGTTAACACAAAATAACTACAAAGCCTCCGGCTGCGCGACCTGTGCTCAGAGGGTCTCGTCGCCGGCAAGCGCCTTCTTCAACGCGGCCATAAAAGCCCGGTTCTCTTCTGCCCGACCCGCATTGACCCGCACAAATCCCTGCAGCTCAGGGTAACCGCTCATGTTGCGAATCAGAATCCCTTCCTTCGCCAGACGTGCAAGCAGGGCACCGGGTTCCTGCGGTGTCCGAAAGATTACAAAGTTGGCCTGCGAGGGAATGGGGTCCACGTCGGGCAATGCCGACAGCTCTCGGTACAGCCATTGCACACCCGCTTTGATCTCAGCAATGCGTTGTTGCACCAGCTCCAGATTGCGTAGCAGCGTCAGTGCGACCGTCTCGGCCAGCCGATCCACCATGAACGGAATACGTGCTTTATAAAGCTCCCGAACCACGTCCGGATGCCCAACCAGATAACCCAACCGTAAACCGGCCAGTCCAAACGCCTTTGAAAACGTGCGCAGCAGCAATACGTGCGGATAACGATCCAGCAGAGGCCGGGCCCCCGTCCCGTCGGCAAACTCCACGTACGCCTCATCGATCAGCACTAACCCTGGAGCGACTTCCACTACGGCAGCAATGTCGGCCAGTGTCATAGCGCGGCCGGTCGGGTTATTAGGCGAGGTCAGAATCACCAAGGCGGGTTGCTGCTGCCGGATCGCTGCCAGCAAGCCGGCCACGTCAAAATGCAAATCAGCCCGGGGCGGTACAGGGTGGACACGGCCACCGTGCAAGCGTACGATCATTTCGTAGAGCGAGAACATCGGCCGCGGTAGCACTACCGACGTACCTTCATCGATCACAGCGAGCCCCACCGTGAAGGCCAGCTCGTTTGAGCCATTGCCTACGATTATCCCTTCTGGAGTCCAGTCCAGAAAGTCGGCCAGTGCCTGCCGCAACCGTTCTGGATGCTCAGCCGGATAGCGATTAAAGGGAAGCGCCAGAAATTCTTCCAGCAATTCGCGCTTAAGCGGCTCAGGGAGATCCCAGGGGCTTTCATTCTGGTTCAGTTTGATCGGCGCCTCCGGAGGGGCTCCTACGGCATAGGGCTTTCCCTGCCGCACAGCAGGCCGAATAGTCGCCAGCGCCTGCGATAACGTATCCACTTCGGGAATCATCGCTTCTGTTCTGTTTGCGCAGACGAACGCACGGCAGAAGCCGATGCTTGTTCCGAGAGGCGGGCCAGCCGCACGGCGATGGCCTGCGCATGGGCCGGAAGCTCTTCGGCCTCTGCAAAGCGCATAATGCGGGGCCCCGTCTTTCGCAATCGTTCCGCTGTATATACGATGATGGATTGGCTCCGAACAAAGTCATCGACGCTCAGCGCCGAAGCGTAACGGGCCGTCCCCCCGGTGGGCAATACATGATTGGGACCGGCAAAGTAATCGCCGACTGGCTCTGTAGAGAACGGTCCCATAAAGATAGCGCCAGCATGTCGGATATGAGGCAGGATCTCCCAGGGATCGCGCACCATAAGCTCCAGATGTTCGGGCGCCAGTTCGTTGACAACGGCACAGGCTTCCGTCATCGAAGGGGTCACAATACAGGCACCATAGCGGGCCAGCGACGCTTCCAGGATAGCCCGGCGGGGAGCTTCGACGACCATACGTTGCACACACGCCCGAACGGCCTCGGCCAGCAAGGCATAGGGCGTGACCAGCACGGCCGACGCCCGCTCATCATGCTCGGCCTGCGAAAGGAGATCAGCCGCTACAAACTCAGGGTCAGCCGTATCGTCGGCCAGCACAACAATCTCGCTGGGCCCGGCCACAGCATCAATATCCACATGACCAAAGACCATTTTCTTGGCCAGGGCTACGTAAGCATTACCGGGTCCCACGATCTTGTCAACACGCGGGATGGTTTCGGTGCCAAAGGCCAGGGCAGCCACGGCCTGCGCCCCGCCTACGGCATATACATGCCGGATGCCCAGGTAATGAGCTGTAGCCAGCACCAGGGGATGCGGCCGCCCCGAAGGCCCTGGGGGGGATACCAGATGCAGGGTGTCCACGCCGGCTACCTGCGCCGGAATGGCATTCATCAGCAGGCTGGACGGATAAAAGGCCTGCCCCCCCGGCACATAAAGCCCAACACGCTCCAACGGCACAATGCGTTGCCCCAGGATCACACCATCACCGTCCTCGACGAACCAAGACGTACGTCGCTGATGCTCATGAAAGCGTCGGATATTATCGGCCGCTTCCGCAATAATTTGCTTGAGCTCCGGATCCATGGCGGCATAGGCCGCCTCCAGCTCCGCTTCCGGTACCCGGATCGAATCCGGCCGCACCCCATCAAACCGTTCCGTCAGCTCCAGCAACGCTGCATCCCCCCGCTGCTGCACCTGCACCAGAATTTCCTGCACAGCCTGCGCGATCTCTGGGTCAAACGTACCACTTCGCGCCCAGCATACTGAAAGACGTTCAGCCCACTTGTCGTAAGGGACAATAGGAAGCAGCTCCATCATCTGTGCATCTTGGTCATTAAAACAAAAAGCCGGCAATGCCGGCTTTTTTAAGAATATTTTGCGCTTACAACAATCTCATTGGGACGCCTCGTTATCCTGCGAACGCCGCGGCGCCAGCGGCAGCTCCGGCAGATCTTTGAAGTCGTAGTCCGGCAGATATTCCTCCCGAATATGCTGCACGACTTCGTGAATGGCGGCAATGAACTTCCCAAAATCCTCCTTGTAAAGGAAGATTTTGTGCTTCTCGTAGCGATTGTCGCCGACACGCTTGCTCTCGGTAATCGTGATAAAATAGTCATCCCCGGAGCGCGTCGGCTTCACATCAAAAAAGTACGTACGCTTACCCGCCGGTACGCGCTTGGAGTACACCTCTTCCCGATACCTGCCGTCCTGGGGAGCGCGCTGTTCCTGCATGTCGGTGTACGAACTACCCGAAGGCGCTCCTTCGTACCCGTAGTCAGTGTGCTGTTCGTAGCTCATGAACGTCCCTTCGCTGCTTCACAGACATACATACATCACTCATTCCGCGCTGCTACCTGACGGCAGCAGCGATCGGCCTTAAATATGCAAACAAATCTTCAGAAACTCAATGCCTCTCCTGATTTTTTATGGGTTCATCTGTCAATTCTGAAATTTCTTTGCAGATTGTTGACGCAAGAGGCCACGTATCAATTGTTCCAGGTGGTCTCGTACCTGCCGCCCCACCTTCAACACTTCTTCGTGCGTAAGGGGACCAGCCTGCAAGCCGGCTGCCATATTGGTAATGGTAGAGATACCCAGCACCTTCATCCCCAGCCGGCAGGCTTCAAGTACTTCGGGCACCGTGCTCATCCCGACCGCATCGGCTCCCATGCGACGGTACATGCGGATTTCAGCTTTGGTCTCATAGCTGGGCCCCAGCGTCCACAGATAGACTCCCCGCTGCGTTGGGATGCCCTGACGTAACGCAACGGCTTCGGCCTCCTCCAGCCAATCTCGGTCGTAGGGCCTGCTCATATCCGGCACACCGCGCATCAGCGGCCGCAGGCCGTCGATCCGCCCCACCAGCGGACTGTGAAAGGCCGCATTGATATGATCGACGATAAACATAAGCGTACCAGGCCGAAAATGGGGATTCAGGCCTCCGGCTGCATTTGTCACGATCAACCGACGCGCACCCAGCGCATGAACGAGCCGCACAGGCAACGTAACCGTCTGTGCGGAATAGCCCTCGTAGCAATGCAGGCGTCCCTGAAGCACCACCACCCGACAGCCTTCCAGTCGGCCAAATACCAGACGTCCGGCATGGCCGGATACGCTCGGGGGTGGATATCCGGGAATCTTCCGAACGGGCACTTCAAGGGCCTGCGTCACCGATTCGGCCAGTGCGCCCAGCCCGGATCCCAGAATCAGGGCTACCTCGGGCGTTTCATGTAGCCTTGGTCGCACCCAGTCCAGGGCAGCCTGTAGCGAACGCTCAGCCTTTTGCATCATGCCTCTGCGTCTTTCACTTCCAGTAAAATGGCGGTCAGATCATCGGTTGGCGCGCTCGTACGGGTAAGGCCCTGCAGCAGATCCTGTAACGAGGCAAGTGCTGCTTCGGGCGAGCGCTCTTCGAGGCTGTGATCGCGCAACCACTGTCGCAGTTGTTCGATCCCCCAGCGCCTCGCTGTTGAAACGATCCTTTCGGTAAGACCGTCGGTATAGAATAACACGCGGTCGCCTGTTTCCAGATGCAGCGTGCACGCTGCCAAAGAGGCCGCAAACGGTTCGGCATCGGCCAGCCCGATCCCCATTCCCGAAGGCCGAAGCTCCTGTACCCGCCTCTCACAGGCCCGGTAATAGAGCACCGGTGGATGTCCGGCCCGTGCCAGTGTTAAGGTGCGTCGCGCGGGATCCAGCAGGCCGTAAACCATGGTGACAAACACGCCGCGGGGTGCCTGTGCCCGGAAAAGCTGATTCAGGTAACAGAGTAACTCCACAGGCTCCTGCACCAGCATACTGAGCGCCCGGACGTGTCCCTTGATGAGTGTCATAAAGAAGGCGGCCTGAATTCCCTTGCCGCTTACGTCACCAACCACAATGGCCAACCGCCCGTCCGGTAGCGCAAATACGTCGTAGTAGTCCCCGCCTACCTCGTAGGCGGGCTGGCAGAGAGCCGCCATGGCGATACCCGGAACTTCAGGAAGCGCCTGGGGCAGTAGCGAAGCCTGTGCCTGACGGGCAATTTCCAGCTCCCGCTCCAACCGCTCCTGTCGGGCCAGCTCCTGCAAGTAGGCAGGAATATAACGGGGCAGTTCGTTTGCAGAGCGGCGACTGCGAAGCCCGACACCGCCCAGCGCACCCACCGCTCCCAGCATCCCCAGCACAATCCAGGTATCCACACCCAGAGGCCCACCCGGCATCGGCCAGCCCGGCACACTGTACCACAACAGCCAGGCAGTTACGGCCCCCACTCCGCTGCTGACCGGTTCGTAGCGCCAGCAGGCCCAACCCAGCACCATACCCCACAGCGCATGCACAACCAGCTCTATCCCAACCTCACTAAGATCGACTGCGCTGACGCCGATCAGCACCAGGAGCAGGGCCAGCATGCCCACCACCCAGCTCGGCCCCTGCCGGGAAAGCCGGGCTCCTACGGCCAGCAATACATAGGTTAGCAGCATGCCCAGCCATATGGAAGATCCCATCCATACGAGCGCCTGGATTCCGGGCCACGGAAACATCCAGGCATTGGCTTCCAGGCGCAAGCCTACCCGAGGCCAGAACCAGAGCAGTGTAGCCGTTGCCCCCAGCAGCAGTCCCCCCAACGCCAATCCACGCAGCAAGGCCGCTCCGACAACAACGTTGCGCACCTGTCCACCGCGCAACAAAGCCAGCACAGTCAATTTCTCCGGCCACCGGTCCCGCGCCAGCGCGTCGGACGCACTCCCCGCCACAAACACAGCGACGACGCCAAATACTCCCACCACCAGCATTGAGACCAGAAAAATCATCCCCCTAAGCCAGGGATTGGCGATCTGTATCATGATGCCCGGTAAGGCGGCTGCCAGCGTAGCGATCGTAAAGGCCAATCCCCCCAGCACGGCATCTCGGAGGGGTCCCTGCGTATCAATCAAGCGGCGTTGCAACCGCTGTAGAAACACCAACAGCAGCCAGAGACCAAGCAACACGTAGCACAATGCCGCCAGCCCGCCCTGTATCTCATGTACCGAAAATTTTCCATCCCTATGCCGTGGTGGACCTTCGCTGAAAGGATCCACCTCCCGCAGGGGTACTGACGCCCATTGTACCTCCAGCAAGCGTAACTGACCGGTAGCTGCGGCCACTACCTGTACCGTCACCGAATCGCCTGTTAGCGCCCGGCCGCGGAAGTGTACCACAACCTGCTGCGACCGTCCCGGCGCGGCTTGCAATCCAACGGAGTCTGGCTCCAGGGATAACACAGAACCTATCGTCTGCTGCAGGTGATAGCGCGCCAGAGCAACGGCGGTAGCTGGACCGGCCCGCCCGAACGATGCCGTAGCCAGCGTGTCGGAGGCGCCCGGCAACGCACCCCATGGTTCTTGGGGATCAAAGCCATCTGTTCCGAGACCGACCGCCGCCCGTGCGGCCGGATCTTCGCCTGCTGCATTCGGCCCCTGAAAGGCCCAGATCGTTCCGTCTCCGGCAAGTACTACCTGCCACCGCATCCCATTTGCTTCGTCGGGCCGATATACTATCCAGCGATAGGCCGGCAACCAGGGCATCGCCTTCAACCGACGCACCAGCTCACGACGTCCCCAATGCTCCTGCCAGGCGTCCAACAGCGCGGTGGTTCGTCGCAGCACCACAACCACCGCACTCGTGTCGACCTGGTATCCCCGGTGTTCCAGAAATGTCAGGGCACGACGCCGAGCAGCCTCGGCCGAGAGCATACGGCGCAGGGCCACATCAGGATGCTGCCGGGGCAATAGCCACATCCCCAGCACCAATCCGATCAGCCCGCTCACCGCCAGCACAAGATCCGATCCTGCCAGGCGCCGTCTGTTCATCGAGCTGAGGCATTTAGAATACGATAGTTACGCACCCCCCATCGGATCTGCTCAACCGCCACCCGGATGATCGTCAGAATAGGAATGGCCAGCAACATCCCTACAATACCGGCCAACTGGGCGCCCACCAGTACGGCGAACAGGATAACGAGCGGGTGAGCCCGCGCCGCCCGCGAAAAGATCAGTGGCTGAAAGAGTACGTTGTCCGCTATCTGCGTCAATCCCATCGCAATGAGCACCTCTGGCACCATGGAGAAGTCGCCGGTCTGAGCAATGCCTACCAGCGTTCCAGCCAGAAAACCCATCAGCGGTCCAAAATACGGAATGGTGTTGGCAATACCGGTGAAAAGCCCCACCGCCACGGCAAACCGCAACCCGACCAGAGCCAACAGCACACTGGCCAGTGTGGCTACCGACAGGCTCTGCAGCAAGAGCGCCCGGAAATAGCGGCCGACGTTGGCACCCAGCTTGTCCAGCACCGCCAGGGTCAGCTCAAAGTAACGATTGGGCACCAGCCGAAGCAGCGAACGCCGCAGCCGCGATCCATCTTTAAGCGCAAAAAAGGTTACAAAGGGAATGACCAGTACGGCATAAAACAGATTGGCAAACAGATCCAGTACCGATCCTATTGTGCTGGCCAGCTGTCGCTCGCGAATCAGCGTCTCAAAGCCTTGTTGCAGGGCATTCATTAAGGTACCTGGCTGCATGGGAAAAAAACGGATCAACCATTGTTCGAACTGCGTAATGGCGCCCTGTAGTGCTTCGAGTGAGATCAACCGCGACAGCTCGGCAAGCTGGTGTGCCAGAAACGGTACCAGTGAGGTAAAAGCCAAACTGATCAAACCAGTTACCAGTGCCAGCGTCAACAGAATGGCCGGCACGCGTCCAAGCCCCCATCGTTGCCAGCGATCCACTACCGGACGCAGCAGATACGCCAGCACCAATCCAACGGTCAGATAGACCACCAGGTTGGTAAAGTATCCGATTACCCAGACCAACCCACCCAGCGCCAAAAGCCCGACCACCAGCCGTCCCACCCAGTGGCGGCTCAGATATTGCCAGGCTGAAACGGGCGCTGCCTGATCAAGGGGTGCTTCGGATTCCGGTCGTAGCATTGATCAATCCAGTTCACGAAGCAACGTATACGCAATTTCGGGAGAAAATCCTCGTCGTTGCAAAAAGGCAAGTAGCTTCTGCCGACGTTTTCTGCGGTCGGGCTCGGTCTGGCACAACAGTTTCCAGCGTCGCCTGGCCAGTGGACGAGCCACCGCCAACAGGTCAACCTCCGCCTGCGTCGCTGCCAGCGCCGCTGCTATAATGTCTGAAGACACGCCACGCCGACGTAGTTCGGCCCGTAGGCGTTGTGGCCCATAGCCACGTGCTGTCAAACGTTCCTGCACATACGCCTGGGCATAGGCCCGATCGTCCAGAAATCCCTGCACTTCCAGCTCGACGACCACCTGGTCAATCACCTCCTCTGGAAAGCCAGCCCGCTCCAGGCGTCGGCGTACCTCGTGGACTGTTCGCGGTCGATGTGCCAGATAGTGTAAGGCTACTGTCCGCGCCTGCTGCTCCAGTTCGGCCCGGTAGAGCGCCTGCTGCATGGCCACCGGGAGCACCTGCCCTTCTTCAACCGGATGCGCACGCAATACCTCACGATGCACGCCCATCCAGAATGTGCCGTCCACAAAGATCGATACACGTTCCGGATCCCGTGTCTGGGCCACGACACGTGTTACCGTTCCTTCACGAAAGATGGGCGGTGCAGCCGCCCGCAACGTTCGGGCTCGGCTCATGATCCTACTGTCAGTCGGAGCGAGTCCAGCGCAATGCCGGCCACGATCCCCAGCCCTCCTTCTACGTTCGAAACCGGCTCTCGGCGTTCTGGTGACTCGCGGGTGGCAGCAAACCGAGCGTAAGCCCGTCCGCTTCGTAGCAACGCCACCCGTAAGGTGTGAATGGGCATCGGTGCCCGCGCCGAATCGACGGGCACTGCATAGACACCGATCCAGTACCGCCGTCCCTTTCCATCCTGCGCACTTTGCTGCTCCAGCAGCACCTGCTCGGTGCGCAGAAACAGATCGACTACCACTGAAGAAAAGGGCACCTCCGGTTGCAGATGCGGCCGCACCCAGTAGCTGCTGTCTGGATCGTCCAGTGCCCGCCACCAGAGCGTTACCTCCACGGGATACAGGTATCCTTCACGCCCTCCAATAGCCAGGGAGTCATTGAGCACCAGCGAATCGAGCAAAACAGCCGGCACCGGATTCTCTGGAAACGCGAGCTGTACGCTATCGATCCGGATCAAAGGCGGCAGCACGTCGCGCGCCCGGATCAGCCGACCACGCCACTGGATTTCCAGCACAAAGGCGGTCTGCGGTGCCAACAATAGCTCAGTGTTTGCCGGGCGATAAAAGCCAGGCATTGCCGGATCGGGGTGATACGGCACCAGTAATGTATCGAGCTGTAGCATCACCCGGGCATCCGTAACCGCCTGTGCGCCTCCCGAATCATAAGGGCCGGCCAGTGGACCGGTCTGGCGAAGCCGGATGGTCGGTGGAGGGGCACCGGTCTGCAAAAACGCCTCGACCACCAGTACAGGCTCACTGCCGGGCACCACCGTGTCGCAGGCTCCCAGCCATACAGCCAGCAAAAGCAGCCCGAAACGCTTTTTCATAGCTCCATCTGGAGTTCCAGCAAAGGAAGTAGGGGCACCCCTCGTCGATCAATGATCCGAACGCCCGTCAAGGTCGGCTCGTAGCGGCGATCTATCACGTTTCGGTGATTCAAAAGGTTATACAGGTACAGTTCGACCTGCCAACGCGCGCCCAACCAGCCAAAACGATAAGCCCACCGCGCATCAATGCGCCAGTAAGGGGGCAACCGGCCATTGTTAATGTCGGGCCGGTAAAGATAAACCACAGGCTCCGGCTCCAGCGGATCGCTCAGTTCGTAGCGAGCCACAGGCACCGTGATCGGATAGCCACTGCGCAGCTCAGCGGCCAGCATTACCTCCCAGCGGGGATGGGTATAGCGCACGAAAGCATTCAGACTTCGGGGAACATCGAATCGAGCGGGTCGGTCACGTCGCTCTCCGAGTGCTCGGTTCAGGGAACGTCCGCCGCGGTAGCTCATCCAGAATTGCCAGGGATCGCGATCCACCCGCATCAGCACTTCGACGCCAAAACTCCGGGCACGGGCCGGTATGTACTGTCCCAAGAGCACGCCAGTCTCAATGCCCGGCCCTTCCAACCCGTCTTTAGCCTGATATACATCCTGCGGTAGTAGCGTGGAGCGCATTCGGCGATAGTAGAGCTGTGTCCGTAGCGTCAACCATGGGCGAGGCCGCGCTTCCAGTTCAGCGGCTCCCTGCCAGGCAACAGCCGGCCGCACCTCTGATCCTGCCGGTATCCAGCGCGTTGAGACCACATCGTACAGATACGAGTATCGATCCCGCAGTTGATGCAGGTACTGCACATACCGCCCGACACTTACGCGCAGCAGTACCTGGTCGGGACTCAGGCTGTACCGCATAGACAGCCGCGGCTCCAGCTCCACCGGCAACGCATCAAACCTGCTGAGGCGCAAGCCTACCTGTGCCTCCCAGCGGGTGGTGGGGCGCCACACGTGCTGCGCATACAGCGTGGTTTCCAGGGCCTGCTGACGACTCTGTTGTACCAGCGTATCGATAGCTGCCGGTGCTCGCTGCACCCAAGCATCCAGGGTGCTCTGAAAGCTACGGTGCACGAGCTGCAGGCCCACTTGGGTTTCATGCACCAGCGCGGCGTAATGATTGGCCTCTACCCAAAGTCCCACGTCCTCCAACCGCACCGTGTAGTTTGAGGCAACCGCTGCACTACCGGTGGGCTTCACAAAGAAGGCCTCGCGTGCCCGATAGCCAGAGGCATAGGCTACTGTACTCACGAAAAAGCGCCGGGTAGGTAGATACTGGTAGCGCAGGCTGAGTAATCGATTGCCCCAGCGCTGGTCCACTTCGAAAAACAGATCAGCCGGCCGCAGCCATGATGAAAAGTCCAGGGAAAAATCAAACGGCAGGCGCAGATCCAGGTCGTCTCCACCTTCGTAGTAGCTGAGCGAAAGACGATGGCGCACACTGGGCCGATAGGCCAGCTTGGCACTGAGATCGTAGAAATAGTAACCAGTGCGTAGCGTGTCACGGCGGCCATTTTCGTCTTCAACCGGATGCTCACGCCCGATAAGCTGATCCAGGTAGGAACGCCGCCCCGCAAGCATGAACGAGCTGATCGACGTGATCGGGCTTTCGACAACGAAACGTGCACTGAGCGGACTGACCCCCAGCAGGGTACGCGGACGTTCCAGGTTCCCATCCCGCATTTCGGCCTCCAACACAGCACTGAGGCGCCCGCCATACTCGGCCGGGAAGGCCCCCTGATAGAACCGAATCCCTTTGAAGGTCTCGGTCTGGAAAGTAGAAATCAAACTGAAGGCATGCCAGGGGTGATAGACCGGCGCGCCATCCAGCAGATAGAGATTCTGGTCAGGCGCCCCTCCCTGCACCAGCAGTCCACCGCTGACTTCACCGGAACGTTGCACCCCGGGCAGCCACTGGAGCACCTGAAACAGATCCTGCTCCCCAGGGAACGATGGCAGTCGTTCCAGATAGGTAGCAGGTAGGGAGATCGTCCCGGCCGTTGTTGCCTGCTCCTCCAGCGGCAGTCGGCTGGCGTCGATGCGCACCACGCCGATGCCCAGCGTGACCGGTTGCAACCAGAGCGTCTGCGGTTCACCACCGGCCCAGAGTACTGTGTCGAGGGTAGCATAGCCCAGATAAGAGACGCGCACACGGTAAAAAGCACGGGCAAGAGCTGGCAGGGCGAAATAGCCCGCAGCATTTGTAATGGTACCTCGCCGCAGGTCCGGCAGATAAATATGGGCCCCGGGCAACACTTCGCCGGTCTGTGCGTCGAGCACAAAGCCAGAAAGCAATCCGGTTGATGGCCCCCAGCTCCGCCGGCCCGAACGCGTTGCCACCAGCACGTACTGGTCTTCGCGGAGCCGCCGAGCCCGTAGGCTTGTCCCCTCCAATATGCAGGCCAACGCTTCCTCCACACGGTTGCCCCGGTAGTGGCAGGTGCTACGCTGATGGGCAACCAGCCGTTGCGCATAGATCAGCCGAATGCCGGCCTGGGTCTCCAACTGACGCAGAACTTCCGCCAGCGGCACCTCCCGCACCTCAATCTCTATCGCAGCACGCTGAGCGCGTACCGGAGATACCATGCCGAATCCTATCAGCAAGCCCAGCAGGCTCCATCTCCAACACAAACGGCTTCGTTTCCAAGTCAGGAGCGACATGCAAGGATCCTCCAGGCGTCGTGGGGGAACGCGCTTATCTTACGCCCAGAAGGATCGGGAGTTGTCCAGCAACCGTCAGCGGCGAGGCAGCAGATGGTACCCTTCCGGGGATCGCGCTACCCGGGCATCCAGCGTAGCCGCCAGCGCCTGTAGGATTTCGGGCAGTGGTTGATCCTGCGCAAACGTTCCAACAATCGGCTCGACTGCCAGCGTAGTATCCACCCGGATCGGAACGTGGTAGAAGCTCGAAAGGTAGCGGGCAATTTCACCCAGCGGCATTCCGTTGAAGATATGCAGGCCCGTCCACGCCAGGGCCTCCGGCATTCGAACCGGAACGGGCGGTTCTGGAGCCTGTCCAGCCATCACACGGCTTCGCTGTCCCGGTGCTAACATGACCGGCGTCTCAGCACGTCCACGGCCATTGAGCGCCACCCGTCCTTCTACCAGCACCACTTCGGTCTGCCCGCCCGTGCTCCGCACTCCAAAACGGGTGCCCAGTACCGTGACAATAGCTTCCGGCGTTTCGACGACAAAGGGGCTTGTGTTGGCCTGTACCTCCAGATACGCCTGCCCTTCAAGCTCCAGCCGTCGGTCAAAGCGCTCCGCATAGCGCAGCACAGCCGGCCCCACCAGGCGGACGATGGAACCATCAGCCAGCGTGCGCACCGCCGACGCTCCCGCTGCCACACGCCATTCAACACGCTGGCCCACCTGCTGCCACCAGAGAATACCGGCCAGCGCCAACACTACTCCCCCCAACGTCAGCCGAACCACCCAGCGATAGACTGGACGACGCCGCAACGGACGCGACCGCCGTTCGGCAGCCCGATGCCTGTGCCGTCTGGCTGCAAAGTGTACAGCCCAGGCCTCCTCAAAGTCGACACAGGCCGAGGTAATATCGGCGATCACTGCCTCCAGGGCCGGCAACGCTTGCAATGCCCGCTCCAACGCCGGACGCGCCCGCTCCAGTTCGTCCTGCTCCGCCGGCGTCAGCAACATCGCCCGGCCGCTACGCGCCAATGCATAGAGCACAAGCAGCCGCCGATCGGGCACGGCCATCTCCAGTTGCGTTCGCAGATAGGCCTGTAGTGCCTCCCAGTGCATCAGCGCCCGCGCCAGCCTCGGATCTTGCTCCAACAAAGCCTGCAGCGCTTCCCGCTCTTCCGGCGTCAGCGCCTCCCAGAAAGGCAATGCGTTGAAATTAGCGGCCATCTTCGTTTTCCCCTAACCGGCTGATTCCTGAGGGGCTTTCTACTAAAGCCGCCCAATGCGTTTCCCAGGTAACAGGGCTACAGCAACCAGCAGCTCAAAAGCTGGCGTAGCTTTTCAAAAGCCCGCTTGACCTGCATTTTGACAGCCCCTTCCGTTGTTCCCAGCATGCGCGCAATCTCCTGATAGCGATAGCCATAAGCCCGCAGCTCCAGAATGCGGCGGGCACGTGGCGTAAGCGCCTGCAGGGCACGCTCCAGGTCGAAAGGTAGCTCCTGCGCCCCACCCTCCTGCACCACCAGCGGTGGCTGCTCCGGATCATAAAGCGACTCCCGCGCATGATACCGCCCCCGATAAAAATCCTGCAGCTCAAACAGAGCCGCTTTCATGGCAAACGCTTTGAGTCGGGCATCATCCTTCAGATCTGAGAGTCCGCTGTGCACCCGAAGTAGCGTATTCTGAACCAGATCATCAATCTCCGGGATGTCTCCCAGACGCTTGAAAAAGAAGGCGCGCAGCACCGGCTCCAGCCGACGCAATAGCAGATTTCGGGCCTCGACTTCACCCTGCCGTGCCCGAGCTACCAGTTGCGCAGGAATATCCGACGCACGGGCCATTGCGATGCCTCCTGAGCGTTGCCGTCTGACGGCCCGTGTCCGTCAGATCGGTTCAAAACAATTCGCTTCCCGATTTTTGCGCACCCGATCTGGGTGAAAGATACGGCCATTCATGGCAATGTACACGGCCGGGGGCAGCGTCTGCACGGCCGCCAGCGCAAAACCAACATTGAAGGCCGCATCGCTGCTTTTGAAACGAGCCGGACTCAGCGAGCCCACTAGTACGATCGTTTTGCCCGGAATACCCTGCAACGCCTTCGCCGTTTCGATCATGGTGTCGGTCCCGTGCGTGATCAAAATGCGCGGGCACGCCTCCTGCCGCACCTTTTCCACGATAAGCGCTCGATCTGCTTCGGTCAGCTCCAGGCTGTCTTTTCGAAAAAGCGTCTCCAGCTCCCAGTCGATCGTGACGTTTGCCTCACGGAGAATATCCACAATCTGAGGATCGCCCACTTCATAGGCGCTTTTTGCATCGAAGTACACCTTGTCGATGGTGCCGCCGGTGGTAAAAATCTTCACTTCCATGGTTCGCTCCATCTACGGCAATACAGGAAGCTGAGCGTTCCCCTACAGTTTCTCGGACTACAGATCGAAAATAATGCGGGCATACCACTGCCCGTCCCGACGTTCCAGTTGAAGCCCGTGATACGTGACGGCCTTTACTTCGGTGTAGATTGTATGTCGATCAGGATCAATGGGCTCGCCCCAGGCCTGAGCCTGCAACTGTCGCTCATTGAGCTGCTGGATGTCGAAACGTGAAAAAACCCAGCGTCTTGTGATATGATAATAGTTTAATTCGGAAAGCCAGCGTACCAACAGCGCCTGCACATCGGGCGCCTCCAACGCAAAGGCCATTGCCTCGCGAGGCCGCACCGTCTCAGGGTCGGTGAGAAGAGCAAACAGTCCCCAGGCTGCCCGCTCAAAGAGTTCGGGAAGCGACGGAGCCCAGACCTCGATGCCTGTGTCGGCGGTATGGTCGAGCTCCCGGAACCAGGTCGGCGCGTTTTGTCCCATCTTGCCAGAGGTTGTACATTGTCCCTGAAAGAGCGGCCTTCTTACGCCAGTTATGGCAACTTTTGTTCGCTTTCAGGATCGCCGCGACGCTGGTCGGCAACTGGCCCGCCTGCTGCGGCCCTACCGGGCCGAGCGGCCGCTCGTGCTGGGCTTGCCGCGTGGTGGCGTAGTGGTCGCGGCAGAAATCGCCCGTGCGCTGCAGGTGCCGCTCGACGTGATCGTGGCGCGAAAAATTGGCGCGCCCCAGCAGCCGGAACTGGCCATTGGCGCCGTGGCGCCCGACGGGGTTGTCTTCTTCTATCCGTATGCTCTCCGGATGCTGGGGATCTCAAAGGAACAAGCGCACCGACTGGTCGAACAGGCCCAGCAGGAGCTGGCGCGCCGCATTCGCTGCTACCGGGGCGACCAGCCCATGCCGGACGTACACGGGCGTACCGTGATCGTAGTGGACGATGGGCTGGCGACCGGTGCCACCGCGCTGGCGGCCGTCCGTGCGTTGCGTCGCCAACAACCCCGGCGTATCGTGCTGGCCGCCGGCGTGTGCGCTCCAGAGACGGCCGAAGCCCTGGAGCCCGAAGTGGATGACCTGGTGTGCGTGGCTATGCCCGAAGACTTCGTGGCCGTCGGCCAATGGTACGAGGACTTCCGCCCGATCAGTGACGAAGAAGTGATCGCCCTGCTCGAAGAGGCCCGCCACCGGCACCCTCCCGACATCCCGCCGGCTTCTGACCCGGCCGAAAGCTCCTCGTAGGGCCAACCGCCCGTGCAATACGGATCGCGTTGCAGCACGTCCGTCGTTTTTATATCCGAGGCGCACTTTTCTGCCCCCTGAAGGAGCCAGTATCCCCGAAAAGGCAGAGAGCCGCCTTTTTTCAACGACCGGGCGCATGGCCCTCCTTTTCTGTTTCGGCTCCAGTCTCCGTGCTTGCCCTGGCCCGACGCGCCTTACCACACGGAAAGGATGCTTTTTTGCGAAACCGAAGGCCGGGCAGCGGGGTTTAGTCAGGCGAGTTTGCCCGGGTGGCGGAACTGGTAGACGCGCGTGACTCAAAATCACGTGGCCTCGCGGCCGTGGGGGTTCGAGTCCCTCCCCGGGCACTTCAGCCTCGATAGAGAAACGTGAGCCAAATTATCTTGCGTGAGCCAACTTATCTTTCCTTAATCTTTCCCAGAGGCCATAATGTAAAATTTGAAATGTGCTTTCCTGTTGCACCTGGGTGCCCGGTATGTAGCAAATGTCGTTAAACACAACATACTGGCCCGCATAGGGCCGATTCGGATCAATTGAGCGCCATTCACGGCCCACAAGAGGTTCGATTTCTCCCTTCACGGGGAGGCTCACCACCGCTTTCGTATGAGCCAGCAAGCATTTCTGGGCCGGGACGATGATGTGAGGACGCTTTCCGGAGCCATCAAAAAAGGCTATACCACCGAAAAGCTTGCCATCCTTTACCTCTACGGGTTCGCTTTCGAGGCTGACCAGCCCCCAACCGTATCCACGTTCCCCGCCAAGTTGCAACATACTTAATGCCCTACGCCAATCCAGGGGGCAGTCGGTTCGTTGGAAAATGTACCCCTTCAAGTACACTTGTTCCCCTGTATCCTTCGTTCGTGGGGCGATAAACTCTACCTCATGCAGACTGCCTTCGGCGGCGCTCCGCCCTTGGGGTTCTAAAGATGTGCTTGCATAACTCCCTATAAATCGATGACGAAAGCGGGCGCCTTCCTCCCAGGGCCAATAAGTCAAATATGAGTTATCCTGCCGCAAAGTAGGATAAAAATAGGTGAAGGCCAAAGTGTCATGGACTTTTTCACCCACTTGCCGGTACTTACTGGAATCTGTGGCAGGACCAGAGGTTTGGTTACGGGTTAATCGCATTGTGAGCGCGCCCCACAGCATCCGTCCCGTAACGTAGGGCCGGGTCATCTGTAAATTACCTACTTTGCGCCAACCACTGTGTAATGGGGAGCGCAAGCGGAGAATCACCTCATAGGCCTGCCAACGCATCGCTCCTCCTTCAGCCCCGCGCTTTGGCTCCATAACGGGCGTAAATCAACATCTGCTCCAATGTCTCTTTAGCTAGCAGCAAGCGCTCTAAGTCCACCGTTACTTTTTCGGTGATATGTTTCAGTATTTCTTCAACGTCGTCACTTGACGGCTTATTCCAGCCAAAACCCAAGCCTTCCAGCAGACTTAGCATCTCATCAGCCACCACTCGGCCATTATCCCCTTCTTTTGCCAGGAGATAGATAAAACAAGCATAGATGCCATTTTCCTGAAGCACGCCCAAGGCTTTGGTGATGGTGTTGTCTACTTCATTTGCTTTTTTGTCCCGTGTACGACGGATAATTTCTTGAGCGTGCCAAGCCGCCAGCCGGTCCAGATTAAGGTGTATGCCATTGCTCATGATTGCCCCTCCCTGCTATATTCTTCTTCCAGAGGTTCACCGACAATGGCGATCCGGCCAAAACCGCGGGTGCCCATACCGCCTACACCCAGCCACTCCATCATCCGCAAGCCGGCTTTGACCACATCAAGGGGACCTTCCCATTTACCCCGTGGGAGAGGATTTCCCTTATCCGTTGTCCCACTGGCACATTTATCAGCGGGGAAGACCTCACGGTAATCATCCAACACAACCTCTGTTGTGAGGAATGTGGCACGCGGAAGCGCCTCGTAGGTAAACAGAGCACCTTCTTCAGCGGCACCGGTATCCGGCTTAATTGAGACCGAGGTGCGCACTTCCAAATTGCTGTTGACCACCTGGCTGAAGAGCGCATCCTGGACCACGGCGATCCGGTGCTGCACCGCCGTCCATCGGTCATCCTTTGCCCATGCAACCGGCGCGGTTATACGAATTTGCCCCGCAACTTTCACCATCAACCAACCGAGGTTAAGTGGGTCTGTTCGATTCCAAGTCAACAGGACGTTATCCGCATCCCACTTTGCCGGTACCCCATTAACCGTAAAGCCGGCATCACGCAGACGGGCCAAGGTACTCACCCATACCGGCCCGGTCATAGAATGTACGGGGAAAAGAACCACATGGGCATCAAAGATGTTGACCACCCCGGCATAAGCAATGACTTTTTCCTCATTGTCGCGCTTCTCTTTCTTGATATAACCGAAGGTATAACAAATCGGATTTTTGTCGGGGTCCGGCACATTATCCTGGCTCTGGCCCGCAGCCTCGGGCGTCTCATAGAGGCGCGCCGCGTAAGCGCGTACCGCGCCATGGAGGCTGGTTCCTGGAATCTTGGGAATCCGGGTACCCGGTTCCCGAACGATGCTCAGGTCGACCCGTCCCAGACGATAGCCACCGGTGCCGATGTGGACCGGATCGGCGGTCATCAGCAAATAACGCAGTTTCCTGTAAGTGGCCATTATTCCCTCTATTCTTTCAGGATTTCCATATGGAGTTCGACCAGGTCGGCCAACTCTCCGCGCACACCGGCCTGGATAAGTTTTTCCTGCCACTCCTTGTCGATACTGCTCCAGGGTTGGTCTTGGGGCCAGCTTGCCCCTGACAACGTGTCGGCCACGAATTGTGTGAACACTTCGTCGGATAGAGAGCGACCCTCGGGGTCCTGCCCGTACCACATCTCACGGGTAGCTTCGATAGTGCGGACCACCTGGTAGCGCTGGGTTCTGCTCAGGCGCTGCATATATTTCCACAACTCTTCCAGTCGATCCAGATCTTCCAGATAATATGGGCGGGTGCGCCGCGGACGGCGGCCGTTTTCGTCATAGTAAATGTCAAAGCGACGGCCGGTGGTGTCGAGGAACTCGAAGTCGAAAGTTGACGGCCACACGTAGATTGTCTCTCCTTTACGGAGATCCGCAGCATGCACAATCCAGCACGTTTCATTCTGTTCATTACTAGGGGACCAATTTATCTTGACAGCACGTCGATTTTGTTCATCGGCTTTGCTGTCATCTCCTTTTGTCTCTAATAGAAAATAAGGATACCACTTATCTTCAGTAACTTTGTCACCCATACTGCATGGAATTATCCATTGTATTTGATGTCCCAAATATTCAGGCCTCAGATTCACCTGAAGATCAGAGCCATTGACACCAACCTTTTCAATAGTCCACTGTTCAATTTTCGTCTGTCGTTCCAGCATTGAGCGGCCTGCATCCAGTAGCGCTCGGATAGGGGTACGGCGATGGGTGTAAACAATACTCAAATGCAACGGTAATCGGTCTCGTACCTTGCCCATCTCGCTTTCGTATTTCTCTTTTATAATATGTGCAATATCAAGCGATTTGTCAGATGGTATGACTGCCATGAAAGCGAGGGGCTCGGAAAGGACGGGAATGACCGTGGCATAGGGATCTTCCTGGTATTCCACCTGATGGATATGATGACCTGTAAGCAAGTTTTCTTTGTTTTTTCCTGTCCGGGCATCTGGGTTGAGTAGGACGGGTTGGCGACTGCCCTCTACAAATGTTTTCTGCAAATGTTCTTCGACAAAGATGGCTGCCGCCGCTGAATCGTTGTATATTGCTGGTTCAGCCCCCAACTGACGAGCGATATGTCCCAGATTGTCAGCGCTGAGAAGGTACCCCGCCTTACCGCTCCTTGGTGGAACCCAGACCACGCTGAGGTCAGTTGCCCACAGTATGAGATCATAGACGTGAAATGGTCCCAAGTTCGGGTCGGAATCAAGGTAAATCTTTAAGCGACGTCGGTCATCCGTCAGGCGTTTGAGAATTTCTTCTTGCACTTCTTGCCAGAACAAACGCGTTGTCTCCCAAATACGCCGTAGTCGGCTGAAAGAAGCCGTTTTGCTTGTAACTGGTTCCCCCTTTTTGTTCTCAGGATCATGAGGAGCGATCAACAGCAGCGTATCCAAAAGCTTTCCGTTGAGCCAGTGGGTCAAATCAAAACGGCCGACAATCAACGCCAAGCGGCCGTTCGTGTCAGCAACTTCGTCCGTCCAGATTGTTTTGTCGCGTTGAGAAATCGCCCACTCTTGAGAGCGATCCGCACGCCTTTCTTCGCAAATGTCGCACACGTTGCGCTCGGCAGCCTTTTGGCTCGGGCCTTGGGGACGCAAACCGCAAACGGTGCAGATATCAGTGGCTTCTCGGTTCTGCCAAGACTGCCTGATTGTCCTTGCATCTGCAGGCGAGGCAAACTCCCGAGAGACAAACCGGCCAATTTCTGGTAATTCATCGTTTGAGGAATTCGGCCAATTGGGGTCCTGCCCCCACCATGATTGCGGTTCCAATTCAAGATGCGGCGTTATCTCTCCGCCAAGTTGAAGCCTTGGTTTGTCCTTTTCCGTCGTGCCCCGTCCGAACTCTTGAAGAATGAGTGTCCGCAAACTATTTCCGGCACTATCGGTACGTTCCAATAAGTCTGCAACGTCTGGCACAATATAAACGCTGCCATTTTCGTCTCGGTATACCTCGCTGCCCAATGGGTAAGTTACTTCCAGAAGGTGGCGTACTCTATCTAAGCTATCTGCGATTATCTTCTTCCTGGCGAGCAGGTCTGGAATGCGGGCTACATTGAGTAGATAATTTATCCCGTTGATACGGACGCCCAGTAAGCGCCAGCGTAGGTCTTGCGCAGATGGAGTGCTTCCGCTTAACAATGCCCCAGCCAGTGCTGCTTTGTATAGCGCGCCTACTAACAGCCCCCAACTCCACAGGTCCACTTCATTGATAGGGCGGCGTGTGTCGGCAACTGTCAGAGAGAACAAGTTACTCACAGCCCGTAACAGATTGTCCCGGCGTGTGGCTGAGTAGTTACATAGGTCCTGCCATGGTAGATTCCAAAGACTGGTCGTTAGGTTAGGAGGAACATCTTTCTCAAAGCCAAAGGACGTACTCAGTTTAATTCCTGGGTAGTTCTGCCTGCCGCCAACGGGCTCCTGTTTGTCAAAGTGGGCTGTCCGATGGCAACGGACTAAATATTCGCCCAGTGCATTAAATTGTGAGCGTGTTGCCGAATCATCCCACTTCAAGAAATCCAGAATGCTTGCGGTTAGCCCACCCACCGAAACCTGTACCCTGCTTAAACAGGGAAATCTGTGCATAATTTGATTGCGACTCAACCCCGCACCACTCAATTGCTCATTTGAACATTTCCGATAGTCATGTAACCAACCAGCCGCTTCCGCCAACAAAAGCATATCGCGATGCTGAGCAAGAATATCCAACGGATTCATCCTTCCCCTCCCCGGCGCAATTGTGCCGCCACGTTTTGGGCGACTTCATCCAGTTCGCTGAGCGTGCGGAAGGTATATTCTGAGACCGGTATCGCATGGGAAGTCGTGGTCCCACCGGCCAGCTCCGCCCGAATGACCAGCCTCCCTTCTCCGGCAAGCCGGTCCTCGGCCACGCCAAACCCACTGCTGGTCTTGGCGCCGAAGCCGTAGACGGTGAGCATCGCCTGGAGGCCTTTGGCTAACACCTTCAGGTCTTCGGCGATTTGCCCGCGCCTTTCCTCGTTGCTCTGTTCGAATGGTCCAAAGGGGAAATAGAGAAGCACCAGTTCGCTGGTTGCTCTCCGAGGCACACATTCCATTAGGACTGGCCCCCGCGCACCAACGCCGGTCTGCCGGTCATGCGGGTTGATGACCTCCAGACCGATTTGGTCGAAGTAGGTCGGGTAGAAATACAGGCGGCCTGAGAGAAAGCCAGTAGGCGTGTATTCCTCCTTTAGCCGCTGGCGATACCGTTGAGCCGCCTCGGGTTTTTGCCGGTCCAGATACGCTTCAAAACGTTCGTTCTCCAGCCCAACGCTCTTTTCGTTGCCAAAAAGCCGGGCCAGTTGCAGCCTCCGTTCCACCCAGGCCTCTACATCCAGCGTCTCTTTCTCTTCCACCAAGATACGGGTCATCGCTGACCGAAGGGCGCCCTTCCACTGACTGGGTGCCACATAGGGCACTTTGAAAACCCATCCCTTTTTCAAAGGATTGTCCAGAATGTGAAATACTTGATCGTCTTTGCTGAGATAAGGTTTGCGAAGGATAAAGGGAATCTGAACCGCCCAAGAGCCATGGGGGAAAGCGCTCAAATCGGGAAGGCTGGTCCTCAGGCCCATAGCCTTCAACCATTTGCTCTGCTCCGACAAAAAATTTTGAGCGCTCTTTTCCAGCCAGAATTTCACCCCGCTGCTGTCTCCACGTGTTCCTGTCCGCGCCTGTTCCTTGTAGGGGGTAACGATGGCCTGGGCCAGCAGCGCGATGCGTTGGAGCGGGTCCTGAATGGCGCTAAGTTCCTTCCATCTCGGGGGTAAACGTCCTGATTTGCCCACCAGCCACTCGATAGCAAAAGCCTGAGTGGCACTGTCTTGTAAAGCCAAGGGAAATTGAGCGTGGAATTCGTATTTCATTGAGCGCCTCCTTCTATCAATACGTTCCAGGAAACAATGAGAGAAGCAAATACCCGCTCTAACTCTTGCCGTGGCGTGTGCCTGACGACTTCCGCAGCAAACCATGTGTGGGACTGGCGGAACTGGAAAGCGGTGATGTAAGCATATAGCCAGGACTTGTTGCGATACCATGGATACCCATTGTTTCGCATTAATGCAGTCATTTCCTGCTCAGCTTTTCTCAGCAATCCCCTAGGGTTTTGGCCATTTGGTACAATATTCTGCGCTATTGTCTCTTTGTGAGGGCCTTGCAACAGTTGTAAAATATAGCCGTCGAAATCTCTGTTAAGCGTCAGATGGTATGCGTCCGCCATGGGAGCGACGGCATTTGCTACGTGGAGTACGATGTGGAGATTGCCTATCCAACATTCAAATACATTTTCCAACGCATTTATCTTTTGCCATTCAATAGCACTCCAAAAACCAGCATGACTTCCCTCACTCAAGTCCTGTTTGATCATCTCAGCGCGTGCAGAAGGTGAAGGGCTGTCTTCCTGGTCGAACATCAGAAGTAAGCAACCGCCATCCTGAGCCATATGTTGGAATCCGGCCTCCTCTCGCAAGGCCTTGATAACTTGTTCATAACCTTCTCTCGATTTCCCGTAAATACTTCGCCAGTCACGTGGCATGGGTTGGGCACGGTCCGAAAGAAGGCCATGGTCACCATACAACACCTTACCCACTTGCCTTTCCGTGGCCCCCTCTGTTACAAGGTGGATCACCGGCACAGCCATTACTACTCCTCCTCACTCATAAGTAAGTAATACAGCGGGGAAGCCATCTCTTCTCCAGCGGAAAGCCGTGGGTCTCCAAACAATCGGAACCAGCTCCCAATGCCTCTCCCAGCGAATTTGTGAGCGTGTAATCTACCTTCCTTAAGATCTAAGCGGAATGCACGTACCTGTTGGGCTTCTTCATCCGGAATATTTTCCAAATATTTGACAAACCAGGCCAACACTTCCAAGCTTTGCGTACTCATAAAAACCTGGATAGGCCTATCTCGCACCAGTTTTGTCACTTCGTTTAAAAGTCTTCCCAATGTCGCCGGATGCATAAACAACTCTGGATCTTCCCACAGGAACAGTCCCGGGTGTTCATCATCTACAATCTCGCACATAGCAATCAGGGTAGCCAGTACCTTAAAAGCGTGACGTGCGCCATCACCGAACTGATCGATGGGCAGCCGGCCTTCGCTGCTACGAAGGTATCCCGTTTCTTCCCGCTGTCTATCAGGAGCATCATCAACCTCTACGATCATCCCTTTCATATCCGGGAACACATGCATCAAATGTTCCTGGATTTTTGCTATCCAATTCCACCGTTGATTCTTAGCCCATTGTGCAAACCTCAAGGTAAAATGTCGATTGGCTGTATGAAAATCGAAAAACACCACCTTATCACTCGCCGGAGGTTGCCCTTCCTCTGCCCATATCGCTAAGCTATCTATGGGATCCTTGCGGTGCCACCGGTGAATCCACCGAGGGTCCCAGAGATAATGCCAGCGTGAATTTTCCAGACGAATACCTGCCTCTGGAAACTTTGGCGGGATGAGACTAGCGGGCAATCCCTCCTGGTTTTGCAGGCTAAACAGTGCGACCGTGGTAAGGTCCTTCTTGAAAAACCTCGTTTTGTCCTTCACGCCCCATTCTGGCAAAGGGGTGCCAAGGCGAAAGGCACGCAGGGGAGATTCGGAGAACAACGCTTTAAGATTGACCGCCAGACCACCCTCATCCGTCAAAATGACGGGGATCTCCTGTGATTGCCCACGATATCCGTGCCGCGAGCGGAGACGGGGAAGCGGCTCTAATCCCAGGAAATCGAAACGCACCGATGTAGTGGCTTGAAAGGCCAGATTTTCGCCCTCTTCAGCCGGCACATCGTCCAAAATCAATTGCACCGGTCGACCACTCGTACCACCCAGATAAAGCATCTCCAGAATTGCGGTTTTACCACTGTTGTTTGGTCCGATGAGCAGGTTTATTTTGCCCAGATCGTCTAATACGCCCTCTCGAATGCCACGAAAGCGATGAACCACTAAGCGCTTAATCATGCCGTCGCCTCCAAAAGATTTAGAACTTCCTGTTGAGTATTGACTCGGAACGTTTCCAACTCCCCTTTCACCTTCATGACTGCTTGCCAACTCTCAATATCACATACCATTTTCCAAGCCTTATCCGCCCATCGTTTATTGGACAGCCAGATCCAGCCGCGTACTTCCCACCCTTCATCCACCGGATACGCCCAACTGACCGCTACTTTGCTCCGTCGACGGCCCGGGCGCAATGTACCAAAAACCTCCCGTTCATCTCCCCATTTCCGCTGCCAGCGGTAAAAACGCCATTCGTTCTTGAGCGCGGGCGCGATTGGCACAGTTTTGTAGTCTCGAACCAATAGCTGAACCTGGGAAGCCACACGCTCGAACCCCGGCACATGTGTCCACCAGCCGGGATACTTCGGTGTGAAACGATACCGGAAAGATCCGAATCGGCGAAGATCGGGAAGTTTGGAGTAAGGTTTTTGACTACCGATTATCTTCCATTTCCACTTTTGAGCCCATCTCGCGACTTTCTCCCGATTTTCGATCTGAAACACTCCGTATCCTAACTGTGGTTTAGCTCCAACATTTCCCCATCGCTCTAAAAAAATCAGCAAAACGGCCAATCGGGACAAGGCATTGGTGTCTCCCCTGAATTGTAACCTTATCGTGCCCATCCGTCCCGGCGGTAAGTACCACCCACGCTTGCGTTCCGGTGGGCGAATGTTCAGCATTTGCTCTGGAGGTTCCCAGATAGGCACTGTCTTATCTTCTACCTCCAGTCGAAACCGCCTGCGCCATCCTGTAGTGCCAAAGACATAGCATGCAGGGCAAAGTTGCTCTTCGGGTGGTCGCGAATCTTTAGGATCGTACTCGCACTTGCTCTTGCCCGTTGGGTCGCACGCGTTCCCCCCCAGTCCCCGCACAATCGTCTCGTACCACCAGCGCAGTGAACCAAGGATTCCAGTTTCGTGGACGCGGTCCATCTCGCCGTCCACACCACCGGTCCAGATAGGGGTTAGCGTTTTCAAACAAGCTTCCATTGAATCACAAATAGAGGTGTTTTTAGATAGTATTTACTGAACCCTTCTATACAACGAACACAAAGGCCATACTCAACTCAGAGCCTTCGTGGCTGACTTATTTGCTTGTCTTAGCCACTGCAAGTTTGTATGAACCAAACCAAAGATAGAGGTTAAAAATAAAGATGAACGTCTATCCTCTGCAATCCCCTCTACGATAGGGAAACCGTCCCCTCCCTGTGCCTACAGACGGCCCAGCTGCAAACGAAGTTGCACAAAGAAGGTGCGGCCGTAGAGGAACAGGTTGCGTTGATGGGCGCGGCGCACGTCCCAGACAGTCTGGCC
>JALSJJ010000052.1 GCA_026989375.1 Rhodothermus sp.
CCCTGTCCCCCTCCCCAGAGGGGAGGGGGAACTTCATGTAACAGTCTCCGCAGCGGTTCAGCGGCTACGCCACAAGCAACCGCCCTCGCAGAATCAAACATTTGCTCCCCCTTGAGGGGGGGGCTGTCCGGAGGACTGAGGGGGTGATTCGGCCGATGGGAGCACCGGCGTCTGGGACGATGGCGTTGGTGGTTGAAGGGCCCCTCCCCCTGTCCTCCTCCCCAGAGGGGAGGGGGGACGTAACGAAGAAGCTTTGCCCGGAATCGGGCCATTGTGCTGGAGTAGACGTTATGTGGCCGAGCCAGAAAATTTTGCTCCCCCTTGGAGGGGGAGCTGTCGCGTAAGCGACTGAGGGGTGATGGCTGGGGGTGGGCGTGTTGTTTGAGGGAGGCGTCTGTGATCCTAAGGCGACTGGGATACATACATGCGCTGAGGCGTGTCTTTTGTTATGGCCGGGCGTTCAGCTCAATCCAGCTGGATCCACGTCGAGCGTCAGGCGATACCCGCGGGGTAATGGGGGAAACGTTTCGAGGGTCTGGCGGAGTAGCGGCTGGAGGGGCGGTGTGTTGGTGCGGCGGGGAGCCTTGATCAGCACGTGATAGCGATAGCGTCCTTTGAGCCGTTCGTGTAGGGCGGGCGCGGGACCCAGCACTTCGATCGGGTGGCCGTCTGGCATTTGATGGCACAGGCGATGGAGGTGTTCGGTCCAACTCCGGGCCAGCTCGCGTACGCGTTCTTCTTCCGGGCCGCTACATTCAGCGACAACGAGCCGGGTATAGGGGGGATATCCGAGTTGTTGACGTTCGGCCAGCAGCGCGTGTGCCAGTCCGACGTAATCATGGCGCAGCAGGTAGCGAAAGACCCGGTGGTCGGGGTTATGCGTCTGGAGTAGCACTTCGCCGGGACGATCGGCACGTCCGGCGCGCCCGGCTACCTGCATTAGCAATTGAAACGTATGCTCTTCGGCACGAAAGTCGGGCAGCAGGAGGCCGGTATCGGCGTTGACTACGCCTACCAGTGTCACGCGTGGGAAATCCAGACCTTTTGCGACCATCTGGGTGCCGAGCAGGATGTCGGCCTCGCCCCGGGCAAAGCGGTCAAGCAGGCGATGATGGGCACGACGGCCGCGGGTGGTATCGAGATCCATGCGGAGCACGCGGGCTTCGGGAAAAAGCTGGTGCAGCGCTTCTTCGACGCGCTGGGTTCCGGTGCCCAGGGGCGTCAGGGTGGTCTGTCCGCATTGCCGACAGGCACCGGGATACCGGGTGGCGTATCCACAGTAATGACAGCGCAGTTGATGGTGCACTTTATGGTAGGTGAGTGTGACGGAGCAATGCGGGCAGTGAGGCGACCAACCGCAGGCCGTGCATTCCAGCACGGGCGCAAAGCCCCGACGATTCTGCAAGAGGATCACCTGCTCGCCTCGCTCTAAACAGCGGGCAATGGCCTGGATCAGCGGGGGTGCCAGCGGATTGCCGTTCGTCCGTCGCGTGTGGCGCAGGTCGACAAGACGGACATGAGGCAGACGTACCGGTGTAGCACCGGCGGTTGGTGCTCGCCGACGCATCTCAAGCAGCGTATACTTGCCGCTTCGGGCGTTCAGATAGCTTTCGAGGCTGGGCGTGGCCGAACCCAGCACACATACCGCCTGGTTCAGGTGAGCGCGGTAGACAGCTACATCACGGGCATGGTAGCGTGGGGCCGGATCGAACTGCTTGTAGGAGCGCTCATGTTCTTCGTCGACAACGATCAGGCCCAGGTTCTCCAGGGGGGCCAGTATGGCCGAGCGGGGGCCGATCACGATCGGATAGTGGCCAGATCGAATCTGACGCCAGGTGTCGTAGCGCTCGCCTTCGCTCATGCGCGAGTGCAGCACGGCCACCTCGTCGCCAAAGTGAGCACGGAAGCGCTGCACGGTCTGGGGCGTCAGCGCAATTTCAGGGACCAGAATGATGCCGGTGCGGCCCTGGCGGCGCACGCGTTTCAGGGCGGCAATGTAGACTTCGGTTTTGCCGCTGCCGGTAACGCCGTGGAGCAGGAAGGTCTCGAAGCGTCGGGCTTCAATCGCTTCGGCAATGCGGTTCAGCGCTGCCTGCTGCTGGGGATGGAATGTGATCGGGGAAGGCGCAGGAGGCGGCTCGGCCTCCAGCGGCGAGCGGATCACCTCTTTTTCGACAAGTTCCAGCACGCCCAGCGCGACCAGCCGGCGCAGCGTGGCCGTAGTAGCTTCGGCACGGGCGATGAGAGTGGCCTGCGAGGGCTCAGGTACGCCTTCTTGTTGCAGTGCCTGTAAGGCGCGTACAAGCATGCGCTGGCGAGCGCCCCGTAGTGTACGCAGCAGTTGCTCCTGAGCAGCGGGGATTCGGTAGGCCGGGGCAAAGCGTACGTGTCGTTCCGTTTTGATCTGGACACGTGGCGCTTCAAGGGCTTCTTCAAGCTGGAGCCAGCCGTTTGCCGCCAGTCGATTCAGCAGGCTGTAAGGGATCGTTCCCAGCTCCTGGCGCAGCCGGCGAACGGTAACGCCGGGATGGGCCGTCACAAACTGGAGCACGGCTCGTGCGCGGTCGCTCAACGGTTCTGTCGGTGGGGTACCGGGATACAGTCGGCGTCGGCTTTCGATGTCAAGGCCGGGTGGCAGGGCCGCACGGATGACCTCGCCCCAGCCGCATACGTAGTAGTCGGCCATCCAGCGCGTTAACCGGAGTAATTCCTCGGTGAGTGCCGGTCGGTCGTCCAGCACGTCCAGAATAGGCTTCAGCGAGGAAGGGAGCGGGTCTGGAGGCGGCTCGGGTACCACCACACCGGTCAACTGGCGCTGGCCAAAAGGGACCAGCACCCGGCATCCGGGGCGCACAGCCTCCTGCCATTCTGGAGGCACCCGGTAGGTAAAAACCTGCGTCAGCGGCAGGGGGAGGGCAACCTGCACGATGTCGGAAGAAGTCGTCATGGCCAGGATCGCGGCCTCAGGCTTCCAGCAGCAGCGCCTGGCGGAAGGCGGCCACGTTCTGGGCGATAGGCCTGTGACGGTTAAAGATGGCGCTTCCGGCCACAATCACCGTGGCGCCCGCCCGTACCACTTCGGCCACATTGTGCGGATAGATGCCGCCGTCAACTTCAATGTAGGCATGTGAACCGATGGCGTTCAGCATTCGACGCAGCCGTTGCACCTTTTGCGTGCTGGACGGAATGAATGCCTGACCTCCGAAGCCGGGATCGACGGTCATCACCAGAATCAGATCGGCCAGCGGCAACACCTCTTCCAGTGCCGAAAGGGGAGTGGCCGGATTAAGCGCTACGCCTACTTTTTTGTCCAGCTTCCGGATTTCGTCCAGGGCCCGATGCAGGTGGGGCGTGGCTTCCACATGCACGGTTAGCACGTCGGCGCCGGCCTCAGCGAAGTCGTCCAGAAAGCGTTCGGGCTGCTCCACCATCAGGTGTACGTCCAGCACAGCGCCCAGTTCATCCGCCAGCGGGCGAAGCGCCTCGACCACCAGCGGCCCCATCGTGATATTTGGCACAAAGTGGCCGTCCATCACATCGACGTGGATCCAGTCAGCCCCCGCTTCCAGTGCCTCCCGGCACTGCGCACCCAGCCGCGCAAAGTCGGCCGACAGGATGGAAGGCGCAAGAATAATCATGAATTACGAAAACAGAGCCACTCCGAGCGCAATGAGGATGACGTTGGCCAGCCCAATGGGCAGCAGGTACTTCCAGCCCAGCGTCATGAGCTGGTTGTACTTGAAACGCGGGAAGGTCCAGCGCACCCAGATGTACAGGAAAGCAAAAAAGCACGTTTTGGCCAGTAGCGACAGGAACTGCAACAGGCCCAGCAGAAGGCTACCTTCCAGCGCAGGAAAAGCCTTCAGAAGCAGGGGCTCGAATGGAATCAGGTAGCCGCCGAAGAAGAGCGTAGCAATCACGAACGAGGCCACGAACAGGTTGACGTACTCGGCCAGGAAAAACATGCCGAATTTCATCCCGCTGTACTCGGTATGGTAACCGCCGACAAGCTCCTGTTCAGCCTCGGGCAGGTCGAATGGCAGCCGGTTCGTTTCGGCAAAGGCCGTAACGATGAAGATCAGCGCGCCGATCGGATTGGTGAACACATGCCAGCCCAGAATTGCCCACCCGTCGCGCTGGGCTTCAACGATGGCGCTGACGTTGAGCGTGCCGGCCTGCAGAATCACGGACAGCACGGCCGTTCCCATCGCCAGCTCATAAGAGATCATCTGCGCCGAAGAGCGGAGGCCGCCCAGCAGCGAATACTTGCTGTTTGAGCTCCAGCCGGCCAGCGTAATGCCGTAGACGCTGATCGACGTGAGGGCCAGGATGGCCAGCACGCCTACGTCGATGTCAGCAATGACCACCCCCCGGGCAAAAGGAATAAGCGCCGGCACCGTCATGGCGACCGTCACCATGATCATCGGGGCCAGCGCATGGATGAACCGGTTGGCCTGAGCCGGGATGATGTCTTCTTTAAAAAGCAGCTTGACGACATCTGCAAACGGTTGCAGAAAACCCGCAGG
>JALSJJ010000053.1 GCA_026989375.1 Rhodothermus sp.
CCCTGCGCATCGAAGAGATAGATCTGCTGGGATACGTTGTCGGCCACGAATAGGCGTCCGGATGCATCGGTGGCCAGCGCAATGACGCGCCCGAAATGTTCTGGCAGCAGAATAAGGTCCAAGGCGGATAGAGCGCTGACCGACCAAGCGGCGATGGATGTGGGTTATGGGTTCATTATGCGCTTTTTTCGCGCCAAACGAAGCCCCAAAAGCCGGGGTTCTGGCCACGTGGACGACTGACAGCGACGCAGAACCCCGGCTTTTGGTTCATCGGACGGTCGCTTCGATGCGCTCCAGATCCTGAAGGCCCTTGCGCACGTGTTCGGCCGAGGCCTCCAGCAGCTTGCGTTCCTCTTCGTTCAGTTCCACTTCAATGATTTCTTCGACACCATTGCGTCCCAGCCGCACGGGCACGCCAATGAACAGATCCTTCAACCCGTACTGGCCGTTTACGTAGGCGGCGCAGGGCAGAATGCGTTTTGCGTCTTTGACAATAGCTTCGACCATCTCGGCTGCAGCCGCTCCGGGTGCGTACCAGGCCGAGGTCCCCATCAGTTTGACAATCTCGCCGCCGCCGAACTTAGTGCGTTCGACAATGGCCTCAATTTTTTCCTTGGGCAGGAGTTGGGTGATTGGAATACCGCTGACCGTAGCATAGCGGGGTAGCGGGACCATCGAGTCGCCGTGTCCTCCCATCAGGAGCGCCTGCACATCGCGCACCGAAACGCCCAGCTCCAGCGCGATGAAGGTGCGGAAGCGGGCCGTGTCGAGGATGCCGGCCATGCCCATCACGCGATGGCTGGGAAAACCGCTTGTCTGGTAGGCCACATAGGTCATCACATCGAGCGGGTTCGAAACGACAATGATGATGGCATGCGGACTGCCTTTGACAAACTGTTCGGTGACCGAGCGTACAATCTTGGCATTGGTGGCCAGCAGGTCGTCGCGGCTCATACCTGGCTTGCGGGGTGAGCCGGCCGTGATGACGCAGATGTCCGAGCCTTCCGTATCCCTGTAGTCGTTCGTACCAATGATGCGGGTGTCGTAGCCATGAATCGGAGCCGCTTCCTGCATGTCAAGCGCTTTGCCCTGGGGTAGTCCCTCGACAATGTCGACAAGCACGATTTCTTTGACCATGTCTTTGCGGGCGATGCATTCAGCTACCGTGGCGCCAACATTACCCGCACCGATTACTGTAACTTTCATAGTTCCTCGCTGGCTTTGGTGAAAACTGTTCGCATCTTTTTGCTAAAAATAGCACGAAGTGGCCGAAAAGAAAGGCATCGCTGTGTAAATTGCCAGCAAAGCTGTGGATTGATCGTCAGGAAAAGCGTTATGCGTGCGATTCTGGTTCGTGCTCCAGGAGGGCCGGAGCAGCTATACCTGGGGGAGTATCCGATGCCTTCACCCGGTCCGGGTGAGTTGTTGGTGCGTGTTCGAGCCACTTCGCTCAACCGGGCCGATTTGCTTCAGCGCGAAGGAAAGTATCCACCACCGCCGGGTGCCAGTCCGATTTTGGGGCTGGACGTGGCCGGGACGGTGGCGGCGTTGGGGCCTGGCGTGACCGGCTGGCAGACGGGCGACCGGGTGTTCGGGCTCGTCGAAGGAGGAGGCTATGCGGAATATGCTGTGTTGCCGGCCGGAATGGCCATGCGCATTCCGGATAACCTGTCGTTTGAAGAAGCAGCCGCCATTCCGGAGGTGTTTCTGACGGCCTATCAGGCGTTGTGCTGGCTGGGACAGCTTCAACAAAACGAACACGTGCTCGTTCATGCAGGGGCCAGTGGTGTAGGAACGGCCGCCATCCAGTTAGCCCGATGTCTGGGGGCTCATGTGCACGTTACCGCGTCAGCGCCTAAGCACGGGGTTTGCCGGACGCTGGGGGCCGAAACAACAATCGATTATCGTCAGGAAGACTTTGCCGAACGCATCCAGGAGGTGACCGGTGGCACGGGTGTGCACCTGATTATCGATTTTGTCGGGGCCCCTTACCTGGAGCCCAATCTGCGGTGTCTGGCGATGGACGGCCGGATTGTGTTGCTGGCAACCCTGGGGGGCAGCCGGGTTGAGGCATTCAACCTGCGTCTCCTTTTTGCCCGACGAGCTCAACTAATCGCTTCGACGCTTCGTAACCGTGCCCGCGACTATAAGGTGCGGCTCACGCAGGAATTTGCCGAACGCTTCTTGAACGATTTTGCTGAAGGACGGCTACGACCCGTGATTGACCGAATCTACAACTGGACCGAAGTAGCCGACGCGCATCGGCGTATGGAGTCCAATCAGAATGTAGGAAAGATTGTGCTGCGGGTCTTATAACTGGATCGTTGAAGCGTGAAGCTGGACGTTCTGGTCCGAGCCAGTTATCTTCAAATGCTACTTCTCTGTTGAAACAAAAAGCTGTCCACCATGCCGGTCTATGCTGTCGCCCGAATCGACGAGCTGGCCGATGGCCAGATGAAACAGGTAAAAGCTGGTGATACCGACTTGCTGCTGGTGCGGTTGGATGGCCAGTTTTATGCGCTGGGGGCCCGCTGTACGCACTATGGTGCACCGCTGGCTACAGGCGTGCTGCATGGCGAGCGGATTATCTGTCCCTGGCATCATGCCTGCTTTCATGCACGTACAGGCGCGCATCTGGAACCGCCAGGTCTGGATCATCTGCCAACGTTTCCAGTGCGTGTAGAAGGCGAGCAGGTGCTCGTGGAGTTGGCGGAAGCGGTAGAAGGGCGGCGAACGCCGCAACTGGGGCAGCGCGATCCGCAGGACGCACGCACCTGCGTGGTGATCGGCGCCGGCTGTGCCGGTGCCTATGCCGTCGAGGCGCTGCGGACCCAGGGTTTTACAGGGCAGGTGGTATGGATGACCAATGGGGAGTTTCCGCCGATCGACCGACCGAACCTGAGCAAGGAGTACCTGGCCGGTGAGGCGCCTGAAGCATGGATGCCGCTGCGCGATCCGGACTTCTACAAAGCCGCCGACATTGAGATCATACCGCAGGCCGTGAAGATGCTGGATGCGGCCGCCCGAACGGTTACGTTGGCTAATGGCGAGCAGCTACGCTACGAGGTGGCTGTGGTGGCACCAGGCGCGCGACCGCGGCGGTTAGCCGTACCAGGCGCCGAACTGCCGGGCATCTTTATGCTGCGCACCATTGAGGATAGCCGGGCCATTCGGATGGCTGCGGCGCAAGCCCACCGGGCAGTGGTGGTGGGGGCCAGCTTCATTGGGATGGAGGTTGCGCAAAGTCTGCGTCATCTTGGGCTGGCAGTGACTGTGGTAGCACCCGAAACGGTACCTTTTGAGCGTACGCTGGGCGGCGAAGTGGGCCGCGTATTACAGACGTTGCATGAAGCGCATGGCGTAACGTTTCGGCTGGGACATACCGTGCAGGCATTTGAAGGGACCGATCGGGTACAGCAGGTTGTGCTCGACAACGGCGACCGGCTTCCAGCTGATCTGGTGGTTGTGGGCATAGGCGTGCAGCCCGCCACGGATTTTATGCAGGGCGTGCAAAAAGCACCGGATGGCAGCATTCTGGTCGATGCTTATTTGCAGGCAGCCGACGGTCTGTTCGTAGCAGGGGATGCCGCACGTTTTCCAGACTGGCGTACCGGCAGGCCTATCCGGATTGAGCACTGGCGCCTGGCAGCGCAGCATGGACGACTGGCTGGGGCCAACGCCGCCGGGGCGCGTCAACCCTACCAGGGTGTACCGTTTTTCTGGACGCGTCAGTTCGGTGTGAGCCTCCAGTACCTGGGCTATGTGGAAACCTGGGACGAAGTGGTACTCGACGGTGATCCGTCAGCTCGAAAGTTCCTGGCCTGTTATCTGCGGGGTGATCAGGTATGGGCCGTGGCCGGCATGGGGCGGGGTTACGAGATGGCCCGGCTACATGCGCTCCTGCTGGAAACCCCCCTGCCGACCGTCGACACCGTGTGGCAGTGGCTATCACGCACGTGATCGGTAGGTGCTCCCGCCAGACCGCTGGCGGTCAAGACTGCTCGTTTGACAGCGAGCGGTAGTTGTTGCAGAGGGATCCCGAATGCAGCGGCCTCATAGCGGACAACAGCCTTAGCCGACGGTAGTTGACGCTCAGCCTAAAGCCTTCCAACCACGAATCGTATGGTGCAGTGATGGCTACCTATGCGCATCCAGAGGTACTGGTCTCCACCGACTGGGTGGCTGCCCACCTGAAAGACACGGAACATGTACGGATCGTTGAGTCCGACGAAGATGTGCTACTTTACGAAACCGGCCATATCCCCAATGCGGTCAAAATCGACTGGGTCCAGGATCTACAGGATCCAGTGATCCGAGATTACATCTCCAGGGAACAGTTTGAAGAGCTCTGCGCTGCACGGGGCATTGCGAATGACACGCTGGTTGTGTTTTACGGCGATAAGCACAACTGGTGGGCCTGCTATGCTTTCTGGGTGTTCAAGCTATTGGGGCATGAACGGTGTGCCATCATGGATGGGGGACGCCAGAAGTGGATTGCAGAGGGGCGTCCATTGACGCGCGAGGTGCCCTCGTTTCCGCGTACAGTCTATCGGGCCCGAAAGCCGGACCGGTCGATTCGGACGTTCTGGAAAGAAGTAATGGCGCATGTGCAGGCAGGTAAACCGCTGATCGACGTGCGTACGCCGGCGGAGTATCGGGGAGAGCTGGTTCATATGCCCGATTATCCCCAGGAGGGTGCGTTGCGAGCGGGGCATATCCCGGGGGCCAGAAATGTCCCTTGGAGCATGGCCGTTCGGGAGGATGGCACCTTCAAATCACGGGAGGAGCTGGAGCGCATCTATCTACAGGACAAGGGATTAAAGCCCGATGATGAAGTGATCACCTACTGCCGTATTGGCGAACGCTCGAGCCATACCTGGTTTGTGCTGAAATATCTGCTGGGTTTCAAAAACGTCAAAAACTACGACGGTTCGTGGACCGAGTGGGGCAATCTGGTGGGTGTGCCCATTGAAAGGGGCGATCCTGAAACGAAGGTATCTGACGGCTAAGCTTCGGAGGCCAGAGGCTTTTTTCTCTGGAGCAAAAAGGGGAAACGCGCGTCTTCACTGAAAAATGAGGGCCATGCGTAAGTTGGACACTTTGCTCGAACTGTTTCAGGAGGCCGATCCTGAGGAGCGGTTGGAATTGTTATTGGACTTTGTCGATCGATTGCCGCCGCTGCCGCTGGAGTACGTCCCGCTTCGGGATGCAGGGTTGGGCATGGTGCATGAATGCCAGTCGCCTGTTTTCTTCCTGCCAGAGGTGCAGGAGGGCCAGGTGCGCATCTATGCCGACGTACCACGAGAAGCGCCCATACCGCGAGCGTTCGTTGCATTGCTGGTAGAGGCTTTCAACGGGGAGCCGCCCGAAGCCGTACTGGAAGCACCAGAAGATCTGCTGAATCGTCTGGGGATTGCCCCGCTGCTGGGGATGCAGCGCCTGCGGGGGTTGACAGGTATTTACCAGAAACTTCGGCGAGAAATAGGGGCAAAAGTTGGCCTTTCAATTAATCCATCAAGCAATTCGGCGTAAGAAGCGCCAGAAGTTCGGCCAGCATCATAGCAGTAGCGCCCCATATACGATAATGCTGCACGGCAAAAAAAGGCACCATAACTGTGCGACCTCGAATGGTCCAGCGTTCTCGGCGACGGCTGGCAGGGTCCATCAGGGTGGCCAGTGGGATGCGCAGCACAGCTTCCACCTCTTCCGGGCAGGGATGTAGGGTGGGCAGGGAAGCGATGTAACCGACAAACGGGTGAACGCAGAAGTTAGAGACCGGGATATACAGGGGGGTCAGGGGGGCGAGCAGCTCGATCTGATCTGGTGGCAGCCCCAGTTCTTCGTACGCCTCCCGCAGCGCTGTCTCCTGCAAGGTTTCTTCGGGTTCACGGCGGCCGCCCGGAAAGCCAATCTGGCCTCCATGTTCTTTCAGATGGGAAGGACGGGCAACCAGGAGCACGTGTGGGCGCTCCTCCTCCGGGAATAGCAGGATCAGCACCCCGGCCTCACGACAGGGCTTTCCTGCGATGCCAAATTGCTCAGGGAGCTGTCGGTACTCCGGTGCCATCTGAAGTTGAGCGGCGGCTCCGGGTAGCGGACCGGCCAGCCGTTGGCGCAACAGCGCAATGCACTCCTGAAAACTCAGCCTCTGCATCTGCATACCTGCATGCGTACGCCAGGAGGAGAAGAGGGATTCCTGAAGTTTTAAGGCAATGGTTTTAAACAGCGGCAGGCGCAGCTACTGGGGAACGCGCTGATCGTGCGAACTGGATCTCTGATGGACTGCCCCCTCAGGCCACCGTCTGCAGAGGGCCTCTGAAAGTGCATGAAGCAGTATCTTTACGCCACGCTCACCACGGCGGGAGGCTACGTTTGACGCTAAGAAAAAAAGGGCTACCGCCAGACCGGTAGCCCTCGCTCGCCGGTTTCATCAGCTTAGCTGATCTCGATCCGACGCGCCTTGCTGCCTTCGGCCTTGGGCACGCGGATTGTCAGCACACCGTTTTCGTACTTGGCTTCAATGTGCTTTTCGTCGACTGCCTTCGGCAGGGTAAAGCTCCGATAGAAGCGGCCGTAGCTCCGTTCTACCCGCAGGTAGTTGGGTTTTTCTTCCTTTGTTTCCGACTTTCGCTCACCACTGACTGTGAGCGTGCCGTCGTGATAGGTCACCGACAGCTCATCCTTGCTCATGCCGGGTACGTCAAGCTGAATCAGATAGGCATCGTCCGTTTCGGCCAGGTCAGCCCGTGGTACCCAGCTTACTGGAGCCGTTTCCTCAGCCGCTTCCGCTTCGCGTCCGAAGATTGTATCAAACAGCCGATCCATTTCCCGCTGCAGCCGACGCAGTTCCGTCATCGGCGAAAAGCGAACCAGGCTCGTCATGGCTCTCTTCTCCAGTTTGTTGACGGTTTGTCTTGCTCAGCAAGCGCATCCTTCGTTTCATCAACAGCTGTGCCGGTACAGGAAGTGCGCCATCTTGACACATACTGCTGTAAAGCAGGCAGCAGTGTACGGATGAGCCGACAGAGGGTAGCTGACATGCTGTGATACCCGGCGTTGGCTGCCAATCAAAAATGGGAGAATCGCACAAACAGGTTGTGCCGGGCCTATTCTATCTTTAACTTACCATTTAGAGTTATTTGCATTCGGTTAACTGCAAAAGCTGAGAGCAAGATGAACGCGTTGCATCATCTTTCCTGGAAGCGTCCGCTGGGTGCGTTGCTGGTAGCCGGACTGGTGCTGATGCTGGCCGGTGCTGGCGGCTGCTCCGGCGACCCCAATATCGAAGGCGCCAAGCTGGACCTGCGTAACAAGGATTATGCGCGGGCTCTGGAAAACGTCGAGAAAGCCCTCCAGAGGGATCCGCAGAATGCGGAAGCCTACGAATTGAAGGGACGCATTATCCTGGACCTCCTGAGTAATCAGCAGGACCTTGATCCTGAAGCCCGGCAGGATACCGTGCGGGCTATGGTGGCAGCTTTCCAGAAAGCTGTAGAGCTGGATCCCAAGCTGCAGGAAAGTGTCCTCAACCAGTTGCGCTTTGCTTACATTCGGGAGTTTCAGAATGGCGTGAATGCGTTCAACCGCGGCCGTGAAGATTCGACCTACTATCTGCACGCGGCGATCTATTTTGGCAATGCCACGATCATCCAGCCCGATTCGGCCGGGGCTTATGTGAATCAGGCGTTCTCATTGATGAATGCCCGCAGGCATGCCGAAGCGATTGCTCCGCTGGAAGCAGCCATTGCGCGAGGCGAGACTTCGAAGGATACCTATCTGATTCTGGCCGATCTGTATCGACTCCAGCAGCAGCCTGAAAAAGCGCTGGAAGTGCTGGAGCAGGCGCGTGAGCGCTACCCGGACGATCCAGACGTGCAGTCGCAGTTGCTCAACGCCTATGTCCAGGCCGGCAAAGTAACAGAGGCGATGGACATCTACAAAGAAGCGGTAGAAAAGGAGCCGGATAACAAGCTCTACCGTTACAACTATGGTTCGCTGCTGCTGGAAGCCGGGCGGTATGATGAGGCCATCGAGCATTTAACAAAAGCGACCGAGCTGGATCCAGAATACGCCAACGCCTTCTACAACCTGGGAGCGGCGTATATTAACAAAGCCGTAGATGTGAATGATCAAGCAGTAGCGTTGGATGATAGCCTGCGCACACATCGCAGCGAGCTTTCTCAGGAGCAGATTCAGCAACTGGAGGAAGCGGTTGCCCGCCTGATTGAGGAGCGACGGCAGCTTTTTGCCCAGGCGATTCCTCCGCTGGAGCGTGCCCGTGAGCTGTTGGAGGCCCGCGGTGAAAACATCCAACCGATCTGCCGGGCGCTTTTCCAGGCCTATGTGCAGACCGACCAAACCGAAAAAGCTCGGGAAGTTGAGGCCTGCGCCGCATTAAACAATAACTGACACAGGTAGCTGTAATCCATAGAAAAAGCCCGAACCCTCAAGGTTCGGGCTTTTTTCTTCATTTAGTAGGGCTGTATTTCATTTCAGTAGGCCAGGAGGGCACGGACAGCCCGCAGGATGTCTTCGTCCTGCGGGAGGACAGCGTTCTCCAGCGGTTCGGCAAACGGAATAGGGGTGAAGGCACCGGCCACGCGCTGCACGGGCGCATCCAGATGCTCAAAGGCTTTGGCGGTAATCTGCGCGGCAATCTCGGCCCCGAATCCAGCAAATTCGTGGTCTTCGTAGACCACCAGCACGCGGTTGGTTTTCTGCACCGAAGCCAGAATCGTATCGATGTCCAGCGGAAGGATGGTGCGGATGTCGATGATTTCGATCGAGACCCCCTCTTCTCTGGCCAGCCGGCGGGCTACGCTGACCGACTTATGGACCATCATGCCATAGGTAACAATGGTCAGATCGGTGCCTTCCTGCACGATGCGGGCCTTGCCGAATGGGAGCAGGTAGTCGGCATCGGGTTCTGGCGTACGTGCTGCAGCCGCTCGATAGAGCGCTTTATGTTCCAGAAAGAGGACTGGATCACGCATGCGAATCGCTGTCTTCAGCAAGCCTTTAGCGTCGGCTGCATTCGAGGGCATGGCGATCTTGTAACCGGGCATATGGCCAAAGATGCCCTCGATGTTCTGTGAATGGCACAGTCCTCCGTGGATGTACCCGCCGCATGGGACGCGAATGACAAGCGGGCATTCCCAGGCATTGTTTGAGCGATAGCGGAAGGGGGCTACCTGGTTGCGTAGCTGTTGCATGGCCGGCCAGATGTAGTCGGCGAACTGAATCTCGACGACCGGCTTGAAGCCATAGGCGGCCAGCCCTACGGCCGTTCCGATGATCGACGCCTCAGCCAGTGGCGAGTTGAAGCACCGATCATAGCCGAAGCGCTCGGAAAGGCCGCGTGTGGCGGTAAACACACCGCCTTTGGGATCCGCTACATCCTCCCCATAGACAATGACGCGCTCGTCGCGCTCCATCTCTTCATGCAGGGCATGGTTGATGGCGTCGACCATCACTACGGGTGGCCCGGAAGGCTGGCTTTTTTCATAGGCCAGATCAAGCGGCTCTTCGCAGTACACGTAACGTGTCGCTGTGCTGGGAGCTGGATCTGGCTGTTGCTCGGCCCAGCGGGCCGCTTCGTCGACCTGGCGACGCACTTCCTGCCGGATTGCTTCGATCTGATCGGCGTGGAGCAGGCCGGCCTGTTGCAGGGTGTGCTCCATACGCAGAATAGGATCGAGCTGGCGCTCTTTTTCCAGCTCCTCGGGTAGGCGGTACTTTGCGTGGTTGTCGGAAGAGGAATGGGGGAGCAGGCGAACGACGTCGGCCACCAGCAGGACCGGCCCTTTGCCAGCCCGGATGTGCTCAAGGGCGGCCTGAGCGGCAGCATAGGCTTTGAAGAAGTCTGTACCATCTACATGAATGCGGGCCAGTCCCTCATAGCCAGCTCCCAGCTTGTAGGGGTTGCCACCGGCGGTCTGTTGTTCGATCGGGACGGAGATAGCGTAGTGGTTGTTCTGAATGAAATACAATACAGGCGCTTTGATGCGGGCTGCCCAGTTGAGCGATTCATGGAAGGCCCCTTGGGAGGTTGCCCCTTCGCCGGCTGAGCAATAGACGTAAGCAGCTTCACCCCGGCGCTGGATACCCATCGCAGTACCAAGAGCTGGCAGAAACTGGGCGCCCACCGAGGATGAAGGCGTTACGATATGTTTGGCACGGTCGCTATAATGCGAAGGCATCTGGCGTCCCCCCGAGTTGGGGTCATCTGCCTTGGCCAGATGGGCCAGCAGCACATCTTCGGGCCGACCGCCCAGCATGAGATACATGCACAGATCCCGGTAATACATCCAGAACCAGTCGAAGCCCGGCTTCGACAGAAGACCCACGGCAGCCTGAGCAGCTTCGTGGCCGGCGCCGCCAATATGGAAAAATCCTTTCCCCTGCTTGAGCAGGGTCAGCATTTTTTCATCCAGTCGCCGTGCCAGGAGCATCGTGCGATAGATGCGTAGCAGCGTGTCCGGGTCGAAGTCAGCCGGGCCTACCGGCCGGATGTTGAGCGGCCCCTCATAGGCCAGTACGGGCAGTGCCGTTACCTGCTGGCCATTGCGTTCCGTTGCTGGAAGCGCTTCTTTTACAGTAGCTGTTGCTTTCTTTTTCCGTGGCATAGGTCTCGAAGGTTAGTGCACCACCATACGACTGCCTGGAGCAGCCAACCAGGAAGACAAACGTGTAGCACGGAGAGCACGTTCCAAAGGGGGGCTGATCTATCCAGCCACGCTGCTAATTTACAAACCGAGTAGCGCTACCGCCAGAGATCAAGCCTGGACAGCTTCGTCCGCCTCGGCATACGGCAGCTCGAACCAGAACCGACTGCCGCGGCCGACGGTGCTCTCGACGTGGATGGCCTCCCCATGGGCCTGCAAGATTTGCTTGACGATGCTCAGGCCCAGGCCCGTCCCTCCGCTTCGGCGGGATCGATCCGGATTGACCCGATAAAATCGTTCAAAGATGCGATCCAGGTGTTCCTCAGGGATCCCGCGGCCTGTGTCGACCACTTCTACATGCACTTTGTCCCGGCGCCGACGGATACGGCATCGAACATATCCTTCATCAGTATATGAAATGGCATTGTCAATTAGATTGGTCAATACCTGTCGGATACGCTCACGATCGGCCCGTACGTAGATCGGATCATTTTCTGCCTGAATGACCAGGCCCTTTTCTTCGGCCTTGGGACACAGCATGTCGACCACTTCTTCGACCAGCTCCTGGAGATTGAAAACAGAAGGATGAATCAGATCGGCGCGGTATTCCAGACGGGCAATCTCGATCAGGTCGTTAAACAGGTTGTTGAGCCGCTGCAGGTTCTGCAACCCTTTTTCGACGTAGCGCTTGCGCGTTTCCAGATCCAGGGTAGGCGAGGCCAGTGCTTCCAGGTAGCCTCCGATAGAAAAGATCGGGTTGCGCACTTCATGCGAGACGTTTCCGATGAATTCCGTCTGCAGCCGTGTCAGGCGTTGCAATTCCGCGATTTTTTCGCGGAAGCTGTCGGACATCTTGTTGAGGTGGTGGGCCAGATCCTGGAATTCAGCGGCCCGTGTGTGCACTTCGATTTTCTCGTCGAAATGACCTTCAATGATGTTACGGGCACTGTTACGAATGGCACGCAGTGGGGCGGTAACTTTTTCAGTGGCGATCCAACTCCCCAGGAGGGCCAGGATCAGGGCGGCCAGCATACCCACCACCAGCGTAAACTCCATCTGGCGGGCCAGGCGGTACCAGAGAGGGACCGGCTGGCCTACGCGCACAATCCAGCCAGAGGCGGGATCGAACAGCACGACGTAAAACACCTGGCCCTCAGTCGTGAAGCGTTCGAAAAAGCGGACTGGGGTGGCGTCGGTGACCAGTGTATCCAGGCGGTGCGATGTGGCTTCCGGTGCCCCGAATTCATCATGGCTGTCCCAGACCACCGAGTCGCCCCGCGCCAGAGTCAGGTGCATCCCGGTGACGCGACTGAGCAATGCCAGGGTAGCGGGTAGTTCGTGGGGAGGTGTCTCGGGGATTACCTGATAGAGCAGCCGCTCTGCCTGCGTGCGCAGCGTCTGTTCCATGGTGTTGTGGAGCCGGCCGTGGAGCACCAGGCCGGTATATAGCCCGACGCCTACCACGGCCAGCCCCACAAACAACGCAAACGTCAGGAACATCCACGTGCGGACCGAGGCCCGCGGTGGAAAAATCCAGCGCCAGACCCCGTAAGCGAGACGCCCTAACCCACGTGGTCGGCGGTGCTTACTCCTGGGCCGGTTCATCCTCTTCGACAAAGCGGTAGCCTACGCCACGTACCGTCTGGATGTGCTTGGCAAAGTCGCCCAGCTTTTCGCGCAAATTTTTGATGTGGGCGTCTACGGTGCGCTCGGTCACCATCATCGCATCCTTCCAGATGCGTTCGAGCAGCTCCTGCCGCGTGAACGCCTTACGAGGATGGCGGACCAGGTAGCGCAGCAACTCAAATTCGGTCAGGGTCAGACCCAGGTCACGGCCACGCAGCGAAGCCCGGTATTCATCCTCGTAAATGGTCAGATCCTTGACCTTGAGCGTGCGGCTTTCTTCGACGCCCGCGCGACGTAGTACGGCCTTGATACGGGCCAGCAACACCTGTGGCGAGACCGGCTTGGTCAGGTAATCGTCGCCACCCATCATGAGGCCCTTGACCTGGTCTTCTTCCTCACTTTTTGCCGTGAGGAAGATGATCGGAATGTGCTCTGTTTCTACGCGGGAGCGCAGGCGTTTGCAGACCTCATAGCCGTCCAGGCCCGGGAGCATGATGTCAAGTACAATCAGATCAATCTCCGGGGTGGCTTTCTGCAGCGCCTCCTCGCCGTCGTAGGCTTTGTGTACCTGATAACCCTCCTGGCTCAGGAAATGGCCGATGACTTCGACCACATCTTCCTCATCATCCACAACCAGGATGTTAATCTCCGAAGGTTCTGCTGTTCGTGGCATGGTCTTCTCGTAACCTGTTGGTGGCAAGTGATAAAAAACCGGTCGCTTCAACGCCAAATGATAAATATAAGTTTTCTTCAGCGGTTTGCCACAGGAAGCTGGGCAGGATGGGGGTGTTGTCGGTAGTGGCGGGGCACGCGTTGTGCGGCACTGCAGCTCAGCTCATAGGGAACGGTTTCGGCCCAGGTAGCCATTTCCTCGATAAGGGGGCCACCTTCACCAAAGAAGATGACCGGTTCGCCTTCCTGCACGTCGGGCGCAGAAGCTGGGTCGCCCAGGTCCACCATGGTCAGGTCCATACAGATGGCGCCCACGATGGGGAAACGCTGGCCACGAAGCCCAACCTGCCCCCGGTTAGAGAGACGGCGCGGAATGCCGTCGCCGTAGCCAGCACCGACTACGGCGACGCGTCGCCAGTCGGGAGCGATCCAGGTTCGGCCATAGGAGAGAGACGTACCGGGTGGAACAGTGCGCACCTGAACAACCTGCGCCACAAAGCGCATGGCCGGCCGAAGGCCAGCCTGCTGCGATAGCTCAGGACAAGGGAGGTAACCGTAGAGCGCAGCTCCGATGCGGGCCAGTTGACGGGAGTCGGTCCAGTAGGAAGCCGGCAGGGCAAACAGGGCACTACTGTTGGCCACGTGCTGTGCTTCGAAGGCGTCCCCAAATTGCTGCCAGAGTTGCTCGAAACGCTCCAGTTGCTCTTGCATGAAGGGATCGTCGGGCTGTTCGGCCGTGGCCAGGTGGGTGCACAGGCCGGCGAGGGTGATGCCCGCTGTCTGCTCCAGGCGGCGGATGATTGCGGGCACTTCCTCCGGCCAAAGCCCCAGACGTCCCATACCGGTATCCACTTTGACATGCACCCGCAGCGGGCCATGACGCCGGGCCGTGGCGCAGACCGCTTCGGCCAGCATGGATGAGGAGACAGTTACCTCAATCCGATGATGGGCACAGACGGGCAATTCTTCGGGCAGAGGAGCTCCCAGTAACAGCAATGTGTCTTCAATGCCGTTTCTGCGCAGCATCAGGGCTTCACGTAGCCGGGCAACCGCAAAGTGGCGTACGCCCTCGTCTCGTAGCGTACGAACGACTGGCAGCAGGCCGTGCCCGTAGGCGTCGGCCTTGACGACCGCGACCAGCGTGGCGGGTCCCAGGCGTTGCCGAACCCGCTGCAGGTTATGCCGGAGATGCCCTAAGTGTATTTCAACAAAGGCGGAATGCAGCACGGCCGGCGAGGATTAAGCATTCGCGCCGCTGACGCTACGGCCTGCCAAAAAGATCCGTCAAAAAATCAGCTGCCACTGGAGCACAAGCAGGCGCTGAGAGAGGACGCGCTCGGTTGTGTAGGCAACCGTCAGGCGTTGCTGCTCGTAGCCGGCCCCTTGCAGCGCACTCGGGCTGAAGCTAAAGCCGATCGTCCAGATGGATCGGTCGGTTGCCGTACGCCCTTCGTCCAGCCACTCGTATCGTGCGAAGGCTTCGGCAGCGTGGTGTAGCCGCAGAGCCCCCAGTACGGCGATACCGGTCAGACGATCGGCCGCTACCGGATCGGGCGCATCTTTTCGAAAATAGTGAACCATCAGACCATCAAGTTTTAGCCGAAACGGATCACTCCCCGGAAGAGCACCTCGGTACAGGTGGAATCCATAAGACACATAGCGCCGTCCGTCCGTGTTGGGATTGCCCGCACCGTTGTAGGTGACAAAGCCGCCCACTTCCAGTCCTTCCAGAGCTTGCGGCGTCAGTTCACCTCCCAGGCTGATGGCCAGCCCGGTGCGTTGCTGACCGCCGGTAACGTCAGGGGTGCTCGGGCTTTCGCGATAGTTGCCCCGCAACCGGTCCCAGCTGCCATCTCCGTTGTGCAGGAACAAGAGGAAGCGGCCTCGTGGATGGTGATAGGCGGCTTCGACGCCAAAATCGCGACCATCACGTCCAATGGTGCGGGCCCCCCAGCGTTCGGCAATGGCCGGCCGCTCCACAGCGTCTACGTATCGATGCGAGGTCAGCGCCAGCGATCGGGGCTGGATAGAGGCCAGGCGGCCGATTCGAAATGACCAGTTCGGATGGGGCATGTAGACCGCATACGCATCCGGCAGACGGGCCGACGTCCCAGTTCCGTCCAGTTGAAAGCGAAGTAACCAGTGCTCGGAGAGCCGAACAGCTGCGCGCAGCCGCGCCCGTCGAATGCCGAAGCCCAGCCGCATTCGGTTTTCGTACCGGCCATAGCTGAAGCGTGCCTGCAGCGTCCCGCCCAGGGTAACCGTCGGCAGGGCAGTAGGCTGGGCCTGCGCCGGGCAGGCCACCAGACCAAGAAGCAGCAGCAGTCGAAAACGCACGGCGGTGTTATCTTTGGATGCGGAAAGCGTGAGACGGGCAAAATGTAAGGGTCCGCTCCCTTCTTTTCCAGCCAGGTTCTATCTTGCAACCGAGTAACAAACTTTCAGCAGGAAGACAATGATGCGTGCCCGAAAAACCGAATGGATACTGATCGGATGGCTTCTACTGGGACTGGCGCCCGTAGCAGCGGCCCAGCAGACCGTGCAGACACGCCCACGGCTCACCCTGGAGGATATTCACGCTTCGCGTATGTTCATTCCGGAGTTTTTCCGGGGCGGACGCTGGGCCGAAGAAGGACCGGTCATTCTGTACATCGAGCCAGACCCCCAGACCGGGGCCACACACCTGATCCGCTACAACCTGGAGACCGGCCGGCGCGAGCGGCTCATCGACGGCCACCGCCTCTATGCGCGGGATGTGGGCCGGCTGATCCGCATTGAAGACTACCAGTACAGCCGGGATGGACAACGGGTGTTGCTCTACACCGACTCGGAACGCGTCTGGCGCTATAACACCAAAGGATTCTACTACGTGTATGATTTGAAAGCCGACTCGCTCTGGCCGGTCAGCGACCGAAGCAAGGGCTTCCAGATGTTCGCCAAGCTCAGCCCGGACGGCCGACAGGTGGCCTTTGTGCGCGATCGCAACCTGTACCTGGTCGATTTCGAAACGGGCCAGGAAGTCCCGTTGACCACCGACGGCGCACCGGATAGCATCATCAATGGTACGTTCGACTGGGTCTACGAGGAGGAATTTGGCCTGCGAGACGGCTGGGCCTGGAGCCCCGACGGCCGCTACATTGCTTTCTTCAAGCTTGACGAATCAAAAGTCCCTGCTTTCACCATGGTGGACCTCCGGGCGCACTACCCGAAGGCCATCACCTTTCGCTATCCCAAAGCCGGCGAGCCCAACAGTGAAATTCAAATCGGCGTGATCGACCTGCAGACCGGCCAGGTGCGCTACTTCGACACGGACACCTGGTACGAGGGCGGCGACCGCTACGAGTATCTGGCCCGGATGGGCTGGACCCCCGCCATCGACGGCCGTCACTACGTCTGGATGTTTCGCATGAATCGCGACCAGAACCACCTGGAGCTGCTCTACGGCGACCCGACCACCATGACGCTCCGCACCGTGCTGGAGGAGCAGGCCTCGGCCTGGCTTGAAGTGGAGACGGGCTTTACCGATCTGGAGGCCGGTCAGCTCACCTACCTGCAGGACAACCAGCACTTCGTATGGATCAGCGAACGCGACGGCTATCGCCACCTGTACCTGTATCGCAACGACGGCACGCTGGTGCGCCAGCTCACGCAGGGAGCCTGGGATGTAACCGACTTCCACGGCGTGGATGAGCAGGGCGGCTGGGTGTACTTTACCGCAACGATCGACGGTCCCCGGGAGCGTCACCTCTACCGCGTACCGCTTCGGACGGAAGCTTCTAATGGACAGGTGCCAAGACCCCAGCGGATCACCCGAGAACCCGGTACCCATGAGGTGAGCCTTTCCAGCGATTTTCGCTACTACATTGACACGCACACGCGCTTTCTGCAGCCGCCCGTGGTCACGCTGCACCGCATCACAGGCGAGCAGATCGCCGTACTGGAAGGCAACGAAGCGCTCCGAGAGCGGCTGGCCGCCTACGGCCTCCGTCCACCGGAGTTTTTCACGGTGCCCGGGGCCGACGGGACGCCCCTGCAGGCCTACCTGATCAAACCCTCCGACTTTGATTCGACCAGACAGTATCCGCTCCTGCTCTACGTCTATGGCGGACCGGGCTCCCAGACCGTCGTCGATCGGTGGGGCGGCGCCCGCATGCTCTGGCACTACTACCTGGCCGAGGAGCTGGGCATCCTGGTGGCCAGCGTGGACAACCGGGGCACCGGCGCGCGCGGCTATGCCTTCAAAACCGCGACCTATCGCCGCCTGGGACAGCTCGAAGCGCAGGATCAGATCGCGGCCGCTAAAGCGCTGGCGCAACGCCCCTATGTCGATCCAAACCGCATCGGCATCTGGGGCTGGAGCTACGGTGGCTACATGACGCTCATGGCCATGCTCTACGGCGACGGGCCGCAGGTCTTCCGCGTAGGCGTTTCGGTTGCGCCGGTCACCGACTGGCGGCTCTACGACACGATCTACACCGAGCGCTACATGTCTACCCCCCAGAAGAACCCCGAAGGCTATCGACTTGGTGCACCCATTACCTATGCTGATCGGCTCTCCGACCGGCAACGGTTGTTGATCGTCCATGGCGATCTGGACGACAATGTCCACTTTCAGAATGCCGTGCAGATGATCGATGCCCTCCAACAAGCAGGCAAACAGTTTGACTTTATGATGTATCCCGGCCGAAACCACGGCATCTACGGCGGCAATACCCGCCTGCACCTGTTTACGCTGATTACGAATTTTTTGAAGGAAAACCTGGTGAACCTGCACTGAACAGTCAGGCCCGTGCTATCTTTGCCACGGGCCTTTTTTGTGGCATACCCAAGCGAACCAGACCCGTATGGAACCAGGTGCCCGTAAATGTCCAGATTTGCTCATTCAGGGCGGCATCCTGATTGATCCGGAGACCGGCCAGCAGCGCCGGGCCGACCTGCTCATTCGGGGTGGACGTATTGCCCACATTGCCGCGTCCATTTCGGCCGACGACGTGCCCGTCTACGACGCTACCGGCAAGTTGATCTCGCCCGGCTGGATGGATATGCACGTGCACCTGCGCGAGCCGGGGCAGGAGCATAAAGAGACGATCGAGACCGGCTGCCAGGCGGCAGCTTTCGGCGGGTTTACGGCTGTGGCCTGCATGCCCAACACGGATCCACCGATCCACACGCGCGACGTGGTGGAATTTGTGATTGAGCGCGGCCGACGCACGCCGGTTGATGTCCACCCGATTGCCTGCGTGTCGAAGAATCGGGAGGGGAAGGAACTGACCGAAATGGCCGATCTGGTGGAGGGCGGAGCCGTGGCCTTCAGCGACGACGGCGCCCCGGTGCAACACGGGGGATTGATGCGACGAGCGCTGGAGTATGCGTCGATGCTGGATCGGGCCATCATCAACCACATGGAGGATCTCACGCTCAACCCACATGGCCACATGCACGAAGGGGTAGTGTCGACGCGATTGGGGGTGCCGGGTATTCCGCCAGTGGCCGAAGAGGTCATGGTAGCGCGTGATCTGATCCTGGCCGCCTACACCGGCGGCCATGTGCATGTGGCGCATATTTCAACGGCCCGGTCGGTCGAGCTGGTGCGGCAGGCCAAGGCGCGGGGTGTGCGCGTAACGGCCGAAGTCTGCCCACACCACTTCACGCTGACCGATGAGGCGGTCGAACGCACAGGCTTTTCGACCAACACGAAGATGCATCCGCCCTTGCGGACGGCCGCCGACGTGGCGGCGCTCAAAGAGGGATTGCGCGATGGCACCATCGATGCAATCTGCACCGACCATGCGCCCCATGCCAGCTTCGAAAAGGAGGTCGAATTCATCGAAGCGCCTTTTGGCATTATCGGATTGGAGACGGCCTGGGGACTGATCGGCCGGGAGCTGATTGCGCCGGGTGTGCTGACCGTGGCCGAAGCGGTTTTCAAACTGACCGTGGCCCCACGCCGCATCCTGCGACTGCCCGTGCCGCGCCTGGCCGAAGGCGAGCCGGCCAACCTGACCATTTTCGATGCAACCACGCGCTGGATCTTTGAAGCCCGGCATATTCGCTCGAAGAGCCAGAACACGCCATTTGTTGGCGAAGAACTGGTCGGACGCGCCTGGGCCATCTACAATCGCGGTTGGTTTGTAACGCAGGAACCCTGAACGTTGAACAACAGCATGCGGCATGCAACCTGCTGAAGCACGATTACGGGTTGGGGTGGTCTTTGGGGGGGTATCGCCGGAGCATGAAGTGTCGGTCATTACCGGGTTGCAAGCAGCGGCTGCGCTCGATCGCGCCCGCTACGAAGTCATTCCCCTTTACATTGCCAAAGACGGGAGCTGGTATACAGGGTCCGTGTTGCTGGAGCTGGAGGCCTATCAGGATCTGGATGCGCTCCGGCAGGCAGCCATCCCGGTGCGGTTCGATCCGGCCGTGCATGGGCGGTTGTTGCTCGTTGAGGCCGGGGCGCGTCGCTGGCCCTGGCAGCGCCCACGACGCTACCTGGTGGATGTGGTGCTGCTGGCATTGCACGGGGGAGAAGGAGAAAATGGCGGCGTGCAGGGACTGTGTGAGACGCTCAACGTGCCTTACACGGGCAGTGGCGTGCTTGGCTCGGCCCTGGGGATGGACAAGGTGGTGTCCAAGTTGCTATGTCGGGAGCAGGGGATTCCGGTGGTGGACTTCCGATGGTTTCGGGAGACCGACTGGGCCGACCATGAGGAGGCATGGCTCGATCGGTTGGAAGCCGAGCTGGGCTATCCGATGGTCGTCAAGCCGGCCCGCCTGGGCTCGTCGATCGGCATTCAGCGCGTCGAGAACCGCCAGGCGCTCGATGCCGCGATCGAAGAAGCTTTTCGGTACGACGAAAAGGTGGTGGTCGAGCGGGCGGTTCGTAATCTGCGCGAAGTGAACTGTGCCGTGCTGGGCGACCCTTCGGAAGCGCGGCCCAGTGTGCTCGAAGAACCAGTACGGAGCGACCGGACACAACTCCTGACGTTCCAGGATAAATACATGCGGGGCGGGGAGAAAGCCGGGCGACGCGGCACCAAACAGTCAACGCCGCAGGGCATGGCTTCGCTGGATCGGATCATTCCGGCGCCGTTGGATGAAGCAAAGACACACGCTATCCAGGAGATGGCCGTGCGCGTCTTTCAGCTCTTCGAATGCGCCGGCGTGGCCCGCATCGACTTTTTGCTGGATGAGGAAACCGGCCAGGTTTATTTCAACGAAATCAACACGATCCCCGGCTCGTTTTCCTTTTACCTGTGGGAGCCGGCCGGCGTGTCCTTCGATGCGCTGATGGACGAACTGATCCGGCTGGCGCAGAAGCGGCATCGCGAAAAGAACGGACGCGTGCGTTCATACGACGTGAACTTGCTCTCGGTGCGCAGCGTGCAGGGACTCAAGGGCGCAAAGTCGTCATAGCCAGGGTGCGCGCAATCCGGGCGGCCACGATGGCATTCTGCTCCAGCAGGGCGAGGTTGGCCTGTAAGACGCGCGAGCCCAGTCGCTCACGCAGGCGGGCCAGCAGGAACGGGGTGAGCGCTTCGGCGCGTAGCTGACGGGTGGCGGCGTCTTGAAGTGCCTGTTCCAGGGCAGGGAGGACGACCTCCCGGGGAAGGGCGACGCGGTCGGGCGGCGGGACCGTCACGAGCAGCGCGCCGGGCAGTCCCAGACGCAGCCGAGCCCGGTAAAGGGCGACGACTTCTTCGGGCGTGTCGCACCGGACATCGACGGGCAGTCCGCTGGTTGGACAATAGAAGGCTGGCATCGTGTCGGTCCGATAGCCTACAACCGTGATGCCGCGCGTTTCGAGCTGCTCGCGCGTCGCATCCAGATCCAGGATGATCTTCGGTCCCGAACAGACCACAATGGCCGGAATGCGGGCCAGCGCTTCCAGGTCGGCGCTGACGTCGAAGGAAGGCAAGCCGTCGACGCGGCGATGAACGCCCCCGATACCTCCGGTGGCCATCACCGCAATGCCAGCGCGCCAGGCCAGATGGAGCGTGGCCGACACGGTCGTGGCACCATCCAGACGACGGGCGACCACGACGGGCAGGTCGCGCAGGCTGACTTTTCGGATGTCTGAGGCAGTGGCCAGATAGCGTAGCTCATCGGGCTGAAGGCCCAGCCGCACCTGTCCGCGCAGGATAGCGATCGTACAGGGGCGCGCGCCTTCGGCACGAATGGCCGCTTCACACCGCCGCGCGACATTCAGATTGTGGGGAGCGGGTAGACCGTGCGCAATCACCGTCGATTCCAGCGCAACCGGAGCATCCATCGAACGATCGAAAAAGGAAAACATGCGACGCCGTGCTGATACAAGTTACATGCATCTGGGCCTGCTGTTCAAATGGAGCCTGCTGCTGGGCTGGTTGATAGGATGCCAGCGTAGTGTGCCGGTCACGTCTCCGGTGGAAGGCTTCCGGGTTATGCCCGGACGTTTTGTGGTGGTGCTGCAGGGAGCGATTGCGGACACATTGGAAGGCATGGCATATTTTCGGCACGATACGTCCGAGGCCATTGTGATTGATCTGGTGGGCCGGCCGGACACCGAGCGCGGCCTTTCGCTGGAGATTCCTCCCACCGAAGCCGATACGCTGGAGGCGGTGCGTCGGTGGATGTCCGGTCCGGAGTCCGACGCGTTTGTGGTAGGCTACCTGGCCTGGCCGCCATACACCTTCGTCACCGAAGCGGGCCAACTGGTGCTGGTGGAGCGGAGGCTACCCGACCGGGTCGTAGGAACCTTTCACCTGATGCTGGGCGCGCTGGCACGCCGCACAGGAGAACCGCTGGAGGTAGAGGCTGTCGGTGCCTTCGCTGCGGCACCTGCTTTGGAAGAAGCGCCTGCCCCTTGACTTCGCTATCACTTCTTTTAATCTTAACAGTAGGACGATCTCCGGATCGTCGTTGGCGTTTTTCTGATCACTTCCAACCAGAAAGGCCTATGTTTCGAAGCAGCCATGGCCGAAAGGATCGGATCCTAAAGCAGCGTCGGCAGGATGCCTACTGGGAGCATCAGAAATGGCCGGAACCCACGCGCTGTCCTGATTGCGGGGCCGTGTTCGTATGCGGCCGATGGACATGGGAGCAGGTGGAAGAGGTGGTGCATGAGACGCGGTGTCCGGCCTGCCGGCGCGCGGCCGATCGCTATCCGGCCGGCTATGTGGAGCTGGCAGGGATGTTTTTGCGTGTACACCAGGATGAAATTCTGAACTTGATTCACAACCTGGAAGCGCAGGAAAAGCAGGTCCGTCCGCTGGAGCGCATCCTGCAGCTTGAGCTGCAGAACGGACGCTGCTATGTAACGACCACCGGCGTGCATCTGGCCCGGCGTATCGGTGAAGCTCTGGCCCGAGCCTACCAGGGCGAACTAAACTTTGCCTATGCCGACGGTGACCGTGTCATTCGAGTACACTGGCGACGCGACTGACGCTTACGGGTCAGGCAACAGCCGTCCGTAGATTTCGACGAGGGAACGGAGACGCTCGGCCACGTCCAGACGAAGCTGGTCTGCTCGCAGACGCCAGGACCAGTTATGGGGGCCGGTCGTGCCTGGGATGTTCATGCGGGCCTCACTACCCAGCCCCAGTACGTCCTGCATGGGAAACACGACCAGCTCGGCCACTGAAGCCATGAGCGCTCGGATGCAGGTCCAGTGGATCTCGCGCTCGCGTTTGCGGTCCAGGTCCAGATAGGCGCGGGCATAGGCCTTGGCCCGGGCGACAACTTCAGGAGGGAGTGTTGTTTTGTTTTTGCCCCGCCACCAGCCCACGATCGTGTCGTTGTCGTGCGTGCCGGTGTAGGCTACCAGGTTTCGTGTGTAGTTGTGGGGCAGGAAGGTAGAGGTGGCGTCATCGTCGAAGGCGAACTGGAGCACGGCCATGCCAGGAAAGCCAAAACGCTCCATGAGCTCCGTTACGTCGGGCGTAATAACGCCGAGGTTTTCGGCCACAAGGGGAAGTGGTCCCAGCTTCTGCTGAATGGTTTCAAAGAATTCAGCACCGGGACCGGGTACCCAGCGGCCGTTGACCGCCGTCGGTTCACTGGCCGGAATTTCCCAGTAGGCCGCAAAGCCCCGAAAGTGATCCAGGCGAATCAGATCCACCTTTTCCAGCAGCGCTGCAAAGCGCTGCATCCACCACTGATGGCCTGTTTCGCGGGAGACCTCCCATCGATAAAGCGGGTTGCCCCAGCGTTGGCCCGTTTCGCTGAAGTAATCGGGCGGCACACCGGCTACCACGGTGGGATGGCCATGTTCATCCAGATGAAACAAGTGGGGGTTGGCCCATACGTCGGCGCTGTCGTGGGCCACATAGATCGGGATATCGCCCATAAGCCGAATGCCGTGCGCATGACAATAAGCCCGCAGGTCCATCCATTGCCTGTGGAAGAGATACTGCCAGAACTGATGCTTGCGGAAGGAGCGGGCCAGCTCCTGACGGGCTCGATGCAGCGCATCCGAATCGCGCCGAACGAGCTCAGACGGCCATTCAGTCCAGCTCGTACCACCATGTGCTTCTTTGAGCGCCATAAAAAGCGCATAATCATCAAGCCAGAAGGCTTGCTTCTCGCAGAAAAGCCAGAAATCGGTTTCATCTACTCGATCCGGATGTGCCTCAAACGTGGCGTAGGCTTTTTCCAGCAGATGCTGCTTGTAGACAATCACCCTGTCGTAGTCCACACGCTCCTCAGGAAAGTCAGGCGGCCGGGCAATGTCCTCAGCTTTCAGCAGACCTGCTTCGACCAGCCGCTCCGGACTGATCAGCAGCGGGTTGCCAGCAAACGTTGATGGACTGGCATAGGGAGAAAAACCCAGGCCGACCGGCACCAGCGGAAGCATCTGCCAGAGACGTTGTCCAGCGGCAACCAGAAAGTCAACAAACCGATAGGCAGATGGCCCCAGATCGCCAATGCCAAAAGGTCCCGGAAGTGAAGTCGGATGGAGCAAGATACCGCTGGAACGGGAAAGACCATACATACCCACCACGCTTACTGGTTCACAAGATAGCAGCGGCGCCAAAAATACGGGATTCGCTCAACGGAAGGGAGCCGCGGGTGGGGAAAAGCCTGTAAAGAAAAAGAAAGTAGCAACTTGCTTACACATAGGATCCTCACCAAACGAAAGCAGCCTGAAAAACACCGGCCCTTTTCCCGCTTCTGGCAGCCGCGGTTCCGAAAACGGTGGCTATCTGGCCATCCGGATGCTAACGGTACCAGAGGGATGCTTATTTGATCAGGATCATTTTGCGTTGTTGGACGAAGTCACCGGCCGTCAGCCGATAGAAGTACAAACCACTGGCCAGGCCCTGCGCCTCGAAGCGCACCTCATAGACCCCCGGCCGAAGCTCCTCATCCAACAATACTCCGACACGACGACCCAGCACGTCGTAGACCTCCAGACGCGCCCGCACCTGCTCGGGCACCTGGAAGCGAATCGTCGCCTGCCGCCGAAACGGGTTCGGATAGGCCGGAAACAACGCAAACTGCCGCGGCAGCGCCGCCTCGTCTTCCACACTGACCAGGTAACGCGCCACTTCCAGCACGCGCAGCGCCACCGCCTCGCGCAAGGCCTGATCAAGCTGCAACAAGCGCTGGCTCAGCGTGTCAAGCTGCGCCTGCGCCCGCGGCCCGAAAGCCGGGACCAGCAGGCCCAGCAGCGCGATGGTTTTCCAGAGATTGCCCATGGCGCTCCTGCACGGTTAGAGGTTACACGTGATGTTGAAGTTGCCCTGGATCTGACCGCTGCCGCCCACACAGGCATCGATCGTACTGCTGCCCGTGCCGGCCGTCTTGATGAGCAACCCGTCGTTTTGCAGCGTCATGCGGCCAAAGCTGCTGCCGCCGTCGCGATACAGGTGGAAGTCGCCCCGGAATTCGATCCGGGCCCCGGCGCGGTTTTCGAGCAATGCCGGGGTGCGGCCGTAGAAGGTGGATTCGACGGCCAGCGTGCCGGTGTTGACCAGATGCGCACGCAGGCGGACCTGTCCGGTAATCCGCAGCAGGCCCTGGTTGGTGAGCGTGGTGTCGCCTTCGAAGACGCCGCCCTGCCATTCGAGGCCGTTGCCCTGGAAGTTGAGGATGGGGCCGGCCGGTGCGGTGCTGGTGTCGGCGAGAGTGCGCACCTGGTTTGCGTTGAAGACCAGGCGGCCGTCGAGCGTGGCGGCGAGCAGGCCCTGAAGCGTGAGCGTGTTGGGATTGAGCTGGAGGAGGGCTCCACTGGCGATGGTGTAGGCGCCGTTCTGGAGGGTGAGCGAGCCGTAGGTGAAGCGCC
>JALSJJ010000054.1 GCA_026989375.1 Rhodothermus sp.
CCTGAAAGAAATGCCGGGCGAAGGCAAAGCCGCTCGCACGGAGCCGAGCGTCCATCTGTATCAGGCCCCGGATCGTCACGGGCAGGTGCTGGCGCTGGCCGAGAAACTGCGGGCGCAGCGCGAGCGAGAGGGCCTGCTGGATGAACGGACCGTTGTGGTATTGCCGGCTGCCGACGCACTTTTCCCGGTGCTGCGGTATGGACTGGCAGGGCTGCCCGAGGGCCAGCCCTACAACGTATCGCTGGGCTATCCACTCGATCGGACCCCCGTGGTGCACCTGCTGCGCCTGCTGACCAGGCTGGCCGATACTGGCGACGCATCCAGCGGCTATGCGGTGGCAGCCTACCTGCAGGCGATACACCATCCCTATCTCAAAAATATTCGTTTTGACCGGCGCACCGACGTAACGCGCATTCTGATGCACACCATTGAGGAGCATCTGATGCGCAGCGGGGGGACGGCAACGCGGCTGGAGGACCTCGAAACAACGACGGAAATCTTTGAGGAAGCAAGCAGGCGGCTGGCAACGCTGGGGGTTGACGTAGCGCCTGAAGCCCTGCAGGCACATCTGCGCCTGATCCATGATCGGACGATCCGGAGCCTGGCGCAGGTGCCATCGCTGGCTGCGTGGGCCCGGTGGGCGGCCGAAGTGGTTGCTTTCCTGGCCCGGCATAGCACGGCGCCGCTTCATCCGTACTTTGAACCGTTCGCCAGGCGCCTGATCGAGGTGCTGGAAGCGCTGGCGCGTTCGCGAATAGGGCACCTGGCGGGACGCCTGCGCGATTTCTGGCAGCTTTTTGAAGCCTGCCTGCGTGGGCAACGGGTTCCGTTTGCCGGCACGCCGCTTCGTGGGCTACAGGTGCTGGGCCTGCTCGAAACGCGCGGGCTGCGGTTCGATACAGTTTACGTGCTCGACGTGAACGAAGACGTGCTGCCCGAAACGCCCGAGCCCGATCCATTTCTGCCCGACACGGCGCGAAAACGGCTGGAGCTGGAAACCACCTTCGATCGGCAGCAGCTCATGCGCTATTACTTTGAAAACCTGATCCAGGGTGCCCGGGAAGTGCATCTGTTCTATACCGAGCATCCTCGGCAGGGAGAGCGCAGCCGTTTTGTGGAGCGGGAGCTCTGGAAGCGTCAGCAGCAGGAGCGGACCCTTGAGGAGCCCTGGGTGCAGCACATTGGCTATGGTGTTTCACTGGCCCTTGCGCGCCCGCACCCTGTTGAAAAGACCGAAGCCGTTCTGGACGTGCTGCGTGCGCTGCGGTACAGTCCGACCCTGCTGGATACCTACCTGACCTGTCCGCTGCGGTTTTACTACCGGGCCGTACTGAACCTGCGCGTGCCCGAAACGCTCGAAGCGGAGCCGGACCAGAAGACCGTGGGCCAGCTGGTGCACCGCATTTTGCAGCGCTATTGTGCGTCTTTTGTGGGGCGTCCGTTGCAAGCGTCGGACCTGGACATGGATCGTCTGAAGCAGACCATCGAAGATTGCTTTACCGAAGCGTATGGCGTGCAGCGGGGGCTGGCGTTACAGTTGCTTCAGGAACGCGTGCAGCACTGGGGCGCAGCATGGCTGTCGCTTCAGCGTCAGCAACTGGAGGAGGGACCCCTTACTATGCTGGCGCTGGAGCAAAGGCTGGAGGGTGTCTGGTGCGGCTTTTCGCTTGAAGGCTATGCTGATCGGATCGACCGCCGAGGCGATCGGTGGGTGGTGCTGGATTACAAGACGGGCCGTCCGCCCGCGATGCGGCTGGAGGCGCTCGATCCCGAAGATCGCACAAGCTGGGCCCGGGCCATCGGGTCGTTTCAGCTACCGGTTTACCGGCTCCTTTATGCGCAGCAGGCCGGCCTGGAAGTGGATCGCGTGCAGGCGGCCTACGTGGCCTATCGGAACGGAAAGATAGAAGAGACGGCGCTGCGCGTTGAAGCGCCGGCGCAGTGGGAAGCCGTGTTGCAGGTACTGCAGCGTGTGCTGGCGGAAATTCAGGCGCCCGACGTTCCTTTCAGGCCGGCCGAGGCCCTGGAGCAGGCCTGCCCGCGTTGTCCCTACCGTACCATCTGCGGCACGCAATGGGTGGAAGCCTGAGCAGGGGGCCGAAAGAGGGGACGGAACAGGAAGAAGTAATTTTTTATTTTGGGCAAAGCCCTTATTGATGAGAAGACGGTTCGGCTAACGTTAGCGCTTATGCGTCGCGTTTTCTGCCTGTTGATGTTGCTGGGAAGCATGGTGGAGCCTGTCCGGGCGCAGTGGTACGGGATAACCTACCGGCCGCTCGGGGTACATTACCGCGTGCTTCGTAGTCCACACTTTGAGCTCATTTATCAGGTTGGCCGCGAAAAGGAAGCGCGACAGACGGCTGCGTTGCTTGAGGCGCATTACGACAGCGTGCGGGCGCTGGTGGGGGTGCGCCATGCGTTTCGCGTGCCGGTCATCGTGAGTGATTACCGGGATCAGGGCAATGGGTTTGTCTCGGCGCTGCCGTTTCGTCAGGAGCTCGACATCGCCCGGTTGCGGGGGCTGTCCGTGGCCCCTACAGCGTATTCCTGGCTTCATGCTGTTGCGCCGCACGAGCTGGTTCATGCCGCGCACGCCGAAGTGAACGCTGGTCTTGGCATCGGATGGGGATTGAGGTTGCTGGGGGCTGACTGGAGTCGTCTATTGAACCTGTGGGTACCCGCTGGCTTTGCCGAGGGCGTGGCGGTCTTCTATGAGAGCCGTATTGAAGGCGGGGCTGGACGGCTGCACTTCCCCTTCTTCAACATGGAGTTTCGGGCAGCTATGGCTTCGAAGCGTCCCTGGCGACTGGCGCAATTGCTGGAGGCTTCGACCTACACCTGGCCTCTTGGGCGTCACTACAACGGGGGAGGGTATTTGCATCAGTACCTCGTCGAGAACGGCCAGCCCGACTTTTTCCGACGTACGACCCGCTGGTTTCATCGCTTTCCGCTGCTGGGCTTTGGGACGGCCCTCTGGTACGGCACACGGCAGTTCCCAGCTACGCTGGGACGCCGCTTTCGCCAGGAGATGCGGGCGCAGATCCAGGCTGAGTTGGCGCGTCGAGGGCCGTTTACCGAGGTCCAGGTGGTTCGATCCGAGCGGGGATTGATCCTGCGCCGTCCGTACTGGCTCGACAACAACACCCTGGTAGCGTATGCCTTTGGTTATCAGGAACGGCCTGGCTACTATCGGATTGAGGCCACCACGGGCCGCATGCAGCGCATCCGCACATTTGCTACCACGGAGGACTATCTGTACGCGCTGTCGACCGATCGACAGGCACTGCTGGTAGCCCGCTATGTGCCCGATCCGTTGCTCTCGGGAAAACTGACGGCTGAAGTCTATCGCATTGGACTAGACGGCAGTACGAAGCGGCTGACCCGGGGAGGGCGTGTGTATGCGCCGGTACCGGCACCGGACGGTAGCGTCTGGGCCTTGCAAAATACGGGCGTGTACAATCGCTGGGTGCGCATTGCGCCAGATGGACGCATTACGTCAGTGCTGGCGCCGGCTGATGTCTTCTTTGTGCAACTGGCGCCTTCGCCCCGGGGAGATCGTGTGGCGGTACTGCTGAATCAACGCGGCCGACAGGGGCTTTTCGAAGCGCAGATTACGGCGGACGGACGTGTAACGCTGCGCCCCTGGCTGGCTTTTCGGCACGGGGCGATCTACGATATGAGCTGGAGTGCCGATGGTCACTGGTTGCTCTTTACGGCCGACCCGGACAGCGTGCCCAATATCTATGCGCTGGAGGTGGCCACCGGGCGAGTTCTACGGCTCACGAACGTTCCCTTTGGAGCACTGGAGCCAGCCCTGTCGCCGGATGGCCGCTGGTTGGCCTTCATCCACTACCAGCATGAGCGTTACGAGCTGGTGCGTATTCCCTTCCAGCCTGAAGCAGCTCCAGAGGTACCCTCGGAGCTGCGGTCTTCCTTCTCGGTGCAACCCGTTGCTGTGGCGGCAACCAACGCGGTGACGTTCGAGGGAACATCGCAGCCTTATCGACCCTGGCGCTATCTGTGGCGGCCGCGTCTGACCTATCTGGTTGGTGATTTGCCCCAGGGAAATCCAGACGGCTTCGGCGAAGGGCTGGGCTGGGCATTGGGGCTGGGGCTGGAAGGTACCGATCCGTTGCAACGGTGGGTATATATGGCAAACGGCTTTTACCGGCAGGATCAGTTGTGGGGAAGCCTGTGGCTGAGCTACGGTGGCTGGCCTGTGCGGCCCGGTCTGTATCTGTACAGGCTGCCGTCTTCAGCCCTGGTACGCTTCCAAGATGGATCGATCCGTCGGGTTGGACGCGAGCGCCGAGGAATGGCCTTCAGCGCCAATCTGCCCATACTGCTGGAGTCAAACGTGTACACCTCATGGCTGCTACTGACGCTGGTAGGCCGCAGCGAATACGAGCGCTACTTTCTGCACCAACGGCTTGGCCATCCCACGTTGC
>JALSJJ010000055.1 GCA_026989375.1 Rhodothermus sp.
ATGCGAATGCGTTGATCTTCCGCTTCGTAAAGGCCCTCGGCCTGTGCGATGCGAATGCCAAAAGCCCCTCCTTTCGATCCTTCGGCCCGCACGCGGGGCAAGCCGGCCGCTTCTTCCGGCAACAGCGCTTTCAGCTTACGAAAATCAGCAATACCGTCCGCCTCCTCCGCCTGCTGCCTGGCAGCTTCTTCTACCTTTTTCTGCAGGCGTTTCCAGATCTGCGCCTGCGACGTAATCGGTCCGATCAGCCAGCAACCGATCAACAGAAGCAGAATGGACAGCAACGATGAACGCCTCATGACAGCCTCCCCAGAGTTTGTCCCAAATGGTACGCAGCAGGTTATAAGTTAAAACGAGGAAGATGTATTTCCCAACGCCTATGTGTTGCTGGCTGATGCGCCTGGGCCGTCAGGTTTCTGCCATTTATGCGTGCTCTGGTGTACACCACGACCAATACGCTGGCAGAAACGTGCCACCGACTCACCGGGCTGACGACGCCACACCCAGACCCGATCCCGGTGACGTTGCACCCAGCAGGCCAGTAGCTGCATGGCGTCGGTCTCCGCATGATAATAGGGACCTGATGGCCGTTCGGCCCTCAATTGCTGCCGCACCCAGGTCAGAAGTACCTCTATTGCTTCACGGTCCGGCGGAAACGGGAGCGCCCGGATGGCCACCGGATAGCCAGCCCGTAGGATACAGCAGACCAGCCGCTCAGGAGATTCACGCACCAGCAGGAAGGCCTCGCGCTCCAGTACGGACATATCAGCCAGCAGTGGCCCTTTCAGCAGACGGGTCAGCAATCGAAGCTGATCTCGATAGCGGGCTGCCACCTCAAACGCCAGGCGTTGAGCCGCCTCCTGCATTCGGGCCTCAAGCTGAAGAAGGGGCCACTTGCACTGGCCCCGTAGCAACCGACGCACGCACTGCACCACCGAGCGCGTCGATTCGGCACAGGCCTCCGAGCAAGAATCCCCGTCGGCCAGAGGACAGGGCCCCTCCAGCAAAAGATGGGCGTTTCGGCGCGGTAGCCGAAAAATTTCCTGCAAGGTCTCCAGTAGATACTTGCCCTCCCGATGTCCCGCCAGGGGACCGTAGTATTCGGCGCCGTCGTCGAGCAACACCGAGGTGAGCGAAAGCACAGGGGGCTGTTCATGCAGCGCCAATCGCACAAACGGACGGGTGCGATAGCGACGTTGCCGTCGATTATACTGAGGTTGTAATTGCTTAATACACCGAGACTCTTCCAGAAGGGCTTCCAGTTCGGTCTCCGTAACGTACCATTCGATCTGTCGAATCTTCTTTACAAGCTGGCGCAGCCGGGGCGTATGTGCCTCGACAGCCGTCAGGTGCTGCCGCACACGCGCCTGCAGATTGCACGCTTTGCCAACGTATAGCAGCCGCCCCCGCTCATCCCGAAACAGATAGACGCCGGGCGCCTCGGGTAAACGCGGCAGCAAGGTTTCTCGCAACCGCTCCAGCGGACTTGCCTTTTTATGCCGCGGATAACGCCGGTGTTGGAAGGCCAGCAGCGATTCCAGGGTATTGATTCCGTACTGTCTTTGGGCCTCCTCCAGCAGGCGCAGCAACACCTGCGCAGTCGCCTCGGCATCGCCGAGTGCCCGATGCCGACGTGCTACAGGAATCTGATAGAAGCGAATCAGACCGTCGAGTCCGCTGGCAGGCAAACCGGGAAGCAGACGTCGCGCCAGCCGTAATGTGCACAGGGTGGGATTATCGGGCTCTGGAAGCCCGAGCCGTCGCAGTTCTGCTTCCAGCATTTTGCGATCAAAGGCCAGATTGTGCGCTACCAGCACGCCGTCGCCCAGAAACTTCAGAAAGTCCGGCAGCACCTCGTCGGCCGATGGCTGACCCACCAGCATCGCAGTCGTAATGCCGGTCAGGCGCGTGATAAAGGGTGGTACCGAGCGGCCCGGGTTGATCAGCGTCGCAAAGCGATCGACAATCCGGCCTCCTTGCACCCGAACGGCTGCCAGTTCAATAATTCGATCGTCGGCTCGGGCACCCGTCGTCTCGGTATCGACCACTACAAACGAGACGGCATCGATATGCATCACCTCAGCGACTTTCGCCGACAGGTTGCTGCTGCCGCAACGTCGTTGTCAGGGACGACAAGTCGAAACCCATCAACTCGGCCAGCAGGCGGCCGAGCTCATCGTTTTCGAAGCTACCTACCAGGCGTTCGGCGCCCGGACCAAACGCGTACAGGTTGACATCCACGGCCGTGTGGCCATTTGTCGTCCAGCCTACCACGGCACGCCGGCCGATCAGTTCGGTAAGCACCACAGGCCAGCGGTCCGGCTTTACGGTCGCTTGCCGCACGAGCGCCTGCTCCTCTGCGCGCAGGCTGTCGAGCCCCAGCCATGCACGCAGGAGCGAATCGGGACGGTCGGACTGACGCAACGCTGGAATCAGGCGTTCGTGCGAAGCCTGCACACGCGCCAGCACTTCCGGACGCCAGTCGTAGATCCCCCGTCCGTCCACATTACGTCCCAGCGAGAGTCCTCCTGCTTCATGGTCGGCGACCGAGACAACAAGCGTCTGCCCGTCGCGACGCGCAAAGTCGAGTGCGACCGCGACGGCCTCGTCGTAGGCCAGCACCTCCAGGACGTGCGCAGCCGCGTCGTTGGCATGTCCGGCATGGTCGATACGGCTCCCTTCTACCATCAGAAAGAAACCCTCCGGATCCTCCTTCAGGAGCGCGATAGCAGTGCGAGTCATCTCGGCCAGCGAAGGCACGGCTTGGGGGTTGCGGTCGATTTCGTAGGGTAAATGATCCGGACCAAACAGTCCCAGCACCGGTCGCCGCACACCGTTGCGAAAGTCAGCGGCTGTACGCACTACCTGATACCCTGCCTTCTCGGCCTCACGCAGTAGATTGCGATGATCTGCGCGACGCCCCCCCTCCGCTGCTGGCAAAAAGTAAGCCCATCCCCCCCCCAGCAACACATCGACACGCTGATCCAGCATCTGCACAGCAATCTCGCTTTCCATTGCCCGCCGAGGTACGTGCGCGACGAAAGCTGCCGGGGTTGCATGGGTAATTCGACTGGTGACCACCAATCCGGTCGCCATCCCACGCGCCTTTGCAGCCTCAAGCAACGTAGCCAGCGGACGCCCGGCTGTATCGACCGCGATGGCACCGTTGTAGGTCTTGACCCCACAGGCATAGGCTGTCGCACTCGCAGCCGAATCGGTTACTCGACTGGAAACCGAACCGGTCCGCACAGCTCCCACCTGAATGGCATCCAGCGCCAGTTCCTTGCGTCCCAGCACTGCCCGGGCATAATCGCGCGCCATTGTAATACTGGCTGGTCCGCATCCATCAGCAATCATCAGGATCAGGTTCTTCGGACGCGACATCGCCTGCGCCCTCACTTCTACCCCGGTGCCCCAGAGTATCAGCCAGATCAGTAGCAGCCAGCGCATTGCTTCTTCTTGTTAAGCATAGGCAAAATGCTTGGTACTCAAAGATACGACACCTGTAACCGGGCGTGAACCACTCCTGAAGGAATTCGCAATACGACAGACGCAGCGTGCCCGACCTCCCGACAACAAAACAGACGACCAACCTGGCGCCCCCATACAACACCAGCATAACTGCCCGGACCAGGTGCTTCGGCCACAAAAGCCTGTCAAGGTTTTTGTCGGCCATTACCTATTCAGGAGGACGTTCGCCGCGGGTCAGGATCACATCGACTGTATCCATCAGCGGGAAACCGACGGCCCACAGATTTCGCTGCGTGGCTTCCGTGGCTTCCTCCAGATTGACCGTATGGTTTGTCGCACCGAAAACCAGGACGTCCCGTTGACGCGCTGCCTGCACAAAAGTGTCCGCCCCAGGCGCCCGCTGATCCTGCGCAGCCTGCGTTCATCGAGCCCAGCTTCCTGGTGAAAAGTCCTGCCCGGTCGTGATCAGTCAGGCCAGATAGGGACTGTTGTCAAGCACCATTTCATCCACATCCACGGGCACCGCAGGCGGCCGCCGCAACAACTCTGACGCACTGGCCTGGGGCGAGTAGGCCGTCCACATGCTGCGGCCAACGCCTGTTCGAGCTGGCGTCGAACCGTTGGCATAAGCTTGCAGCGCAAGTGTCGTATATGCGCCCGAGCTCTGCACCCAACGCGTACGCAGCAGGCCAGGATGGCTGGAGTGAAGCCCGACTGCCAGCGCAGCCTGCCTACACCAGACCACAGCGCTATCCCATGCGTTGTCCTTTCATGCTCCCCCAAAACCGTCCCGAATTGGGATGGCCTGTGGCCTGCAGGCCTTACACGCGGGCCAGCGTTTCCTTGAGCTGGCCGATCAGAGGCACCGGCGTGGGATCCACCCCCAGGAGTACGGCCAGGTACAGGCTGACCCAGTCTCCCAGGTTCACGAGCGACATCATGCGGGCCAGGCGGCTTTCGCCCTG
>JALSJJ010000056.1 GCA_026989375.1 Rhodothermus sp.
GCCCTTCGGGCCAGCTCCCCCTACAAGGGGGAGCAAAACTTCTGGGATTGCCGGCAAGACGTACTCCAGCGCCTATGCCAAATACCTGACAAGGCGTTTTTTCCTGACTCTCCCTCTCCTCTGGGGAAGGGGCCGGCCTCCAACTTGCACTGCCACCGTCCCGTACACCAGGGCCTTACCCATAGGAGAACCCCAGGTCCTGCGGGCGCGTTTTGCCCCGTTGTGGGAGGTGGGTTGGTTTGCGAGAAGCGCGCTGGAGAACGATCCCCTGCGTTTCCGCTCCTGATACCGGACAGGCCTATCATAGGGCGCCATACAGAAACAGCGAGATGCGGACGACGACCACGTCGGCCAGCAGAATAAGCAACGACGAAATCACCACGGCCTGCATGGCAGCCTGCCCGACCTCGCGCGTGCCGCCTCGCACTGTATAGCCCAGGTAGCAGCTCACGATCCCTACCAGAAAGCCAAATACGCTGGTTTTGAGTGTGTCGATCAGGAGATCCGAAAAGCGCAGACTGGAAAACGCGCTGTTCCAGAAGAGCCGGTAGTCCATATCGGCTGAGATGACCGATTCAAGGTAGCCCCCGGCCAGCGCGATCATGTTCGTCCAAGTCGTCAGGATCGGAAACATCACCACACAGGCCAGCACCCGCGTAATAACCAGATAATGAAAAGGTTTAAGCGCTGCCACTTCGAGCGCGTCGATCTGTTCGGTCACCCGCATCGAGCCGATCTCAGCGGCCATGCCGGCCCCGAGGCGTCCGGCCAGCACCAGCGACGTGATGACCGGGCCGATCTCCTTAAACACCGACAGCGCCAGCATGCTGGGCAACACAGCTTCGGCCCCGAAGCGGGCAAGCGTGCCCCGACTCTGCATGGCCAGCACTACCCCGATGGCCATGCCGGTAACGGCCGTCAGGATGAAGCTTTTCGCCCCGGCCTCGTCCATCTGATGGATCAGCTCGCGCCCTTCATAAGGCGGCCGCCATACCTCCCGGAAAAACCGAGCGATGAACAGCACCAACCCCCCCGCCCGCTCAAAAAACGCACGGCCGATTTGTTGGGAAGGACGCTTCGGAATGTCGAAGACTTCCGGCTCAGTAGGCATAGCGCCACAGCAGGTTAATGCGCAGGGTTGTTCCCTGGCTGGTTACGCGCACGATCATCGCATCGAAGATCGTGTACTCGACCGTAAACTCGGTATACGCTGCTGTTCGTTGCGTAACGGTATTGTTGCTAAAAGCAATGGGGCGGCTCACTGCCGCGAACAGGCGGGGGGAGACGTACTTGCCGACGGTCAGCTTAGCGCCTCGCAGACCGTCGGGCTCAATCTCGACCACATCCAGTCCGAGCTCTTCCCCGGCAAGTCCCTCAACAACCCCGGCCAGTTGGCCGAGGGCCAGCCCTGCCCCCCGTCCCAGCAGTCCTCCGTTGGCATTGCGGCCTGGAGCCAGCGAAGCGAGTGCCTGTCCGGCAGGTCGGCCAAAAACGATGTAGGAGATAATATCGGGGAGTTCAAGCCCCGAAGGGTTCTCGGAGGTAAATTCCAGATCGAGTCGATCCAGCCGGCCGCTGACGGCCAGCAGAATCGTTACCTGGCTGGCTTCATCCTCGCGCGAGGGGACCACGTAGCGCGCTTTCAGATTAAGCTCCGGATCGTCGGCCGGGCCGTTGAACGCAAGCGTCCCTTCAGTAATTTCGAATCGTTTGCCGAACTGGACGATGTAGCTGCGCTCGGGAATCACCTCGATGGTTCCAAAGAGCTGCAGGTCCTGATAGGGTTCTTTCTGGACCATCAGGGTTCCGGTAAATTGCACATTCATTTCGGGATTCGCGCTCGAGCGTAGCCACACGTCACGTTCCATGTGCAGATTCAGGCGCATGCGTGTGGCCTCGTAAAAGTCGAACGTGGTCGTGTCTTCTTCCGTAATACGGACGCCAAAGTACTGGCGCAGCATCTGTAAGTCCGCTTCGGTAAGCTGGACCGGCTCCAGGTCGGCCACGGCGGTCTGCTCAATCAGGTAGATGTCGGCGCTGACGATCTGTAGATCGCCTTCCAGTTCGGGTTGTTCGGTGGTCCCTGTCAGCCGGAGCGTGCCTGAAAGGACCGTGCGGTAAGCCCGATTGTCGGCGGCCAGGAACGAACGAGCACGCATCTGCAGGTCGAGCGTGCCCAGCGTCAGCGCTTCAAACTGTACGGTGCCGCTTCCGCTGAGGCGGCCACCCGAGTGCAACTCGAAAGCGGTAAGAATCATCCGGTCGTCTTCCATGCGGGCCTGCGCCCGGATGTCCCGGTACGTAACGCCCAGCTCCGGCAGGTAAACCGCACCGTCGAAAAGTTCGGCCTGTCCGTGCAGCCGGGGTGTCGCCAGGGTTCCCCCGATATGCACCCGGCCAGCCAGCCGCCCTCGCACGTTGCGCAGAATTTCGGGATCTAGGAAAGGTTGGATCCAGGCGATGGCGAACGTGTCAGCGGTCAGGGTCAGGTCAAGCGGTGCCTGGTCCGGGTCAAACGGTGGCGCTTCGGAGGGCACCTGCAGGCGCAGATCCAGAGGAATTATGCCATGCAGCGTCATAGTACTGGCATCGGCCTGGTGCTGCAGGCGCGCGTCTACCCGAAGGCGTAGGCTGTCGTATTGCAGATTGAGTTGCAGGTCGCCGACCGGACGCCCTTCCGAGACCAGATCGAGCAGCAGTTGGCCATGCAACAGGGGGGCTGTCGCCGGGCCGGTCAGGTCGATCGTGCCGCTGAGTGCTCCGCCCAGACCGTCCAGATCGAACAGGTCGGTGATGGTTTCCAGGCGAAAGCGTTCGAGCGTCAGCACAAAGCTCTGCGGGCCGTCCGGATCAATCACCCCATCGGCTGCCAGTTGCTGATCCTGCGCTTCGGTGTAGAGCAACAGGCCCTGGACGCGGTAGGCCTCCCCATAGGTGAACGTGGCTGGCTGGAGTAAATGCCAGCGGGCCTCGTGCAATCGAAGGTCGAGCCGGGTTAGCTGTATGGTGCGCTGTCGGGGAATCAGTTGTCCTTCTACTCGGGCTGTATGATGGCGGTCAGCCTGCAGGCGCAGCTCATAATCGGCCTGACGACCGTCGTAGCGCAGCTCGGCGCGGGTATGTTCGATCTGGAACGTGCCCAGCGTCAACAGGCGTGCCCGCATGCGGGCTTCGGCTCTGGCCAGGCGGCGCTTTTGATCAAATTCCCCCGCAGTGCGTCCTTCCAGTTCGACCAGCCGCAGGTCGTCGTAGATCAGGTTTTGCAGCGTCCAGCTTCCTTCGAAGCGAAGCTGGCCGGGGCGCCCATAGGCGCGCGCTTCAATGCGTCCGTCGTCCAGCGCCAGGAGCCGGGCTCCCACCAGCCGTCGCAATGGCTGCAACCGATGCAGACGAATCTGCAGCGTCAGTTCAGATCGGCGCGTCCCTTCTGGGTCAACCAGCGCTACCTGTCCGCCGCCCTGCGCTACCATCACGTTACTGCGGAGCTGTAGCGTATCCAGGTGCAGCATACCTTCGGCCATCGAAAAACGAGCCTCCAGCCGGTCAAGGGTCAGCGCGTCCAGATGGGCACCTTCGCTGCGCAGATCGCCCTGCAGTTGCATCGTGGCCGGATCTAATCCCTGCCCTTCCAGGTCGACCTCAAACGATAGGCGGGTCGAAAGCGTGTCGATCCCGATCAGCGGCAGCGGATCCAGTTGCTCGGCCGACAGCGACAGGACGTAACGAGGTGCTGCGTGGTCCAGCGCCCATCGGGCGGCAAAGCGGGCCTGTCCGTCGGCTACGCTTAGCTGGCCCCTTGCCTGCCACTGGCCCGCTGCGACGGTCAGGCGGAACTGGCCAGAGACGGGCCGCCCACTAACCTGCGACGCATCGAGCCGAAACCGAGCGGTGAGCTGCATCGCACGCGGATCCGTTCCCTGCCCGTGAAGCGTCAGCATCCCGTTGAGCCGGGTTCGTGGTCGAGACGATCCGGTCCAGGCTGCCAGATCGACCCCCTGAAAAACGAGTCGTTCAACGGCGTACACCGGACGGGCCGTCAGCGAGTCGGCCCGGGCACTTAGCTGGAGGAAACCTTCGGGCCAGTTTGCCTGCACTCTCAGCGTGAGCAGACGACGCCGGAGCGTGGCTTCCAGCAGCGCAGCGTCCAGTGCCTGGGCATTCAGACGGGAATCCTGCAAGCTCAACACCATGCGGGCTTCTGCATCGTCCAGCGTAGCGCCTTGGAAAAATCCCTCGAAGGTTCCGTTGAGCAGGGAAGTCCAGGCAGGCGTGATTGCCTTCAGATTGACCCGTTCCAGCCGTCCTTGATCAATCTGCCAGTAGGGTCGCCGGAGCAGCGGCCGGCCGCGCAGTCGGAAGACCACCCGTCCCGTTTCCAGTCCAATCTCAGGTGTGGCTGTAAGCCACCCGT
>JALSJJ010000057.1 GCA_026989375.1 Rhodothermus sp.
ACGGGTTCCGGGTGTTCGACCCAGTCCGCTACAAAAATGTTCGTCTCATGAGAAGGCTCCCCGCGAGCATTACGATTCGAAGCGAAAATAAGCCGTTTGCCATCGCGAGAAAACATCGGAAACGCATCGAACGTACCGGAATAGGTTATTTGCTTCAGACCCGTACCGTCCAGACGAATCAGAAACAGGTCGAACAGCCGTCCCCCTTCCGTGTGGTGGTTCGATGCAAAGATGATGCGCTCTCCGTCCGGATGAAAGTAGGGAGCCCACTGCGCCCCGGGCAAATGGATGATCCGCCGCGGATTGCTGCCATCTGCGTTAGCCACAAACAGATCCATTTCGGAAGGCTCCACCAGCCCCTGGGCCAGCAACCGCCGGTAACGCTCAGCCGCTTCGCCGGTGGGACGGCTGGCGCGCCAGACGATCTTGCTGCCGTCCGGCGAGAAAAAGGCACCGCCATCATAACCTAACTCGTGCGTGAGCTGCAACAGCTCACCGGTCTGCAGGTCATAGCGCCAGAGCTCCAGATCGCCCGAGCGACTGGAGGTAAAGACCACGTAGCGGCCGTCCGGCGAGACGGTTGCCTCAGCGTCATAGCCTGGCCCGCCAATGAGCAGCTCCGGCTCGGCGCCCGTGGTGTCGGTGATGTAAATATCGTAAGTATCATAGACGGGCCAGACGTAACGCCCCTCGGCGGTGCGCTGCACAGGTGGACATTCAGGCCCGGCGGCATGTGTTGAGGCATAAATGACGCGTCCATCCGGCAAGAAATAGGCGCACGTTGTGCGGCCACGGCCCGTAGAAAGCAGCCGGTAGCGCTGTCCATCGGCCAGCGGACGCCCGTCTGCCCGCATCAGGAAAATTTGATCACATCCCTGTCCATTGATGGCTGCCCAGTCACTCTGAAAAACCAGATAACGATCATCGTAGCTCCAGTACGCCTCGGCATTGTTGCCCCCGAAGGTAAGCGGTCGAATATTACGCAGGTGCACTTCGCCCGGAAAACGCAACGAATCAAGGGTAGGGTCGTAGGCCGCTGAGGGTGCGGGGGGATTCGGCGTGCAGGCCGGAACGATCAGTAAACTGAGCAACCAAACACTACGTACTGACAGCATGGCATACATCGGTTGATGGCCTGAATCTTGCCAGCTTCAGCGCCGGCTGTTCGTTGTGAAACCTGAAAAAACAACGGAAGAACAATGCAAGGTACGAACGCGGCTGTTTATGAGGTAGCGAATTTTCAGCATGATGTTCTGGAGGCCAGCTACCGTATCCCTGTCCTGGTAGATTTCTGGGCCCCCTGGTGTGGTCCCTGTCAGATCCTGGGCCCCGTGCTGGAGCGCCTGGCCCAGAAATATGCCGGCAAATGGAAACTGGTCAAAGTCAACACCGACGAGCATCCTGAGCTGGCCATGCAATATGGCATCCGGGGCATTCCGGCGGTCAAGTTGTTTGTGAATGGAGAGGTCGTGGGCGAGTTCGTAGGAGCTCTACCGGAATACGCGATCGAACAGTGGCTGGCCGAAGTGTTGCCCGATGAAAACCGGGCACAACTGGAGCAGATCGAGCAGTTGCTGGACGAAGGGAAACTCGCTGAAGCGGAACCGCTGCTCCAAAAGCTGCTGGCGACGGACCCCGACAACGATAAGGCCCGGGTATTGCTGGCCCGCATTCGCGTATTGGATGATCCAGACGAAGCAGAGCGTCTGCTGGAAAACCTCGACCTTGCTGATGCCGCTTACCTGCAACAGATCGAAAGCATCCGCACGCTGATCCGGCTGTTGCACCGGAAGAATCAGCCGGAGACACTTCCAGAAGGGGCAGGCCGTGAGCTATACCGACAAGCGATTGAGGCACTGGCCCGCAAGGACTTTGACACGGCTATGGAACGGCTAATCGATGTGCTTCGAAAAGATCGTTATTACGACGACGATGGAGCCCGCAAAGCTGGCGTAGCCCTCTTCACGTTGCTGGGCGCACGCCACCCGGTTACGCAGCGCTGGCGCCGCACGTTCGACATGTGGCTCTACTGAGCCTCAGGGACCGCTCAGCGTGCGCAGCAGCGCATAGTAGGTGCGTACAGCCTTTACGTATTCCTCTACAGGAATACGCTCATCCACGCCGTGCAGCGTGGCCAGTAAGTCGGACGTAATGCGGGCACCGATAAACCGGTACACGTTCGAACTAAGTCCGGTGAAGTAGCGGGCGTCCGTAGCCCCCGGTACCAGATAAGGGGCTACGATGGGGGGGTCCTCGGCCCATGCCTGTTGGATGGCGGCTACCATTCGACGGAAGGCTTCGCCTTCAAAGTCGGAGATCGGTGATGGATTGGTGCTGGTCCCCTCAAGGCGCCGCACCTGCACCGGCAGGTCCTGCAGTAACAACCGCACGCGCTGTTCCACACTCGCTACCGTCTCCCCGGGATAAATCCGAAAGTTTACCACAGCCCGAGCGCGTGTCGGCAAGACGTTCTCTTTAACCCCCGCTTCGAAGATGGTCGGGGCAGTGGTAGTACGCAAACTGGCATTGCCGGCCGGCGACTGCGCCAGAAGGTACTTCATGAGCGGCCCGAAAAGCCACAGGTTGGCCAGCACGACACGAGACCCTATCGGGGCATAGGGCGCCAGGCGTTCCAGCAAACCCCGGGTGGGCCCATCGAGCCGTGCCGGGAAAGGATGCGCCTCCAGCGTAACAATGGCCTGGCTGAGCGTTCCTATCGCTGTCTGATGAGGTGGTGTCGAGGAATGTCCACCAGGGGCAGTAGCTATCAGCTCCAGACTCAGGTATCCCTTCTCCGCCACACCAATCAACGCAACCGGCTGAGTTACCCCCGGAATGATGCCATCCACCACAAATCCTCCTTCGTCCACAACAGTGATCAGCCGAACGCCTCGAGCGGCCAGCAATTCAGCAATCTGCCGGGCTCCATGCCGTCCCCCCACCTCCTCGTCGTGCCCAAAGGCTAAATAAATGGTGCGTACAGGACGAAATCCATCGGCCAGCAGTTGTTCAACAGCCTCCAGCACGCCCAGAACGCTGACTTTATCATCCAGGGCACCCCGTCCCCAGACGTATCCATCGGCCACGATGCCCCCAAAAGGGGGATGCGTCCAGGCCTCCGGTGTAGCAACCGGCACCACATCCTGATGCCCCATAAAGAGTACCGCAGGAAGCGTGGTGTCCTGACCAACCCAGGTGTAGAGCAGACTTAACCCACCGACAACTTCCCGTCGAAGCCGAGCATGCACCCGTGGGAAATTTGCTGCCAGATAGGCATGCAGTGCCCGAAAAGCGCTGCTGTCAATGCGGGTGGGATCCTGATATGAAATGGTAGGCAACCGAAGAGCACCGGCCAATCGTTGCGTCAGGGCTTCTACCTCCAGCGTTATCGTCAACGGCTTCAGTTGAACAGGAGGTTCGGCCTGTTGCCCGACCTGCCAGGCCCGCACCAACAGTACAATAACCAGCCCGAGTATCAGCCCTGAGGTAGCGGCCAGAATCCGTAGCAGCAGCTTCCGCATGCTTCGCAACAGTTGATTCCAAGAGAAGATAACGGACCATGTAAAAGGGCGCAACGCAGGAATACGATAACTTCTTTCCTTTGTGTCTAACAGGAATAAATTCTTGTTTCCTCAAGGCATACCCCTACTATCTAACAATCCTTCGCCAGTGCATCTCCGGAAAAGGAGACCCCGCAACCATCCGCAGGCTCTCCCTGACATCATCCGGCAGACTGCCCGAAAAACGTTAACCCGGAGCATTTTGCCTTCCATAGGACATCGGACAGCGACTGAGCCGCATTCCCCAGCCAGGTATTGGCGAGAGTCCGGATGAGAGCTGGCACCTTGCCCTTGCCTTGCCCCAGAGCAGAAGAGAATAGTCAAGCCGTTGTCTGGTTGTGGGTAGCTTTTCAGTTGCTGGGCGCAAGTGCTAAGGCAGATCGCTCTGCTTCTCCCTGGAAGGAAAGCCGCCAGAGGGCTGAAAGGATGTTTTTAACCAATACGAACGCTGGCGTACGGAACGGTGGCAGTGAGGATCAAAGCAAGGCCCCTTCTCGCCAGGGAGAAAGGCACCTTGAAAAAGTTTCGTTAGACATCCAACGGCTATGCTGTAATCGATCCTTTATAAAACCAAAAATTTGCTCTGTATCAGGTGTATTGGTGTCTGGACGATCCTAACGGTAATCGATCATACGAAATAAAAATCAAAAATTTTGCTCCCCCTCGAAGAGGGAGCTGGCGCGAAAGCGACTGAGGGGGTGATTGTTGGAAGCAGGGTTACGGTCAGAAAACAGCTCAGCGGCTGAATCGGCGTGGTGTGATGGCAGGCCCCTCCCCTGTCCCCCTCACCAGAGGGGA